>JAADGQ010000115.1 GCA_013152295.1 Gammaproteobacteria bacterium | reverse complement strand
AAGGCATTTTCTTTGAAGTGCGCCTGAATTTCAGCCACCTCGTCGCTACTGTTGATCAGTGCTTCGACGCAATCCTGGTCAAGTTGTTCGCCAGCCATTTTCTGTAGCGCAGCATAGGCGTCGCTATTGCTCCAGGCCTCCTTGTAGGAGCGCTTGCTAGTCAGGGCATCAAATACATCGGCAACGGCCACGATGCGTGCCTCGAGGGGGATTTCGTTACCTTTCTTGCCATGAGGGTAGCCACACCCGTCGAGGGATTCATGGTGGCAAACGGCGATATTGCGCAGTATGTTGACATCGGCGAGGTGATCTAGCCCGAAATTTTGCAACATGCCATCAATCATTTCGCTACCTTTGCTGGTGTGCGTTTTCATGATGTTCATCTCCTCTTCGGTGAGCTTGCCGGGTTTGAGCAGGATGTGGTCTGGTATGGCAATTTTTCCGATATCGTGCAGCGGCGCGAACATGAAAATATGCTCAATATAATCATCATCGAGGCGGTGTTTTTCAGCCAGTGCACGCGCTATCAAGCGGCTGTAACGTGACATACGGTCGAGGTGGCTGCCGGTCTCTGGGTCGCGTTGATGAGTAATATGGCCTGTTGTTTTGAGTGCGGCGCTTAAAGTGTTCAGAGATGCGAGCTCTTTTATAACCATTAATGCGATCAGGTGACCCCACATATCCAGCTCTGCCAGCACGCTTTCGGTGAAGACATCGGGCTCGTAGGAGTTGAAAAAGAGAAAGCCTATGAAGTCGCCGTTGTTAAAGAGTGGCAAGGTGTAGCTGGCTGCGTAGCCCTGGCGCCCAATACGCTGGGTGTGTTCCTGGGGGGCCGTCTCAAAGGTGAGCATGTTGTTGATAACGCGAGGGCGCCCTTTTAACAGAATCTCTTTAAGAGAGGGTGCGTTGTCCAGCAGCGCCTGATAGTTGGCCAGTGGGCTCTCTCCGCCGCTGCTGTGCATGTAGGTTTTTAATATCTTTGTTTCCGGGTCGTAGAGGGTGAGCGCAATGCGCGCGATAAACGGTAGTTTTTTGCTGACGGCTTGGTGCGCGCAGGTGATCTTGGTTTTGAGTGGGCCACTGCTATTCAAAAAATCCAGTGTATCTTGATGCTGGTAGCTGGTGTCCGAGCTCATCAGGGGATTCCCGCCAAGGTTATTGTTGCTCACTCACGTTGTGATGTCATCACGCGTGCTGATGGCCATCTCTAATTGGGGCATAGTGATTCCGTTCACTCCCGACTGTACACTTCCGTTCTTCTCTTTTCCAGAACAGACAAGGAGGGGAGCGGGTTTATTACGTTGGCGGCGAGGGGCCGCGCGCTCTTTAGGATTTTTCGTTAGCGCTGATGAGGGAAAGAGTGCGGGGCGCAGATTAACGTTTCTGAATATGTTTTAGAAGGTCATGGCGGTAGATGAAGCCGGGAAAGGCGAAGACCATGAAAATAAAAAAATTAATAGTGTAGAACTCCCAGTCTTGCGGGTGGTTTGAACCGATGGTCTTGTTCTCAAGACCGATAGCCAACATGCCAATGAGCAGATACATCGATAGCCACTCAAGCAAGCGCATCCAAACCCGTTTACCCTGACTGAGCGGGATAACGAAAAAGAGTCGTTCGCTTAACCAGGGTAAGTTGGCGGCAACGATGGCAGCAGCAATCAAAATCCAGACTAGTGATGAAGCAGCCACGATAGTGAACCGAGGTAAGGGTGTGAGGTGCTTACAGGCTATAGCTTGGGGCTTTTTAATAGAGACCTAGCGCGACGTCGCACATGGTTGTCAGAGACGCCGGAAATATCCCTAGCAGCAGAATAGCAAGGCCATTGATGCTTGCTGCGATACGGACATCAATCCCGCTACTGATCGGCGTGACATCATCCGCAGGTTTTTCAAAATACATATACCAGACGATGCGCAGGTAGTAGAAAGCGCCGATAACCGAAAAGATAACGGCAGCAACAGCGAGCCAGACAAAGCCTGATTCAACCAAAGCTTGCAGCACGGCAAGTTTGGCCCAGAAGCCGAGACTGATCGGCACGCCAGCCATGGAGAACATCAAAATCAGCATGATGAATGCGTACCAGGGGCTGCGGTCGTTGAGTCCCTTGAAGTCTTCCAGCGTGTCCGCTTCGAAGCCTTTTTTGCTGAGCAGAATAATCATGCCAAAACCACCCATGCTCATTAATGCATAGGCAATGATGTAGAACATCGACGAAGCGTAGCCGTTACCGCTCCCGGCGATGATGCCGAAGAGCAGAAAACCGATGTGGGCAATGGCTGAATAGGCCAGCATCCTCTTCATATTCGTCTGTGCAATGGCAACGAGGTTACCAATGGCGATAGACAAGATGGCGAGAAACACGAGCATACTCTGCCAGTGTTCGATCAGGTCTCCAGTTCCCTCCACCAACAGGCGCATCACCAGCGCGAAGGCGGCCAATTTGGGCGCGCTGCTGATGAATAACGTGACGGCTGTTGGCGCTCCGTGATAGACATCGGGCACCCACATATGAAAGGGCACGGCCCCCAACTTGAATGCCAGACCAACAATGGAGAACGTGACGCCAAGCATCAGCACCAGCTGATCCTGCTCAGAAAGCCCGGCACTGATGATGGTAGCCATTTCACTGATATCGAGTGTGCCGGTCGCGCCGTAGAGAATAGATAGACCGTAGAGCAGCATGCCTGAGCCCAGGGCACCTAATACGAAATACTTCATTGCGGCCTCGATCGCTTCTCTGGAGTCGCGACGCATGGCAACCATTGCGTACAGGCAGAGCGACATCAGTTCGAGCCCCATGTAGATGGCCAGCGTGTTATGTGCCGAGATCATGACCATCATACCGAGCACTGAGAACAGCGCGAGCACAAAATATTCGCCTTTAAAGATATCTCTTTCCATAAGGTATTTGCGCGAATAGACGAGTACCGCGCCGGTAATCAGATAGGTAAACAGCTTAAGCGAACTGCTCATGGAGTCGCTGACAAACATTCCGTCGAAGGTGATCTGCGTTTTTCCATTGTCCAGCGCCAGGGTGAGCGCAGCGGCGATGGCCAGGGTGACGAGCGAGAGAATATAAATGATGGTGCAATCTTTGCTTTGGTCGCGATACACCTCAACGAGCAACATGGCGCAAGCCATGATGAGCACGAAAATTTCCGGTACTGCCGGTGCAAAATTGGGTATCTCAAAATTCATTATCGTGCAGTACCTTGTAGTCTTCTAAGCCTCGGTGAGCGAGCATTCATGTGCTTACAATTTTGAGGTTGTTACGTGAATCAGCAAGTTGTCCACGGTGGCGTGAAAAACATCCACTAATGGAGCGGGGTAGCAACCCAGAGCGATGACCAGTACGGCAAGCGTCCCCAACATCCACGTTTCGCGCTTGTTCAGATCCTCCAGTCCCGCCACACCTTCATTGGTCACTTCGCCGAACAGCACGCGCTTGACCATCCACAGGGTATATGCGGCGCCCATGATGAGCGTTGTGGCAGTTAACGTCGCTAGCCAGAAGTTGGATTTGAATGCAGCGAGAATGACGAAAAATTCGCCAACGAAGCCGGACGTTCCCGGCAATCCGGTATTGGCCATGGCAAACAGGACCATCAGTCCCGCAAACACTGGCATCTTGTTGGCGACGCCGCCATAGGCGCTGATGCTACGGCTGTGCAGGCGGTCATACATAACGCCTACGCAGAGGAACAGCGCCCCGGAGATCAGTCCGTGGGAGATCATCTGCACCAGCGCACCCTCTACGCCGATAGCGGCGCCCTGAATGCTTTCCGTGTTGCGCAAGATGCTGAATACCAGAAAGAAGCCCATGGTCACAAAGCCCATGTGAGCGATGGATGAGTAGGCGATCAGTTTCTTCATGTCATCTTGCACCATCGCCACGAGTGCAATGTAGACGATAGCGAATACGGACATGCCCAAAATCAGCCAGTCCAGCTCCGCACTGGCGTCGGGTGTGATCGGCAGCATAAAGCGGATGAAGCCGTAGGCTCCCATCTTCAACATCATGGCAGCCAGGATGACAGATCCACCCGTGGGTGCTTCTACATGAGCATCGGGCAACCAAGTGTGCACCGGCCACATGGGAACTTTGACCGCAAAGCCGGTGAAAAATGCCAGAAAGATGAAGACCTGTGTCGTCATGTCCAGTGGCAGGGCGTGAAAATCGAGTATCGAAAAGCTGCCCGCTTGAATGTAAAGGTAGATCAGCGCGATTAATAGCAGTACCGAGCCAAAAAAGGTGTAAAGGAAAAACTTTAACGTTGCATAGACGCGACGCGGACCACCCCAGATGCCGATAATGAGAAACATGGGGATCAGCATGCACTCCCAAAAGACGTAGAAGAGCGCGCCATCCAGGGCAGAGAATACACCGACCATCAGACCTTCCATAATCAGGAAGCAGGCCATGTATTGGGCAACTTTCTCTTTTATAACCTCCCAGCCGGCGATGACAACGATCACAGTAAAAAAGGTCGTTAGCAAAATGAGCGGCATCGAAATACCGTCAACACCAAGGTAGTAGTAGATATTCAGGAACGGTATCCACGGCGTTTGTTCCACAAACTGCATATTGGCAGTTGTGGTATCGAAAGCGGCGAACAGCGGTATGGAGACCAAAAAGGCCAAAACGCTTACAGCTAACGACAGCCAGCGAGTGACGTTATCGTCGTCACTATATTTACCGACAGCAAGCACGGCGACGCCGCCCAGTATCGGTATCCAGATGACGAGACTCAATAACGGTAAATCAAGCATGCAAAGAACCCTTGTTAACGTTCCAAACTACCAAGGCAAGAAGAAGCTCAGTAGCAACAGCAATCCAATAATCATGGCGAAAGCATAGTGGTAGAGGTATCCGGTCTGTACGTGGCGAACGACCCCGGATATCAGGCCAACTGTTTTGGCTGTTCCGTTGACGATTACACCGTCGATGACTTTTACGTCACTGTATTGCCAGATAAACCGCCCTATACGACGTACGCCCCCAGCAAAGAAAGTGCTATTGAAATCATCGAAACCATAAGCGCGGTCGAGGGTGTTGTAGATGCCCTTAAAACGCTCTTTTATCACGCCGGGTAGGTCGGGACGCTTCATGTAGAGAAACCACGCGGTGGCCACGCCCGCCGCAGCGAGCAGGAAAGGCACGCTAAATACACCGTGAAGAATGAAGCCCCATACGCCGGTATAGTGTTCGCCCACTTTGGCCAATACGTCGTGCTCCGGTAGCACCTGAATGGCACTGCCGAAAAAATCACCGAAAAGCAGTGGACCAATGGTTAATATGCCAATGGCGACTGATGGTATGGCAAGCAGTATCAGCGGCATTGTTACCACGCTGGGTGACTCTTGCAGGTGTTCGCGGGTGTGATCGTCCATGCGCTCTTTACCGTGAAAGACGAGAAAGAACATGCGGAAGGAGTAGAGCGCGGTGATAAATACACCCAGCAGAACCGCGATATACGCAAAGCCTGCACCGCTGAGCTCGCTCGCTTTCACCGCTTCAATAATGGCATCTTTTGAGAAAAAACCAGAGAGTCCCGGAAATCCGATCAGTGCCAGCGAGCCAATGAGCATGCACCAATAGGTGATGGGCATATATTTTTTGAGCCCACCCATTTTGCGGATGTCTTGCTGATGATGCATGGCGATGATGACAGAGCCAGCCGCGAGGAACAGCAGCGCCTTGAAAAAGGCGTGCGTCATCAAGTGAAAGATACCCGCAGCGTAGGCCGATGCGCCCAGTGCAACGGTCATATAACCGAGTTGCGACAGAGTTGAGTAGGCGATGACGCGCTTGATGTCGTTTTGCACGATGCCAAGAAAGCCCATAAACAGCGCAGTAATCGAGCCAATGATCAATATGAAGCTCAGCGCTACTTCAGAGAGTTCGTAGAGCGGAGACATACGGGCAACCATGTAGATGCCGGCGGTCACCATTGTTGCTGCGTGGATGAGGGCTGAGATCGGTGTTGGGCCTTCCATCGAGTCTGGCAGCCAGACATGCAGTGGCACCTGCGCTGATTTGCCCATGGCTCCGATGAAAAGCAGAATGCAGATAACGGTGATGACGTTCCAGTTTTCGTTCAGCGCGGCATCCATGGTGAGGTTGGTCATGGCGGGTGCTGCGTTGAAGACATCGGTGTAATTCAAGCTGTTGAAGTACATCAGCACCGCTGCAATGCCTAATAGAAAGCCAAAGTCGCCGATACGGTTGACTAAAAATGCTTTCAAGTTCGCATAGATGGCACTCTCTTTTTTGAACCAAAAACCGATCAGCAGGTAAGAGACCAGGCCAACCGCTTCCCAACCAAAAAATAGCTGCAGGAAGTTGTTGGACATCACCAACATCAGCATAGAGAAGGTGAATAACGCGATATAGCAGAAGAAGCGTTGGTAGCCGGGATCATCGCGCATGTAGCCAATAGTGTAGATGTGCACCATCAGCGAAACAAAGGTCACCACCAGCATCATGAGTACGGTGAGTTTGTCGATAAGAAACCCTATCTCGAAGGTAATGCCATCAATAACAGCCCACGCATAAATTGTCTCATTGAACGCTGGGGCGCCGTTAATGACGATGTGGTAAAACGCTACCAGAGACATGATGAAAGCAACCGCGACGCCTACGATAGTAGCCTGATGGGTGCGTATACGGCCTAGCTTGTGTCCAAACAGACCAGCCAGAATAGATCCGAACAGGGGAAACAGTACGGTGCTAAGGTAGACAAGTTTCATGACGTTATCCCTTCAAACTGTCAAGGTCATCGACATTGATGCTGTGACGTTTGCGGAACAGCAGTACCAAAATTGCCAAGCCGATGGCCGCTTCAGCAGCGGCGACGGTTAGAATGAAAAAGACGAACACTTGGCCCGCGACATCACCGAGATAGTGTGAAAAAGCGACGAAATTCATATTAACAGCTAGCAACATGAGCTCGATTGCCATCAGCAGGATGATGATGTTTTTCCTGTTGAGGAATATCCCCGCAATGGCGATAGCAAACAGTATCGCGCCTAATATCAAAAAATCGGAGAGTGCTATCATTTTATTTTGAGCATCTTTGGTAGGTGTTTATTGACAAATATGGCCGTTAACTATCTTCTTCGCCAGAGCTGCGTCTCTTTTCCGAAGCCATCTTGATTATGCGCACACGGTCTTCACGGCGAACGAGCACCTGTTGAGAGGGGTCCTGATATTTGCTGTCACGGCGTCGACGCTGGGCCAAGCTGATTGCTGCGATGATCGCGACGACGAGAATGACGGCCGCCAGCTCAAATGGGTAGAGGTAGACCGTATAGAGAACATTGCCAATCTCTTTCGTGTTGCTGTAGTCCGCGTCGTGACCAACAGGGTTAGGGTAGTGCTCCAAACCAAATTTATCAGCCCCCAATACCAAGCCGATTTCGATGACGATAATGGCTGCGATAATAATTCCCGGTGCAGCGTACTTGGTAAAGCCTTCGTTTATCTGGGTGAGGTTGATATCCAGCATCATCACCACAAACAGGAACAGCACCATCACTGCGCCAACATAGACCAACACCAGCGTGAGCGCCAAAAACTCTGCTTCCAGCAGGATCCACAGCGAGGCACAGGTAAAAAAGGCCAGCACTAATAGCAGTGCGGCAAACACCGGATTGCGCACGGTCACGACTGCACCGGCAGAGATCACCAGAATCGTTGAAAACAGGTAGAAAAGGATCGGTTCGATATTCATATAGTAGCCAGTCTCTGAATGGCAATGGACCCGTCAACCACCGCGGAATCCAAAGTAATTTGCCACATATCTTCTATCTTTTTCATAAATATTGATCAATTGGTTAACTTGCTTTCTATCTGAAAGACGCATCTTGAGCCCGGTCGGCAGCAATCTGAACTTCGTTACGATCTCCGATTTCGAGCAGCTTCTGTTTAGTCATAATCTGCTCACCTCTTTTCTCAAAGTGATACTCAAAAATGCGTGTCTCCACGATGGAATCAACAGGGCAGGACTCTTCACAGAAACCGCAGTAGATACATTTAAACAGGTCGATATCGTAACGGGTTGTGCGGCGTGTGCCGTCATCCCGTGGTTCTGATTCAATGGTAATTGCCAGCGCCGGGCAGACTGCTTCGCACAGTTTGCAGGCGATGCAGCGCTCTTCACCATTGGGGTAACGGCGCAGTGCATGCAACCCGCGAAAACGGTTGGATTGCGGTGTTTTCTCTTCCGGGTACTGTACGGTTATTTTTTTTGCAAAAAAGTACCTTCCCGTAAGCTTTAAACCAACAAGCAGCTCGATGAGCAAGAAACTCTTAATGTAATGCCGAATAGATTTCATACTCTATTTCACTTAAAGCGCTAGTCGAACCAAGGGGCTAATTGAGCTAATACGGCCACAGCAACGACGAGCAGCCAGACGATAGTAACGGGGATCAGAACTTTCCATCCCAAGCGCATGATCTGGTCATAACGGTAGCGTGGGAAAGTTGCTCTGAACCACAGAAACAGAAACAGCAGAACGGCCATCTTGATCAACAGCCAGCCGAACCCTGGTATCCATGAAAACAGGTACTCAAGACCGGGAATACCTTGGAAAGGAGATAGCCAGCCACCGAGGAACATCAGTGCAGTGAGCGCCGCGACTAAAATCATGTTGGCGTATTCTGCGAGGAAGAACATCGCGAACGCCATGCCGGAGTACTCAACGTGGAAGCCCGCCACAATTTCAGATTCACCTTCGGATACGTCGAAGGGTGCGCGGTTTGTCTCTGCAACGCCAGAGATAAAATAGACAAGAAAGAGCGGTAGCAAAGGCAACCAGAACCAATGGATAATGCTTCCTTCCTGGGCCAAAACGATATCTTGCAGATTCAAGCTGCCTGCGGCGAGCAGCACGCCTACCAATGCGAATCCCATCGCGATCTCGTAAGAGACCATCTGTGCGCCGGAGCGGATTGCACCGAGCAGTGCATATTTTGAGTTTGATGCCCAACCGGCAAGGATAATGCCGTAGACGCTGAGCGAGGCCAATGCGAGAACGTAGAGTAGTCCGGCGTCAATGTCAGCCAGTATTACGTTTTCGCTGAAGGGGATGACTGCCCACGCAGCGAGCGCCGGCGCGAGTGCCAGCAATGGTCCTAAGATAAAGAGAAAGCGGTTTGCATTGGTCGGAATGATGATCTCTTTCAGCGCGAGTTTCAGGCCGTCGGCAATGGGTTGTAGCAGACCGCGCGGTCCAACGCGGTTAGGGCCGATGCGAACTTGCACATAGCCGATAACTTTACGTTCAGCCAAAGTCAGATAGGCGACCGAGAGCATGATCGGCACAACTATCACCACGATTTTTAGAACAATCTGTAAGACGAGGGGGACTTCCGCCCAGATTGATTGCAGTAACTCTATCATTGTTATCTAGCTATCTGCCTTAATTTGCATTGAGTCTCATCATCAGAGCAATCCACGAGAAGTATCAGGCGTTGTTGTTCTGAGCGTTACTTTCAAGTGCATCGGGTGTCCCTTGCAGGCTTGGCGCCCGTCGTACGATACAGTCGAGACTGTATTCCGAAACGCCCAATGTTCCTAAATCATCGTCGGCACCAGCTAACTTTTCGGGGCAGCGCCACTCTGCTTTGCCGTTGAGCTTCAGTGTTGATGCGTGCTCTTTTAGCTCGTTGAGCACCTCTTCAGAGCTGACGTAATCAAATCCATCCAGCTCGAATAAATTACCCAATACGCGCAGAAGTTTCCACGCGGGGCGTGTTTCGCCAAGCGGAGCGACAGCACCAGCAAAAGTCTGCCATTGGCCTTCAATATTGACGAAGGTCCCGGATGTTTCTGAAAACGGGGCAACGGGGAGTATGGCGTCAGCGTAGCGCTCGCTGGTTGCGCTTGTATAGGGAGACATCGAGACGACAAAATCAGCATTTTCAAGCGCTGTTATGGCGTTTTCACCATCAGCGCAGTCGTGTTCAGGTTCGATACCCAGCAGCATGTATGCATTCAGCTTGTTAGCGAGTTGTGCCTGCGCGTCAAGCCCTGGGTTTTCACGGCTCTCATTGACTGGTCCGCGGTGCGGAATCGCTCCCGACAGGCAAGCTCCGGTGCTGTTCGCACCTTCCGACAAACAGCCAAAAGTGGAGCCGCTTAATTTTGCGATAACCCCAGCCAGTGCCTGCAACGTTGATGCATGTGCATGACGACTATGCTGGCTACCGAGAATAACAGCGCTCTCTTTTGAGTCGAGAAGCTGCTGTGCGATTTTCTTTTCAGCTTCATTGGGCATGATGGTTTTCAGGAGTGCGCTCAAACCTGCGGGTGCCCGCTTTTTAGTGGAGCTGAGCAGGGATTTTGTGATTCCCGCCAGTGCCTGTTCGATGCCAGCAGTTGAGGTTACGATCTCTTCAGCAACGGAGAAGTTGAAGTCGTAGTGCTCGCTGTTGACGAACATGATGTTAGCGCCGCTGTTTGCGGCCCTACGCAGCAGATGGCCTGCAATCGGTTGTTCTTTGTTGACTCTGGATGCGATTAGCAGTGCACTATTCAGCTGTGCTAGCTCGGCTAGCGGACGACCCAGAGACGGCACTGTGGGTGCCAGGTCTTGGGCGCTGAAGTCGGTCTGTCTTAGACGGTGGTCGATGTTATTTGAACCCATGCCGCGAACCAATTTTTGCAGCAGGTACATCTCCTCCACGGTCGCGTTGGGTGATACTAAAGCGCCGAGTTTGTCAGCACCATGTTTGTCAACTGCCGTGCGCAGGTTACTGGAGACAAATTCTAGGGCACTGTTCCAGTCAGTCTCCTGCCACTGTCCATCAACCTTGATTCTAGGTTTTTGCACACGTGAACTGCAGTTGAGGCCTTCGTAGCTGAAGCGATCACGATCTGAGATCCAGCACTCATTAATTGTCTCGTTGTCGCGCGGCGCGACTCTTAGCACTGCGTTACGCCTTACATCGATGCGGATGTTGGAACCGATGCAGTCGTGGGCAGCGATGCTGTTTCGTTGCTCCATCTCCCATGCGCGGGCAGTGTAACGAAACGGTTTGGAGGTTAATGCTCCAACCGGGCACAGGTCGATAATGTTTCCTGACAACTCTGATGAGATGCTGTTTTCAACGTAGGTGCCAATGGTCATATGCTCACCTCGTCCAGTGGCACCGAGTTCTCTGACTCCTGCGATCTCCTGGCCGAAACGGACGCAACGCGTGCAGTGGATGCAGCGCGTCATGTCGGTGGCAATGAGTGGCCCCAGGTTTTTGTCTTTAACGACGCGTTTTTGTTCACTGAATGTGGATGTGTCGCTACCGTAGCCGATGGCGATCTCTTGCAGTTCACACTCGCCACCTTGATCGCAAATTGGGCAATCGAGAGGGTGGTTGATCAACAGAAACTCCATGACCCCTTGTTGTGCTGCGATCGCTTTGGCAGAGCGGGTTTGCACTTTCATACCTTCGGTAACCGGTGTTGCGCAGGCAGGCATGGGTTTAGCCACTTTTTCGACATCGACCAAGCACATGCGGCAGTTAGCAGCTACCGACAATTTTTTGTGGTAACAGAAACGGGGAATATTGATGCCGACTTCATCCGCCGCCTCAATGAGCATAACCCCTTCTTTCGCCTGGATCGTTTTACCGTCTATTTCGATGTTAACCATCTTTGCGCAATTATCGTCAAGTTATAAGTTGAGTGTCTGTTGCCAGCCTATGCAGCTAAAACTAGCCAGACACCATGCAGCGTTTATGATCAATGTGGTACTGGAATTCGTCGCGGAAATGTTTGACGAAGCTGACAACAGGCATCGCTGCGGCATCGCCCAAGGCACATATAGTGCGCCACTCGATCTTCTCTGCGACATCGACCAGTTTATCCAAATCTTCCGTTTTCCCGCCGCCGTGTTCAATACGATGGACAATGCGCGCCAGCCAGCCAGTGCCTTCCCTACAAGGGGTGCACTGTCCGCATGACTCTTCGTAGTAGAAATGCGCGATACGCGCCAGCACTCTCACCATGCAAGTGCTCTCATCCATGACGATGACTGATCCGGCTCCAAGCATTGAGCCTGCTTTGGCGATGGAATCATAGTCCATCGTAACGTTCATCATCTGTTCGCCTGGCAGTATCGGCGTTGAGGAACCGCCCGGTATGACCGCTTTGAGCTTATTGCCATGGCGCATGCCACCGGCTAGCTCGAGCAGCTCTGAAAACGGTGTACCCATGGCAACTTCGTAATTACCAGGCTTGTTCACGTGCCCCGAAACTGAAAAGATCTTGGTGCCGCCGTTGTTGGGTTTGCCGAGGTCGAGGAACCATTGGCCACCATTTTTTAGAATCATCGGCACCGAAGCAAGCGTTTCGGTGTTGTTGATTGTTGTCGGGCGTCCGTAGAGTCCATAGCTGGCGGGGAAGGGAGGCTTGAATCGTGGCTGGCCCTTTTTGCCTTCGATGGATTCGATCAGCGCAGTCTCTTCACCGCAAATGTACGCACCCGCTCCAAGGTGGGCATGGATGTCGAAATCGAGACCGGAACCCTTGATGTTGTTGCCTAGCAGGCCGACTGCGCGCGCCTCTTGCAGTGCGTTGTCGAAGCGTTCGTAGGGTTCCCAGAACTCGCCGCGAATGTAGTTGTATCCAGCCGTGGCACCTATGGCATATGCGGCGATCGCCATGCCCTCAATGACGGCATGTGGGTTGTAACGCAGGATGTCGCGGTCCTTAAAAGTACCTGGCTCCCCTTCGTCAGAGTTGCACACGATATACTTGGTACCCGGCGCATTGCGCGGCATAAAGCTCCATTTGAGTCCTGTAGGGAAGCCTGCACCACCGCGCCCTCTGAGTGCAGAGGTTTTCAGTTCGCTGATAATGGTGTCTGGCGATATTTTCTCTTTAAGGACTCTCTTCCATACTTCATATCCACCACTGCTTACATAGCTCTTGAGTGTCCATGGAGCGTCGTTGTGAATGTTGTGAAAGCAGACTTCGTTAGCCATGATCTTAGTTCGCTTTTAGCGCAGTGGTTGTGTCGAGTTCGGTCAATATTGTGTCGACCTTTTCTGTCGTCAGGTTTTCGTAATATTGTTTACCAATCTGGAACATCGGAGCTCCGCCGCACGCGCCAAGGCACTCAACCTCTTTCAGGGTGAAGCGTTTGTCCGCAGAGGTTTCTCCCAACTTGATGCCAAGTTTCTCTTCCAGGTGCGAGACAATCTCATCTGAGCCACACAGCATGCAAGAGACGTTTGTGCATACGCAGATTTTATGCTTCCCGACAGGCTGCAGTTCGTACATGGAGTAAAATGTTGCAACCTCGTAGACTGCGATCGGCTCCATGGCGAGGTGCTTAGCGATTGCATCCATTAGCGCTGTGGTGAGCGACCCTTCGTTGGCTTCCTGAGCAATCATCAGTGCGCCCATCACCGCTGACTGTTTCTCTTCGGCGGGGTATTTGGCGACCCATTCATCGATCTCAGCGCGTGATTCTTCCGATAAGTTCTGGCTTGTAGCGTTTTTAGACATTAGCGATCAACCTCACCAAACACAATGTCCTGGGTGCCGATGATGGCGACAACATCAGCAAGCATGTGGCCGCGAACCATCTCATCCAGACCTGCTATATGAGCGAAGCCCGGTGCACGAATTTTTAAGCGGTAGGGTTTGTTGGCACCATCGGAGACCATGTAGATGCCAAACTCCCCTTTGGGGTGCTCGA
>JAADGQ010000121.1 GCA_013152295.1 Gammaproteobacteria bacterium | reverse complement strand
TTGAGGGCGAGGCGCAAACGATCAACCTCGATAACAACCTCGGAATCCCCATCGACCCAGACAATGGCCTCTGCGGCAGACCCTTCAGGCAACAGCTGCCGCTTGAGCGCACGAACCAACTCTTGCTCATCCAGCCTGAGAGAAAATACGTCGTTCGTATCTTCAGGCACACGTCGTTGATCGCTCTGTTCCCGCATCACTTGTCCCTGTTTAAGTGGTGATGTAAAGGAGTTTCCTTGCGGCTTCAGTGGTCATCCTATGCCCCCTAAAACCGATCGTCAATCCCTGTGCAGATCTGCGTGAGCACGCAGAATTATCACGGCCGTTGACGGAGAGGTTCAGCGCTATTTTTTCTCTGTCAACTGCTTGAGCATGCCTTCCATACGCTGCAAGCGCTGATCTACCTCCTCAGAGTGCTCTTTCAGCCAGTGCACTTCACCAGCGGTACCCTCACCACTCTCCTGGTTAAATTTTTCGTGCTCCGTCTGCATTACGTCAAGCACAATGCCGATCATCATATTGAGAAAAACAAAAGCGGTGAGAAAGATAAACGAGAGGTAGTAGACCCAACTAAACGGATAAACTGCCATGGTTTCGTACATGACATCGGTCCAGTCTTCGAAGGTGGCAACGCGGAACAGTGTGAGCATAGCGATGCTGATATCGCCCCACAGCACGCTGTTAATCTTTTCGAACATCAGGCTGCCAACCGCTGCATAAATGTAGAAAATAATAAACATCAACAGCACCACGTAACCCATGCGCGGGATGGCAGTAACCAGTGCATTCATAAGAATACGCAGTTCGGGGATGATCGATATCAGCCGCAGCACGCGAAATATGCGTAGCAAGCGTGCCAACAGCACCATTTCACTCTCATCGACGGGGATCAGGCTAGCCGTGACGACGAGGAAATCAAAGATATTCCAACCGCTGCGGAAGAAGTTGCGAACTTTCTCTTCGGCAACCATACGCACGCTTATTTCAACAAGAAAGAATACGGTGACTGCGATATCGAGAAAGTGCAGCACCGTCATCCATGTCGGGCCGACGTCATAGGTAGTGACACCAATCATCATCGCCGAGAGGATGATGATGCTGATAACAACCATCTCAAACATTTTATTGCCGCGTATTGCGACGAAACGATCCCTCCAGTGGAATGCTGGCTGACCCATGAATATACTCCTGAAAAGACTAACGATAGCGCGATTATACCCGGCTCAACCGTATCACCGGCAACAAAGTTCGCGCGTTTGAAGGGGTTAAAAGTCAGTAGACCAGGGTCACCCCAAATCCAATCGATGTTCGCTGATAGTTGCCCAGAGATGAACTCTGTGTCGTCAGCAATCCGGATCCGGCGTCGCTATTGTTATCGCTATCCGGCAACACCTCTAGCAGCGACGACGCAACCGGCAGGCTGGAGTTGTTCGTCAACCATGACAGCGTGCCAAAAAAACGGATATTTTTGCTGAACGGATAGTCCAGACGGGCATTAATCGCATGAGAGGTGTTCTGCCGCTTCTCGGTGGAACCGGAAAAAGAGTCGGCATTTTTATAATCTGTCAACGTAAAGGTATAAGAGAAGCTGCCTCTGAAGCCAGCCGCCAAGCTATGCGCCACTGTCCCTGTGAGCGCATGCTGTATATAAGCGTAATCACTGCCTTCAGGAATGGTATTGTCGTTGATTGTCAAACCGTAGCTGCCACTATAGGTCGCACTACCGTGCGATGAGTGGGTGAGTGATAGCGTCGCGGCGTATTTTTCAGAACTCAGCAATCCTTCAACAGGTGTCAGCGTGAACGCCCCCGGCCGACGCGGATTGGGAACCAGCGCTTGACGGCTTGTCTTCGAATCAAAGTCTGAATATGACAATCCCAAGCTGGCGACCCAGACCGAAGCAGGTTGTGAGTACAAAACCTCCGGACGATCTTCCGGCAGCGCAGGCTGAAAGCGCAGGCGCAGTGTCGAGGAGAGTTGGTTGGTGACACTTATCGACTCCTCCTCCTGAAAGCCAAACTGTTCCGAATTGGAGTATGCAAACGTAAAGTTACGGCTCCTTCGACCCACTGTCAGCGATGGATTTATCAGCGTAACCAAACGGTCAAAACCACTATCAACGTAGGAGATCAGGCCACGACGCAACATCAATGAGAAACGCGTGCTGGGATCGGTGTGGTAACGGTAGGTTAATCCACCGAAAAGATCAAAACGCTGGTCTGGCAGAGGAGCACCGCTGCTTAAATTGATGTTGTCATCGTAGGTAACAGTCTGTGTCACATTATATGACACACCATCTGTTTTTTTTCTGATAGCCGCCATCTGCCGCTTGGCATCACTGAGAATCTTTCCTTTCAGTGATGATTGAGTAATCGCATTCAGCTCTCTGATCGCCCGATCTTCCTGCCACATTTCGTTATACAAGGCACTCACTTTGAGCCGTGCTGACATAAATTCTGGTTTTAACTCAATGACCTTTTCATACTGCGCAATCGCACTGTCGTAGTGACCAAAGCTGGAGTATATAATCCCCAAAAAGTAGTACGCCTCAGCATTTTTTGGGTCGTTGGCTATGATGTCACTAAATGCATTTGCTGCTTTATCAAAATGATTCTCCTTAATCCATGACTTGGCACCAATGATGGCAATTTTTTGCTTGATCTCATCCGAATCATATTGCCCACGACGGTTCAAATCGAGAACCTTGTTATACGCAGTAGCCGCTTCATCAAACATGCTGCGCTCGCTGTATATACTGCCGAGCACATAATATGCCTTGGCATAGTCGGGCTTGAGTTCACGGATTTTCTCATAGACCTCCTGGGCAGTAACCAGATCGGTCTGGGCAAGGTATATCGCGCCTATATTCTCCAACACTTTGATATTGTCAGGGTCATGCGCCTTCGCCTTGAGTAGAATATTCAAAGCCTGCCGATACTGCCTCTGCGCCAACAGCTGCAATGAAGCCTTTATATAGCTCTCCACCAGTGTCGCTCTCACGCGCTTGGCGACCATTTTATCCTTGCCTAACTTTAATATGGTTTCAAATTCACGCGCAGCCAGATCCAGCCGTTTGCCTCCCAAATATAGAGTTCCGAGATTAGCCCGAGCCAAAGTATTCTCAGGATCCAACTCAAGCGCCCTCTTGTAAGCGGCCTCGGCAAGCTCTGGCCGCCCGATCTCTTGGTATGAGACGCCCGCTTTTAGGTGTGTCATCGGATCCTCATCATCCGATGCATCCCTGACGACATTGATGACATTCAGTGCATTTTCGACTTCACCCTGCTCCGCGTATTGCTGAGCCAAATCCTCGCCTAATGCCAATACGGCATCATAGTTGGCATCACCTTTACCCAGTGATATAGCCGTCTTCAGATGCTCGAGCGCACTCGGCAGATCACCAATCAATGTATATAACTTCACCAACTTTTGATGAGCCCCAAGATGCCGCGAATCCACTGCCGTCGATGCAGAGCGGCTACGTAATTCAACAGCGACGCCGATCAACTTCAAATACTCATCAATGGCACCCAGATACTCCTTGCGGGCGTTAAAAACTGACGCCAACAGACCGCGCAGCGTTAAATTGTAGGGTGACAGGGCAATACTCGTCCTAACGTGATCCACCCCTTTTTCGTAATTATTGCTACGCATATAAGCTACGCCCAGATGGTAATGCGCCTCTGCATTCAGAGAATCGCGCACCAAAACGGCTTCAAAATATTTCGCAGCCTCTGCCAAATTACCTTTTTTAGAGAGTGCGCGGCCACGCATCAACAGCTCACGAACATCGCCTGATGGTAGTTGCGTAGTCTCCTGCGCCGCTAAGTCCACAACATAGAACGAAGTTGCAAACGCAAAAAAAAGTGCGGACAGCAGGATAAAAAAGTGCGGCGATGTCGTGCGGTGAGTCACTGAATTGAAGGACCGGCGCATATCAAGCTAATACTCAATGCTAATCCTGAAAGCAGCTTTCCACCCATCGAGCCCAAGGCTCATGCTTCGATAGGTCGAGTCATCCGGCTTCGTTCCATCTGCTTCAACCGGGCCACTGGCATCAAGGTAGTGCAGCACGCCATCCCGATTAGGAACAGCCAGCGGCAGACGGACAGAGCCAATACCGTCTGTACCGAGAAAATCATCTTCACGCGTCGCTCTGCTCAGCTCGAATGTGCTCAAACCGATGACATAGCCCGCCTCAAAACCGATCGAGAACCAATCTTTGATGAAATAATCAAAACCGAGCCCTGTTTGGGCCAAAATTATCGCTGTAGCATGCGCTTTAGTGATAATGATTCTTTTGAAACCGGTTGCGCCACCGGTCAAGAAAGTAAAGACTTGGTCCTCGCGATAGTCAAAATCAAAAATATTATGCAAGGAAAAACGCGCGTACGTACGGTATTTGCGCGGCTTCTGTAAAAAAGCGTACCTGATACCAAGGTAAGCCTGGTTATAAGAGAGCCTGACGGAGCGCTCATTCACAGCATTATCCAGAGCACCCTCCAACGGAAATTCTCCAACCGTTTGCGCCGACGACTCGCCCTCCCACGTACCATAGCCGACGAACAGTCCCAACGACTCGCTGATGTTCCACTGTATATCCAGCCCGGCCTCGGCTCCGGCGCCAATTTCCGGCAACGGCGTTCTAAATGAGACCCGCCTCGATTTCATCTCACCAAATTCATCCATCACTTGCGCAGTGATACGCAGCGGCGATTTAAAGGCCTCGTTGTTGAGCAGCGATAACGCCGGAGCATGCACACCCAAGACCGGCGACACACTCCACTGCGGTGCCACCTCCTTGGCGTGTGCAACACTAACCGCGAAAAAAAAGAGAGGCCACAGCACAATGCAACGCACTCTATTGGCGCATAAAAGATGACTCATAGTTTAAGGGCCCGCTCCAAAATGATGCGCCAATTTCCTGCTAATCCCAGTTAACCCGGTTCAACGATAGGGAGTCATTATAGACGGACAGCAAATTCTAATTCAAAAAGAGAAGCACTGTCCCCCAGCGCCCTCGCCCCCCTTGCGATGCCCAACCCAGCCCGTTTGGGCCTCAACCGCCTAAACAGACTCCAACATAAATCGACAACCCTGCATGCAAATAAATAGCACCAATAACGACCCAAAAACCACCGCCCAACTCATTACAGCAGACACAAAAAACCAACCCTTACTGTCAACTTTATAAGCGCCATCATAAAACACAACTGCACAAACAAAAATAATAGATGTAACAAATATGCCTTATAAAAAGGCAAAAATTAAACAGTAAACACTTTTTCTAAAGTACAGAGCAGTTAATGACCTTTGTGTGATAAACAAGACAGCCGTCATAAATTCGCGGTAGATATTTGCACTCTTTTTCATATAAGATGGCCAGCAGCTAACGGCGGGAAATTAAAACAAGATTAGCGCAGCCACATGTAATTCATAATAATCAAATGGGGAAATGTAATGGGCTTCCAATCGATAGAGGATACGGCTTGGACACCAGACTCCACAGACGTAGACATCAGCGTCTATCTGCGCTTGATGGTGCATAAAAATGCCTCTGACCTGTTTATCACTGCAGGCATAGCACCCTCTCTTAAGATCCACGGTAAAATCACCCCGCTATCACAGATCGCTCTCACCCCTGAGCAAGCGCGCGACATGGTCTATAGCGTCATGCCACAAGCCCAGCGCCAGGAGTTTGAAGAGACGCTGGAGTGCAACTTCGCCATCCACCCCAAGGATGTCGGCCGCTTCCGCATTAATGTATTCCAACAACAGAATTACATCGGCATGGTCGCGCGTAAAATCGAGACGCGCATTCCCACCATTGAAGAGCTGAAACTTCCCGCGCTCCTTCACGAACTCGCCATGACACCGCGCGGCCTGATCTTTTTTGTCGGTGCTACAGGCGTCGGCAAGTCCACTTCGCTTGCTGCGATGATTGGCTCCCGCAACCGCTACGATCAGGGGCACATTATCTGTATCGAAGATCCCATTGAATTTGTTCACGATCATGATGGCTGCATCGTCACTCAACGGGAGGTTGGACTCGATACCGAGTCATATGAGCAGGCATTGAAAAATGCGCTGCGTCAAGCACCGGATGTCATTTTGGTTGGCGAAATTCGCAGCCGCGAGACTATGGAACATGCCATCACTTTCGCCGAAACAGGCCATTTATGCCTCTCCACGCTGCACGCAAAAAATGCCGAGCAAGCGCTGGAGCGCATCATCAACATCTTCCCCAAAGAGAACCGCGACCAGGTACTCATGGATCTTTCGTTAAATCTGTCTGCAATCGTGGCTCAACGGCTGGTACCCACCGAGGATGGCAAGGGTTTGCGGGCAGTGGTTGAGATATTAATCAATACACCACTGGTCAGTGATCTGATTCAAAAAGGTGAGCTCAACCAGATCAAGGAGGTGATGAAGAAATGCAGCCAGCACGGCATGACAACATTTGACGATTCGGCATACGAGCTGTTTTCCAGCGGAGAGATCTCTTACGACTCCGCGATTGAGGCCGCTGACTCCGCCAATGAGGTGCGCCTGAAAATCAAGCTGTGCGCCCAATCGGCAGGAAGAGAGCAGCGAAATATGTCAGGACTGGAAGCGGTCAACCTGTTTGACCCATCCATTCGCTAACTCTTCCCCCCTTTAATTTCAATCTATCCAACCTGCCCAGTGTCACAACTGGAACCGAGCTCATAACCATAACAGTCCGTAAAAACCTCCCGTGCGTCAAACACGGGACCATCAACACACACGCGTTGCATTGACATCTCTCCTGCGGCGCTACGTACCGGCACCACACAACCTGCACAGCCACCCACAGCGCAGGCCATGCGCTCTTCAAGCGAGACTTGGCAGGGCAGATGATAGCGGTCGGCAACCCTGGCCACCGCCGCCAGCATCGGGTGGGGGCCGCACGCATACACGCTCACCTCGTCACGCTCGGTGGCTGTCATTGCATCCAGCCACGCCACAGCCAGCTCGGTCACGTAACCTTGAAAACATCCGGCAAAAGAGTGTTGGCTAGCTAACCGACTGGCAATGTCCCAATCCTCCATCAATGGCATCGCAGCCATCACCCCTTCGGGCATGCCCGGCACGATAAATTGTGACGGTTGAGGCGTAAACGGGAAGGGTGTTTCCGAACCCATCAACACAAACGGCCGGTAGTTGTCAGCCGCAACTCGCAGCTGGTCGGCTAAAAACACCATGGGCGGAATACCCACCCCGCCGCCGATCAGCAGCGCGCGCGGCCTGTCAGGCTGCGCAACAAATGGCTGGCCAATCGGTCCCATCACATTAATGCTGTCACCCACAACTCGCTGGCTCAGCAACCGGGTACCATCACCAACCACCCGATATAACAGCTCCACCCAACCTTGCTGCGGGCAGACGCGCATAATAGAGAGCGGACGGCGCATGAGCAGAGAGGGGTCACAACGAAGATGCACAAAACTGCCCGGCTGAGCACTGGCTGCGATGCGCGGCGCATCGACACGCAACACAAACTGATTGCCGGGATAGGATTGATGCGCCAAAACGCGGGCATCGTCTTCAACAAAAATAGTCATCGCTCTGCTATACAACCTCGGATTAACGCTAAACAGCTTATGGTACGCAATGGACCACACGCCCGGCCAGCACGGTGCAAATAGCTCGCCCCTTCAGCTCCCACCCTAAAAAAGGGGTATTATGACCGCGGCTAACCAAGCTCTCTTCACTGACCAGCCAATAGTGTTCGGGATCAAAAATACAGATGTCTGCCGCAGCACCCACGCTCAACGTGCCCGCATCGACACCCAGTATGGCCGCCGGTTGATGGGTCAGCCGTGCAACCACTTCAGCAGTCGTCATCAGCCCCTCTTCCACTAACTTTAAACTCAGCGGCAATAGAGTATCCAGCGCCGACACACCGTGGGCCGTTTCGGCAAAAGGTGCTAACTTGGCATCTGCTTCGTGCGGCTGATGATCAGAACAGATGGCGGCCAATGCCGAGCGCGCCAGCTCGCCACGCAGGCCATCGCGATCACGCTGAGTACGCAACGGCGGCCGCACATGGCAGAGGCTGTTAAATTGATCTGCATCGTACTCGGTCAGATGCAGCTGATGTGCACTCACGTCAGCGCTCACCGGCAAGCCATCATATTTAGCCCGCGCCACCATGCCTGCGCCCAGCGCTGTCGACAGACAGCAAAAATGGGCACGCACGCCGGTCTGTTTAATCAACGCCAGGTAGCAGGCGACAGCCGCCGTCTCCGCCGCTTCGGGGATGCCGGGCAGCCCCAGACGGGTGCTCACCGTGCCCTCGTGCACACAACCATTGTCACGCAGCCAATGATCTTCGGCGTTAATGAAAACGGTCAAACCATAGGTTGCGGCGTACTCCATCGCACGCCGAGTCACCAACGTATTCTCCAGTGGTCGATAGGCGTTGCTCACGCCGACACAACCACTCTCTTTCAGTGCCGCCATTTCGCTGATGCGACGGCCATCCAGCTGGCATGTCAGGGCACCCAACGGCAGCACGCGCGCATAACCCGCCTGCGCTGCGCGCGTCTGCACCAGCTTCGCCACGGCAGTGCTATCGATCGGCGGCGAGGTATCGGGAGGGCAACAGAGCGTCGTCACACCCCCGGCGGCGGCGGCGCGCGTTTCGCTGGCGATCGTCGCCTTGTGCTCTGCGCCCGGTTCGCGCAGTGCGGCGCGCAGATCAACCAGCCCCGGACAGACAATCTTGCCACGCGCATCGATATCACGGTCGCTGCGAAAATCGTTGGAGGCATCACCGACGGCAACGATCTCTCCATCCGCCACATGCACATCGACAATGGCATCCACACCATTGGCGGGATCAACCACGCGCCCGCCCTTAATCGACAAGCGCTCACGGCCTATTTCAACACGTGCCCCCATTATCTGCCCACACTCACACGAAAGTTTAGATTAAAGCGCTGAGAAAGATGCAGCTTTGGCACGCTCACTCCCCCCGCTGATGCATCGCCATGGACATAATCGCCATGCGCACCGCAATGCCATAAGAGACCTGCTGCAAAATAACCGAGCGCGGCCCATCAGCCACCGCCGAATCGATCTCGACACCACGGTTAATCGGGCCGGGGTGCATCACTGTCACATCCGGTTTGGCCAGCGCCAGTTTCTCTTCAGTCAGCCCGAACAAGCGGTAGTACTCATGCTCACCGGGAAGAAACGCGCTACCCATACGCTCGTTTTGCAGGCGCAACATAATCACCACATCCACGTCGCGCAACCCCTCACGCAAATCGTGATAGACGTGCACCCCCAGCGCCTCGGCGTGGGCTGGTATCAATGTCTTCGGCGCGATGATGCGCACCTCATTTACGCCCAGCGTGGTCAGCGCATGAATTTGCGAACGCGCCACCCGTGAATGGAGAATATCGCCGACAATGGCCACCCGCAGCGCACCGAACTCACCTTTGTGACGACGAATGGTAAACATATCGAGCATCGCCTGAGTGGGGTGGGCATGGCTGCCGTCACCGGCATTAATGACTGCTACATGAGGGGCCACATGTTTGGCCATAAAATGGGCCGCGCCGCTATCGCAGTGACGCACAACAAACATGTCACAATGCATCGCCTCCAGATTATGTAGCGTATCGAGCAGCGTTTCGCCTTTAGTAGTGGCAGAGACCGACGCCTGAATATTCAACACATCCGCCGACAGCCGCTTGGCCGCCAACTCGAACGTAGTACGGGTACGGGTGCTGGGCTCAAAAAAGAGGTTAACAATCGTTTTGCCACGCAGTAGCGGCACCTTTTTCACTGTACGCTCGGTCACACCCGCGAACGATTCAGCGGTATCCAGTATGTCGGTGAGCAGTGGTCGGCGCAGCCCCTCTATGGTCAGAAAGTGCCGCAGCTTGCCGTTCTCATCCAGCTGTGGATTCGCTCTCATCGAGGCTGACCGTCGCAGCTACGCATTCGACACCACATCGACAACGCGCAATCCCAAGGGGTCTGGCCCCTGCAGTTTCAACTGCTGACCGCGTGGCAATTCGATGTGATAACCCGTGACATCGGCTTGTACAGGTAGCTCGCGACCATCACGATCGGCCAGAACAGCCAGATAGATCGCAGCCGGTCGACCGTAGTCAAACAGCTCATTCAACGCCGCACGAATGGTCCGCCCGGTATAGAGCACATCATCAACCAGAATCAGGTGACGATTATCCACATCGAACGGCAAGTGCGACGGCTTAACCTCGGGATGCATACCGGTGCGACTAAAATCATCGCGATAGAAAGAGATATCCAGCGTACCCAACGACTCCTCCAAACCGAGCATTTCGTGCAGGCGGCGCGCCACCCAGACTCCGCCACTGTGAATGCCGATCATCACCGGATTGTCGACCTGACGCGCTTTCAACAGTGTGCGCAGATCATCCGCCATCGTTATTAACAGCGCGTCGATATCGGCGGGAGGTTGTGTCATGGGGCGGGTGCTCTGTGATTGTTCTGTTGATGCAGCAGCCACGTCTCAAGAATCAGCTGCGCCGCAATGGGATCGATTTTATCGGTCACCTTGCCGCGCTTGCCAGACCGCACCGATTTCCCGGAAGCAGTGTAGATACGCGTCGCCTCAATGGAGGTGAGCCGCTCGTCGACGGAGTATACCGGGATTTTGTAACGCTGTTCCAACTGGCGTACGAAGCGCCGCGCTGCGGCCGTCATCGGCTGCTCGCTGTCATCCATATTCAACGGAATACCGACCACCAGCGCATCAGGGCGCCACTCATCCAGCAACTGCGTCAGCGTGCTCCAGTCCGGCTTGCCCGCGACGCTGCGCACACTGCACAGCGGCCGCGCACTAGCCGTCAACTCCTGTCCGACAGCAACACCGATCTTGCGTGTACCGAAGTCAAAACCGAGCAGTGAACGGGCACACATAGTTGCGATTATGCGTGGCCAATATCGGTGGAGAGCAGCGCCAGATCGACACCCAACGTGGCAGCCGCAGCCTTCCAACGCCGCCGATATGGCGTATGAAACAGAATGTCGGCATCGCACGGACCATTCAACCAGGCATTCTCGGCAAGCTCCTGCTCCAGCTGACCCGCCCCCCACCCGGCATAGCCCAACACTACCAGCGAATCAGCAGGACCACGACCCTGCGCCATCGCTTCCAGCAGATCTGCGGATACCGTCAGCGCAATCTCATCGCTGATCGCCAGCGTACTTTCCCACGCCTGCTGCTCAGCAGGCCGATGCAGCACAAAACCGCGCTCCCCCTCTACAGGACCACCACAATAGACCGGGTTGCGACCAGCATCCTGCGCAACTAACTCGATGCCCGCATATTGAAGCAGCTGCGCCACCCGCATCTCCAGCGGCTGATTAATCACAACGCCCATCGCGCCATCAGCATTGTGCTCACAAATGTAGGTGACGCTGTGGGAAAAGTTAGGGTCAGCCAAGCCTGGCATGGCGATCAGAAACTGGTTGGTCAGGTAACTCGGCGAGTAGGTTGATTCAGGCATCGGTCAGGTCCCAGACTAAAAGTATCGCAATCCCGTTGAGGACACCGGCAAAATAAGCAAATTAAAGATAGCAACAAAGCCCACCTGCTATTTGGTCTCCAGACGATTCCCCGGATGAAACACCCAGCTGCGCGTAATGTGCAGCACATCAGTGTCTTCGCGCATTTCGTTAGAAAGCGGCGCAAACGGTGCCGCCAGACGAACAATACGCACCGCAGCATCGTCGAGCAGTTTGTGCCCGGATGAGCTCAGCAAGTTAACACTCAGCACCGTACCATCACGGTTAATCGCCACATCGAGCGTCAGCCGTCCGGACAATTTCTGGCGCTTCGCCGCCTCCGGGTAGTTGAGATTACCAATACGCTCTATCTTTGCCTGCCAGGCATCCAGGTAGACCGCATCGCGGTACTCGCGCGTACTTGCCGAAATATGGCGATGCTTGAGATTGAGCGCGTGCTGCTCCAGCGTGCGGCGAATCTCGGCACTGAGCTTCGCCACCACCATGCTGCGACGAATCAGCTCAGCCGCACTAGGCGACTCTTCAGGAAACTCCTCCGCCTGCTCCGCCGCTTTCAGCCTCTCTTCCGCCTCCTGCCGGGTGAGCACCTCAGGCAGCAGCTGTTGCTGCTCAGGTTGCGGCGCAGTGGGCGGCAGAAAGGCATCATTGTCACCGGCTTGCTGCTCCAGGCTTGGCACCGACAGCGGACTGGATGGCCGCCCTTTGGTGGCCGAATCGCCGCCGCCCTGCTGGTTGGATTGCGCCAGCAGATCGGCCTGCTCCGGCGCCTCGTCGCTACGTTGATGCACCAGCGTCACTTCGAGATCGGGAAAATCCTCATGCTTTGGCGCCGACTCCTCTACCGGGGCGAAAGTGATACCCAGTATCACAACGGCGTGAATCACCACCGCCACACACAACATCAGGCCCAGCCGATCACCCGACGTTAAAGGAGGGCTGGTATGCAGTGCAGCGCTATTCATGCAATCAATTCGGCTCTATCGATCAATATATTGGTACGTAAGTTCGCGATTAAATATCGGCCCTATTCTAACCCGGTCGCTGTCAAAAACCATGACAGCGCACACAATCATCCCGCCAGCCGGATAGCGGCGCACCACCAAAAAAAGGTGAACCATAACGATTCAGCGTTGCAGCGATCATCGTTCTCCATTGAGCAATACCACCCGCTCTTTCATCGCTGCAGTCATGGAGATTTCACCGCTGCTGTCGATGATCATCACCTGCTCAATGCCCATCGCCGCAGCGACCTGCCGCCACTGGCTTGGACCCGCCACAAACAGCGCCGTTGCAGCAGCATCTGCAGTTGTCGCATCAGAGTGGATAACGGTCACCGAACGTGTACCCTGAGCCGGGTAGCCGCTGCGCGGGTCGATAATGTGATGATAGCGTCGGCCTTCGTATTGATAGAAGCGCTCGTAATCCCCTGAGGTAAAAATACTTTCGTCACCGCGCACTTCGATAGCCGCTATCGCACCATCACCGCGCGGATTGCGAATGCCGATGCGCCATGGCCGCTCGCCGCGACGACCGATGGCGCGCAGATCACCACCCGCATTGACAATACCGTTGCTGATGCCCAATTCACGCATTTTTGCAATGGCCAGATCGATCGCATAACCCTTGGCGACGCCGCCCATGTCGAGCTGTACCGCACTACTTGTCGAAGAGAGGCGGCCATCCGCAAACTGTAGATCAGCCATGCTCGGCTGCAGCGCCACCAGCTGCTCAAGCTGCTGCGCTGCTGGCGGTGGCCCCTGCGGCAGGTCACTGTTATGAAATCCCCACAGCGCAATCAGCTGGCCAATGGCCGGATCGAACAGGCCACCGCTGGCACGTGACAACTCGGCACTGCGGCGCAGTAGAGCCATCGCGTCATCGTCAACGGCGATTGAGTGCGATGCCGCCAACCGTTCGTTAATGCGCATCAGCATGCCCGGCTGCCAGGCGTGCCAGCGGGAGTGGATGCGCTCAAACAGCTGGTGCAACTCGACACTGGCACGCTGCGCCAAAGCTGGATCTGCGCCCCAGAAGCTGACATCAACCAAGGTACCAAAAACCAGAATCTGCTCTTTGTAGAGTGACTCTTGCGGCGCTGAACAGGCGCTCATCATCAGCGCGGTGACCACAACAGCTATCAGCGTGCTACGCAGCCACTTATTGATGGCGACGCCCCAACTGTTGCGCGATTTTGTCCATGAGTAGTGCACTGATATTCAAACCGTAGCGTGCGTCCAGTTCGCGAATACAGGTGGGACTGGTGACGTTGATCTCGGTCAGGTAGTCGCCAATCACATCCAGCCCGACAAACAGCAGGCCACGCTCACGCAGCATCGGCCCGACCTGCGCGCAGATCCATCGATCCCGTTCACTCAGCGCCACACCTTCAGCACGACCACCCGCCGCCAGGTTGCCGCGCGCCTCGCCCGCTGCTGGAATACGTGCCAACGCATAGGGCACCGGCTCACCATCAATCATTAAAATACGTTTGTCACCGGCACTAATTTCGGCGATATAACGCTGCGCCACAATGAATCTGTCGCCCCTGCCGGTCAATGTTTCAACGATCACACTGAAGTTAACATCACCACGGCTGACGCGAAATATCGAACTCCCTCCCATTTCGCCCAATGGTTTGAGAATCACCTCGCCATGTTCGGCATAAAATTCACGCAGCTCGTGAATGCTACGGGTAATCAGCGTCGGGGTCGTGCATTGCGGAAAACCGGCAATCGCAAGTTTTTCATTCACGTCACGCAGGCTGCGCGGGCGATTGACCACCAGCACACCATCGCGCTCGGCCTGCTCCAGCAGATAGGTGGTGTTGATATATTCGATATCAAAGGGCGGATCCTTGCGCATCAGGATCACATCGAGACTGCTCAAGTCGTGATTACACGGTGCACCCAGTTCAAACCAATCGATCGCATCGTCGCGCACCACCAGCTCACTCATCGACGCGTAAGTGCGTGCACCACGCATGGAGAGATCCTTCTGCTCCATGTAGTAGAGCTGCCAGCCACGCGCCTGGGCCTCCAGCAACATCGCCAATGTGCTGTCTTTGTGCGGTTTGATGGACGCCATGGGGTCCATCACCACCCCGAGTTTGATCGTCATATTTGTTACTGCACTTTCTGTTTATGTAGTGTTCAAGTGGAATTTATTAATCGTTGCGCAACTATTTACAGTCAAACTGGAAGACAAAAAAGATCGCCGTAGGCCTGATCAAGCCTCAGCGGATCAGGCGTTAATACGCGGGAAAGCACCGCCCGTTCCGCCAAGGCTTGAACGGGCCTACGCGTTACTTTTGCGAATAGCTGCATAAATATTCGCAACGATTAATAAGTAAAATCAGGGGAAGAGTGTTTCAAATATCTCCAGCCAACGCTTGCATCACGCTGATTGCCGTCAGCGCAGCCGTTTCGGTACGCAGCACGCGCGGCCCCAGGCGTATCCCCTGAAAACCGAACTGCCGCGCCTGCTCCAGCTCGTGCGCGCTAAAACCACCTTCCGGCCCAACCAGCAGCGTCACTGCGCCACCATCCAGAGCCACATCGTTAAGGCGTAATGCCTGCCGGTGGTCAAGCATCAAGCGCACACCGTGCGCATTATAGTCGGCTAACTCAGCAAAGGGGATCGGTTTTTCAACCCCCGGCACGCGATTGCGCCCACACTGCTCGCAAGCACTCATCACAACTTTTTGCCAGTGGTCACGACGCTTGGCAGCGCGCTCACCCGGCAGCTTGACGGTACAACGCTCACTCAGCAGCGGGATAATTTTTGTCACACCCAGCTCGACCGCCTTTTGCACCGTGTAGTCCATGCGCTCACCGCGCGAGACACCCTGAATCAGCGTAATACTCAGCGGCGACTC
>JAADGQ010000044.1 GCA_013152295.1 Gammaproteobacteria bacterium | reverse complement strand
ATTCGGGCTGCTGGGTAACTGCTCCGATACAGCGACATACGAATCAGCCAGCTTCTCTAAAACAGCCTGCTGCCCGAGCGGAGCTGCGCCACCGCTGTTGGCCGCCCCTTGATCACTGCAACCTGCCGCTACAACAACAAGCAGCAACGCTATAAATACCGCACGCATCACAACTCCGTTCGTCATCATCAACTATCTCTACCATTTGGTATATTCAATACCTGACCTACTTTAACCCGGTCACCGACAATGTTGTTAACCACTCTCAATCTATCCACGCTCACGCGATACTGCCGAGCAATAAGCGACAACGTTTCACCCTCCGAAATAACATGTCTGTTTTGCGCCAGCCATGTCCCCGGTGGGGTATGGCGTGCGAAGTAACCGCGAACACCTTTCATAAGCGTCTGCGCCACTGCCCGTTGATGCCGTTTGTTAACCAGCCGCCCCTCTTCTCGCGGGTTGGAAATAAAAGCAGCTTCCACCAAAATAGATGGAATGTCAGGCGATTTAAGCACCGCGAATGCCGCCTGTTCGACATCACGCTTATGCACATCACCAAAGTCTTTCAACGCCGACAGCACGGTACCACCTAACTTATAGCTCGACTCAATCGTCGCTGTTTGTGCCAAATCAACCAGCACGATCTTGAGCACGTCATCTTTGTCATCCAACGCAACACCACCAACGCGGTCGGATGCATTTTCGCGCTCCGCCAGCAGTCGCGCCATTTCACTGCTCGCCCCCTTGGGGGATAGCACATAAACCGATGCACCACTGACTCTGGGATTTTTAAACGCATCCGCATGAATCGAAATAAAGATATCTGCATTATGCGCCCGCGCCTTTTTAACGCGGTTACGCAGACGCAGGTAGTAGTCCCCTGTACGAATCATCAAGGGCTTCATTCCACGCTCTTTCCTGACCAACGCCGCTAGCTCTTTGGCAATAGCATAAACCACATCTTTTTCGTTCACGCCATTTGGGCCATGAGCGCCAGGATCCTCCCCACCGTGCCCCGCATCAATCGCAACAACGACATCGCGCAACTTGGAGAGAGGCGCAGCCTTTTTCACAACGACTGTTTTTTTCTTTTTGATTGCAGTATCCGTATGAACTCTTTGCGGACCAATGCTTTTAAGGTCAAAATCTTTTAGATCAACAGGTTGCAGATCAACAACCAAGCGGTGGCCGTAATGGTCGCTGGGCTTGAGCGCAAAGCTTTTTGAAGAGACAGCGGCATTGAGGTCTAGAACCACGCGCAGATCACGACCATTCCTAACACCACTACGTATCCCGTTTAACACACCATCTTTGTGGCGCGCCAGATCGACCGAGCTAGACAGCCGGGCATTTTTAATATCAAGAACAACACGATGGGGATTGGAAAGGGTAAAGAGCGTGTAGTCGATCACAGCACTGACATCGAATACGACGCGGGTCTTATCCGGCGACTGCCAGACACGAACATCATCGAGCTTCGCGGCATTCGCCAATGGCAGCGCGGATAACGTAACGATCGCAGATAAACAGAAAATTTTCAGCAAATTCATTGCCATACCCTACTTATACCCAGTCCAGACTGGTCCGAGCGTCTGTAGATTAGCGCCCAAATTACCCTGACCTTTAGAAGAGCGCCCCTTTTTTACGCCCACGCATCGCACCCGATATCCAGCATATTGCACTATAATTTATATAGATACAAAAATAACTTCTATGAAATTATCACAAATAGCTGCTAACTCAATAATTACATTAAAGTCAGGGTTATTGAAGAAAGGCGGCTGTCAATTTTAACTACTCTGCCGCAAACACCGAGATATTCTCAACTGCATGATCGGTTTCGGCATCCAGCGACTGCTCTTCGCGAATGAAAAACTCTGCGCCGCTAGCACTTTCACTCGATACACCCACTGTTGCCGAGTCAATTTCATTTGTAGTGCTCATGTCACCCAAAACGGTCATGAAGCGACGCCTGAAGTTCTGGTTATAGTTGAGCAGTGTGGGCGTGTGGTCAGCGCTGCTCTCTATCACTTCGATCCTGCGCCCGCCTTCTGTACCGATACCCCTTTCGATGGCGATCCAGCCAAGTGTCTCAGCGCGGTGCCCATCGCTCAATGACTCTTGCTCCTGCATCGCGATGTTGAAGCCATAGGCACTCAGATTACTAACCCGAGTGGTAACAGCCTGACCTCCTGCGTATGTCATTACCGAAGTAAACAACGCAGGGGAGAGCGCAAAGGGTTGAGCCACCAACCCACTGAAAGCCGTCGTTCACTACGTTGTTTGTATTCAGTGTGCCCGCTTCGACACTGAGCCCGCCCAAGGTTGTGGTGCCCGCCTCGGCCACCATATAGTGAACCTGCTCTTTTCTATGTTTATCATTTAGGTAGTCCCACTCCTGATAGCGTAACTGAAAGGCATCACTACCCGCATTGCGGATGCGAATCACGCCGGGGGCACTGCCTTTTTGTCTCCCGGTTCGAGCCACGACAATCGGATTGATGTAGCTTTTACGCAAAGGAACCGTGACCCACTGCTGCGTAACGCTACCGACAACGCCCCACTCCATGGGTGCGCCACCACTGGCGGGCTGTTGGCGCAGGGCCGCCGTGTCCACGCGCCGGGTGCTGACATCTTGCGCAAAGAGCTGCCTGCCCAAGCCGAGAATATCCAGCGTCTCATTGACGTGAACCACTTCGTTATTCTGGGATTTCTCCTCTTCAACTTTGACGACAGCGCTCAAAACGGGCATCCATTTATGGTTGATCTTCTGCTGTTGCAGTCGATAGGGCAGCGCTTCTCCGCCAACATTCACGCGACCGGAGCCCACCGGGCTGTGAATGGCAAGATAGCCCACCGTCTCGACCGCATGACCATCCATCAACGACTCCTGCTCAAACAGCGCGGCGCTGAACCCGCCTGCTGTGACAGCCTTGGCTCGAACTGTAATAGCTTGCTCTTCATTACTGGTTTGCACGGTTAAAAAGAGGCGGGGAGCTGCTGGGAAAGCCGTTTGAAAGCTTTGTGCCATCCAGCTGGCCGTACCACTAAGATCAAAACGCCCGACCTCCCAGATAGCGCCATCGGGCATTGTTTTAATGCCTGCTTCCAACACTAGATAGGGGATCTCTTCAGTCGCATGTGTGCCATCGAGGTAATCCCACTCCTGAAAGCGCAAGTCGAAGCGAGTTTCAATGCCATCGTCGATCACACTGCGCAGACGCACCACGCCCGGCTGACTACCATTAAAGCTGGGTAGCCCAGCGATAACCACGGGTTGGTCGAAGCGGCCGCTCAGGGCAACG
>JAADGQ010000055.1 GCA_013152295.1 Gammaproteobacteria bacterium | reverse complement strand
TGACGCGGATCTGCACCGGTGAGGTGTGCGTGCGCAACAACGTGCCATCATCAAAATAGAAGGTGTCGTGCATCGCGCGAGCGGGGTGGTCGTCGGGAATATTCAGCGCACTGAAGTTATGGTAGTCACTCTCGATCTCTGGCCCTTCAGCCACTTCGAAACCCGCCTCGGCAAACAGCGCCTCAACACGATCGAGGGTGCGTGTCACCGGATGAATACCACCACCATGGTGACGCCTGCCCGGCAGTGAAACGTCAATACGCTCTACGCTCAGGCTGGCTTCCAGCGCTGCGGCGTCAAGTGCGTTACGGCGTCCCTCAATGCGCTGCTGCACGGCCTGTTTGGCCCGATTAACCGCCTGCCCCACTTTCGGGCGCTCTTCCGGCGGCAATCCACCCAGCTGTTTTAAATACTGGGTCAGCACACCTTTTTTGCCAAGGTAGCAGACACGCGCCTCATCAAGCGCTTTCAGATCACTGGATTGATCGATCTCGTTGTTGGCCCGCTCGACCAAATCTGCCAAAGCCTGCACTGCAAATCTCCAAAAAAATATAAGGTAGGCACGGCGCCGTAGGCCGATGCCATTTAGAACCCTATTATAATGATTTGTTTAACAATTATTCTATAGCTGAAGAGCTGAAGAAAAAAAGGGGGAAGACCTCAATGGCCTTCCCCCTCTTAATTCTGCGCTCACTTCGCCAGCCTGAGCGGCCCGCCGAAAGTTCAGACTAAAAGCCTGTTAAGCGAGCGCCGCTTTGGCTTTATCCGCAATTGCAGCAAACGCAACCTTATCGCGCACCGCCAGATCTGCGAGGATCTTGCGATCCACCTCGATGGCGGCCTTATTCAGCCCATCGATCAGACGACTGTAGGAGAGACCACACTCACGGGCCGCTGCGTTAATGCGCGTAATCCACAACGCGCGAAACTGGCGCTTACGCTGACGCCGGTCGCGGTAGGCATACTGCCCCGCTTTGGTGACCGCCTGTACCGCAACACGATACACATTCTTGCGCCGACCACGATAACCTTTGGCCTGGGCGATTACTTTTTTGTGCCGGGCTCGTGCCGTCACACCTCTTTTAACTCTTGGCATTGCTTACGCTCCTCAAATACTTAGATTTTACCGACGCCTGATCCGCGACTAGCGGACCACCAACATCCGACGAACGGCTGGAACGTCGCAGCTATCGATCATGCTACCGCTACGCAGCTGACGCTTGCGCTTGGTGCTTTTCTTGGTAAGGATGTGCCTGAGGTGGGACTGCTTGCATTTGAAACCGCCAGAGCCAGTGCGCTTGAAGCGCTTGACTGCACCACGGTTGGTTTTGATTTTTGGCATGCTTAACTCCATCACTTTCGCATTCGTTTGTGGGTCACCTCCAAATCAATTGATTTTTTCAGAGTGCCCTGCATCGGTTTCTACTTTTTCTTCGGTGCCAGCAACATCACCATCTGCCGGCCCTCCATCCGTGGATACTGTTCGACGACTCCATGATCGGCAAGGTCTTTTTCTACCTGCTGCAACAACTTGCGGCCCAGCTCTTGGTGTAGAAACTCTCTACCCCTAAACCGCAAAGTCACCTTGGCCCGATCACCGTCACCTAAAAAGCGAATCAGGTTGCGAAGTTTTACCTGGTAATCCGCTTTCTCCGTTCCGGGACGGAATTTCACTTCCTTGACTTGAATCTGCTTCTGCTTCTTCTTGGCGGCGTGGCGCTTTTTGTTCTCTTCAAAAAGGTGCTTGCCAAAATCCATGATACGGCACACCGGGGGCACCGCCTGAGGAACAATTTCAACCAGATCCAATTCGGCCTGTCCAGCCGTCTCTTTCGCTTTAGCCAGCGGGACTACTCCAAGCTGCTCCCCTTCAGAACCGACCAAGCGGACCTCCGGCGAAGTAATCTCATCATTTAAGCGAAGCTCTTTTACTGCAGCGATATTCTAATCCTCCAAAACACGTCGACCCCGGTTTGCGCAATCAGCAGCAATACGTTCCACAAAATCACTCAAGCGCATCCCACCAAGGTCTTCGCCTCGCTGGGTACGCACTGCCACGCTCCGGGTCTCCATTTCGCGATCACCCAGAATCAGCTGATAGGGAACACGCTGAAGCGTGTGCTCGCGGATTTTAAAGCCGATCTTCTCATTTCTCAAGTCCGATTTGGCCCTGATGCCCTGTTTTCCCAACAATCCCTCAATTTCTGCCGCGTATTCTGCTTGGCGATCGGTAATATTTAGTACCGCAACTTGCTGCGGCGCTAACCAGACAGGGAACGCACCTTTATACTCCTCGATCAATATTCCAATGAAGCGCTCCAGCGAGCCCAGTATGGCGCGATGCAACATGACCGGCTCCTGTTTACTGCCATCTTCGGCAACATAACTCGCACCCAAACGTCCCGGCATGGAAAAATCAACCTGTATCGTACCGCACTGCCACACGCGACCAATACAGTCTTTCAGGGAGAACTCGATCTTCGGCCCGTAAAATGCGCCCTCACCCACTTGCAGCTGCCAATCCAAATCCTTCTGATTGAGCGCCAATTCCAGCGCATGCTCGGCTTTGTCCCATATCTCATCCGAGCCGACGCGCTGTTCGGGACGAGTCGACAGCTTGACGATGACATCGGTGAAACCAAAATCAGCATAAACGCCATAAAGCAGATCGATAAAGGCCGACACTTCGCCCTGAATTTGATTTTCAGTGCAAAATATATGGGCATCATCCTGAACAAAGTGACGCACGCGCATCAAGCCATGCAGCGTACCCGAGGGTTCGTTACGGTGGCAAGAGCCAAACTCTGCCATACGTAACGGCAAATCCCGGTAGCTTTTTAGGCCCTGATTAAAGATCTGCACATGACATGGGCAGTTCATCGGCTTCACCGCATAATCACGGTTCTCCGAGTGCGTCATAAACATGTGATCACCGAATTTATCCAAGTGCCCGGACTTTTTCCACAGCGAGCTATCCACCAGCATGGGTGTACGGACTTCCTGGTAACCACTATCACGCAAGGTATCGCGAATGTACTGCTCGACCAGCTGGTAGATGCGCCAACCATTGTCGTGCCAAAACACCATTCCCGGTGCCTCTTCCTGCATGTGAAACAGGTCCAACTGTTTAGCCAAGCGGCGATGGTCGCGCTTCTCTGCCTCCTCTAAACGATGCAGGTAACCCTTGAGTTCTTTTTTATTGGCCCAGGCCGTGCCGTATATACGCTGCAACATCTGGTTGGAGGAGTCGCCACGCCAATACGCGCCAGCCAGCTTGGTTAACTTGAACGCTTTGAGCAGGCCGGTATTCGGCACGTGAGGACCACGACACAGGTCGATAAAGTCACCCTGCTGATAGAGCGACAGCGTTTCATTAGCCGGGATATCTTCGATAATCTGCGCTTTGTACGTTTCGCCTTTGTCGCGAAAAAAACTGATCGCCTCTTCACGCACCATGGTGGAACGTGTAACAGCCAGATTCTCCCGCGCCAATTCTGCCATCTTTTTTTCGATGGCCACCAAGTCATCAGGCCCCCAATGGTCGTCACAGGCAAAATCGTAATAGAAGCCGTTTTCAATCACCGGACCGATAGTTGCTTGAGCAGAGGGGTATAAGGACTGCACGGCCTGCGCCAACAAGTGCGCGGTCGAATGGCGGAGAATCTCCAGCCCCTCATCGTCCCTGGCGGTAATGATGCTGATTGATGCGTCGGCATCAATCACATGCGTGAGATCCACCAATTCGCCAGCCACCCGCCCAGCAATAGCCGCCTTGGCAAGGCCAGGACCAATATCAGCAGCTATATCTCGTATGGAGACAGCGTGATCAAATGGGCGCTGACTACCATCGGGAAGTGTGATTACAGGCATTTTGCGTTAAACATCGGGGTTCGGAACCAGCCTTTGGGCAGGCCCATGGTTGCAGAGACAACAAAAAAATCCACTACTACTAACATTTAGTTAGCTAAAGCGTGCGCGGCATAAATGCGAAACCTCTTCTCTTCAGCAAGAGACTCTTCCGACGAAAAACCGAAAGACAGGTATATTTGGTAGGCGCGAGTGGGATCGAACCACCGACCACTACCATGTCAAGGTAGTGCTCTACCACTGAGCTACGCGCCTCTAAATCGGGGCGAAAGGATACTCGATGCGGCTCATGCAAAGCAAGGCGCTGCACTCATTAGAGCGCCGAGAGCAATAAGCGATGCCAGCTCATGCGCTAAAATGGTTGGTCAATCTCCCTTTTTTATTGACAAACAGCCCATACGTCTAGCCGCTGCACCTGAATAAAATCAAGAAATATAAAGGAAGATGACCCGTGACCCTCTTTAAAAAAACTCTCCTGCGTTTAGGGGGTTCTCTCTTATGCCTGATTCCGTTGCCGCTCCTAGCCGCGACCGGCAGCGAGCAGAACCAGCTTGACCTGACTGCTTCAATCTACGGCATCATCGCGCTGACTGTTTTCGTCATCGGCTACGCACTGGTCATCGGCGAAGAGTTTCTGCATCTGCGCAAATCGAAGCCGATGCTGGTTGCAGCGGGCCTTATCTGGGTCGTTGTCGCCATCGCATATGCGGCTCACGGAGACACCACCACTGCCAGTGCTGCGGTGCGCCACAATATTCTGGAGTTTGCCGAGCTGATGCTGTTTCTGCTTGCAGCCATGACCTATATCAACACCATGGAGGAGCGCAACGTCTTCGCCAGCCTGCGCAGCTGGCTGATCTCCAGCGGCTTCTCGCTACGCACCATATTCTGGATAACCGGCGCCCTGGCCTTTGTCATCTCACCCATTGCTGACAACCTGACCACTGCGCTGGTCATGGCTGCGGTGGTTATCGCGGTGGGCGCGGGCAACTCGGCCTTCATTTCAGTCGCCTGCATCAATATCGTAGTTGCCGCCAATGCGGGGGGGGCGTTTAGCCCCTTCGGCGATATCACAACACTGATGGTGTGGCAAAAAGGCATCATCGAGTTCGGCCAGTTCTTCTCGCTACTCACACCCTCTATCGTCAACTGGCTGGTTCCAGCATTTTTAATGTCCCTGGCGGTACCGAAGATCCATCCCGATCCACTGCAAGAGACCATTACCGTCAAAGCCGGTGGCTATATCGTTGTTGGGCTATTCCTGTTCACCATTGCAATCACCGTCGCCGGGCACAGCTTTCTCCACCTGCCACCCGCCCTCAGCATGATGACCGGATTAGGCTTGTTGAAAATCTACGGCTACTTCATCAAGCGCGGAGAAGACGAGCTCCCCCAACTCAGCCTCGAAACAGTGAACCAAGCTAAGGCGCTGGGACTGGATCAGCACTACAAGCCGCGTCAGCGCCGCTTCGACATATTCATCAGCATGAAGCGCGTTGAGTGGGATACCCTGCTGTTTTTCTACGGCGTGATTCTCTGTGTCGGCGGCCTCTCCACGCTGGGCTATCTGGCGATACTCTCCGACGCTATATACAACGGCCTCGGTGCCACCTGGGCCAACGTACTGGTGGGTATCCTCTCCGCCATCGTTGACAACATTCCGGTCATGTTTGCAGTATTAACCATGCAACCAGATATGTCGCTGGGACAATGGCTGCTGGTGACGCTCACCGCCGGGGTGGGCGGGTCACTGCTGTCAATCGGCTCTGCGGCAGGGGTCGCATTAATGGGGCAGGCGCGCGGCTACTACACCTTTTTTGCACACCTGAAATGGAGCTGGGCCATCGCCCTCGGCTATGCCGCCAGCATCCTGACTCACCTCTACATCAACAGTCATCTGATGGAGGTTCCTGTAATAAGAGGATAGATGCCTACGATGACTAGGGAGGGCTATCCGCCGAGCTGCTTCCAGATCGGCGCAGCGCCGCTTTCACGTTCAAGCAGTGCCAGATAGCGGTCGTGCGCCAGCTGCTCCTCTGCCGTTGCCCGCAACACAGATAACGGGAGACGATCACTATCGAGCCGCTTGACTACGCTCACCAAGTCGCTCTCTGCACCACCGCTATCATCGTCCAGCTGCAGCGCGGTCTGGCCGCCGGTCATCGCCAGATAGACATCGGCGAGAATCTCTGCGTCAAGCAGCGCGCCATGCAGCTCGCGGCGTGAGTTGTCGATCTCGTAACGTTTGCACAGCGCATCCAGACTGCTGCGCTGCCCGGGGTTCATCTGCCGCGCCATCACCAGCGTATCAAGCACCGTTGCGTAGTCATTGACACGCAGCCAGCGATCATCCGCGAGACGCTCCAGCTCAGCGTTGATAAAACCCACATCGAATGGTGCGTTGTGAATAATCAACTCGGCACCACCAATAAACGCCACAAATTCCGCCGCCACGTCGACAAAACGCGGCTTGTCCGCCAACATCTCGTTGGTAATGCCATGCACCTCAATCGCACCCACGTCGATCTCACGATCTGGCTGAAGATATTGATGGTAATGGTTGCCCGTCAAACGCCGGTTAACCAGCTCAACACAGCCAATTTCGATAATGCGGTGGCCCTGGGAGGCTTCCAGGCCTGTAGTTTCGGTATCCAGAACAATTTGTCTCATAATAGCTTGGTACTCATCGAGTGATACAGGCAAGCACCGTGGTGCTGTAATGTCAAAAAACAGCACGTTCAAGAGCTAGACGCAGTACATAAGGCATGTTATGCACATGCAAAAAAGCATGAGCAGCTTGTTACTCCACACACCAACAAATCACACACAGAAACAAGTGACTTTACTTAATTAATTGATTCTAATTAACAATTCCCTAAGAACTGCTTTTGACCAATTTAACAACAAGAGGCTAACAGCCAAAGCTGGGTGACATTGCCGTCACTTCATCCACAGACTTATCCACAGATTTTGTGAATAAGGTTCAATTTTCAAATCAGTACAATGGGTTAGCAATCATCACAGAACGGTTTGTAAAAAACACGACTTCACTCGCCCATAGAAAACGTCATTTTTTTCTAAAAATTTACCCAGAAAAATATCTGAATTCTATGGACGAACCATCTTGGGGTATGTTATGCACACCCATCACTACTGACCTGTCAATAATCTGTATACCTGATAAAAACGCTAAAACACTCTGAAGCGACGGCAGTAACCCATTGATTTAAATCAAATACAAATCAACGATCAAAGCGTGACCAATTTAACGCAGAGGCAATGGTTGCGCGGTTCAAGCGATGTTGCCATCAAGTCATCCCCAGAGTTATCCACAGAATTTGTGAATAAGTACAAAAGCACAGCGAATTACCATTTATTTAGAAAGGTTAATCTAACGTTTACTATTCCCGCAAAGCTTTGATCATCTCGTACGCGGCTTTGATCTCCTGCGTTTTTTCTGTTGCAAGCTTCATCATCTCTTCAGGCAAACCCTTGGATACGAGCTTGTCAGGGTGGTGCTGACTCATGAGTCGCCGGTACGCGCGCTTCAGCTCTGCATCGTTGACATCAGCATCGACACCAAGCACGGCGTAGGCGTCTTCCTGACTCATCGAATGGGACTGCTGCACCGAACGCTGGGCACCAATCATCGAGATAAGCTTCTCCAGCTCAGCCCGAGAAAAACCCATGCGATCGCTGACGTGATTGAGCACTTCACGCTCCGCACGATGCAGTGTGCCATCTGCCAGAGAGGTGAAAATCAGAATCTCCAGAAACATCTGGATCAAATTACGCCGCCGTTGACACTCGTGACGAAACTGATCCAGCACATCGTCCAGAGAGAAGTTCGAGCTTTTGCCTTCATTAAACAGGCGAACTGCCAGCTGCTTCTGCTCCGCCGAGAGCTGCATACGCGCCATCACCGCCTCGGCAGACGCTATTTCGTCACGCGTTACCCGACCGTCGGCCTTGGCCAAATGCCCCATGACGGAGAATGTTGCGGTAAAGAAGGCCAGCTGAACCCGCTCGGCGCCTTTGCCGCCAGCACGTTCGACACCACGATCGAGATTGTGCCCCAACGCAGCGCCCAGCAGCGCCCCCAAAGGTCCACCAAACATGTAACCGAATGCGCCGCCAACGAGCTTTCCCCACCACGCCATATTATGACCTCCACTAACACGACGCAGATATGTGCCGCCGATCGCTATAAGCTATGAATTAAATCCAGCAAAATTGCGCTCATTAAACTGCATCAAAAGTCATGAGTAAAGCCGCTACCGCAACGCAGAAGTAACAACCACTAGCGAGCCTGCCACGCAGGTGCCTTGCCAGCCAACTCGGCCTGTTTTTTCAATGCATTGCTAAGCAATCGCTGCCTCAGAGGCTCGTCCTGCACGAGACTCAATATCGCCTCGACCCAGAGCGCGGGTTTCAAGTCGATACTCAAGCCTTCGACACGGTGGCTGATCACTGCAGCACAGGCTGAGCCCGATGAGTAGATACCGGCCGCGCCACAGCGCGTCATATCAAAAAATTTCGTGTATGAACGAGCGCGATTAAAAGGCAGATCATGTAGCGGGGCCAAACCGACATGCCGCCCCGCCATCGACAGAAAAGCCTGATAAGCGGGCCATTTCATCGGATGAACCACGGTAACGCGTGGCAACCCGCGATACAGGCGGTAGACATCCGTGCCGCCGATGATCTCAAAGGCAACGCGTTCATCGCGCCGCAGCACCTCCGCCATTACAGGGTGCAACCAGCGAATCTCCGCCCCGTGAGAGGCCGAGCCGTGGTAAAAAACCCGGCACACATCTGCCGAACTAGCGATGGGGGCAGGAAGCAACAGCCGCGGAGACCACTGTGCATACTGTTGCTGCAGGTAGAGGGTAGAGACCCAAAGCGCTGCCCCATGCTGCTGCAACCAGCGCTTCCGCCAAGCGGCCAGTCTGGCCAGTTTGAAACGATAATGCAGCGGCATACCTGCTGCAGCCCGTACATCGAGCACGTCGTCATCCATGAAAAAAACCAGACCACCCAATCTGCCGGGCAGCGACGCGATCAGGCGCGCCCAGGCCGATGGCACGTAGCGCACGAACACCACTTGTGCGCCGTCCAGCTGGTCAGGCGTCGGCAGATCAGCAAAGCCACAGCGGATAACATTGCAGTCGCCCGACGAAAAGGCTGGCAATAAAAAATAGTCTGTCGATGGATTGCGCTGCTCTTCGACCAAATAGATAGTTTGCATGCCGTCAGTTGCAGTTTGATGAATGAATCGCAAATTCTAACCGGAAACTTCCGATTCCGCTGCCAAAACAGAGCACTCCGATCCAAACAAGCACGCAGCAAATCCGCATCGACCGAAAATTGCTATACTCCGGCGCCCCAATTGCCTAACGCAGTTGAACGAGCAATCGCACAACCACAGCCAACGAGTAACAAATATGTCCGCAGCCAATAGATCTGACAAATTATGGGCAGGCCGTTTCACCGCCCCAACGGATGCCTTTGTCGAAGCATTTACCGCTTCGGTGGAGTTTGACAACCGTATGTATCGCCAGGATATCAGCGGCTCCATCGCTCACGCCCGCATGTTAGCGCATGTCGGCGTTTTGAGCAGTGCTGAGATGGACGCAATCGTCAGCGGACTAGAAGCCATTCGCGATGAGATAGAGCGCGGTGAATTTCAGTGGTCGGTTGCGCTGGAAGATGTACACATGAACATCGAGGCGCGCTTGACGGCGCTCATCGGCGTCGCCGGAAAAAAGCTGCACACCGGCCGATCACGCAACGATCAGGTGGCGACAGACATGCGCCTCTACCTGCGCGATGAGATCGACGTGATAGCAGCAGAGCTACTGCGTCTACAGCGTGCGTTGTTGGGTGTGGCAGAGCGTGAAGCAACCACCATCATGCCCGGCTTCACTCATCTACAGGTCGCGCAACCCATCACTTTCGGCCACCACATGATGGCGTGGTTCGAGATGCTGTGTCGCGACCGGGAGCGCCTCCTCGATTGCCGCAAGCGCGTTAACCGTATGCCGCTGGGTGCCGCTGCACTGGCCGGCACCAGCTACCCCATCGACAGGGCTTACACCGCAGAGCTGCTGGGTTTTGAGGGCATCTCGGAGAACTCGCTGGATGCAGTAAGCGATCGTGACTTCATTATCGAGTTCAACGCCGTGGCTGCGCTGATAATGACGCACCTGTCGCGCTTCTCCGAGGAGCTGATTATCTGGGCGTCAGCGCAATTCGATTTCATCGAACTGTCGGATAGCTTCTGCACCGGCTCGTCGATCATGCCGCAAAAGAAAAACCCCGATGTTCCCGAGTTAGTGCGCGGCAAAAGCGGTCGTGTCAACGGCAACTTGATTGCGCTACTGACGTTGATGAAAGGGCAGCCGCTGGCCTACAACAAAGATAATCAAGAGGACAAAGAGCCGCTGTTCGACTCGGTTGATACGCTGCGTGGCTCGCTGCGGGTGTTTGCTGACATGATTCCCGAGATGACGCTAAAGCATGACAACATGCTCGACGCGGCGCGGCAGGGTTTTTCCACTGCGACCGATCTGGCGGATTATCTGGTGCGCAACGGCGTACCGTTTCGTGATGCCCACGAAGTGGTCGGCAAAGCGGTGCGCTACGGCGTTGAAAACAGCAAAGATCTGGCCGAAATGAGCCTCGAAGAGCTGGCTCAATTTAGCGATGCTATTGCAAGAGATGTCTTTGAGGTGCTGACTCTCGAAGGCTCGGTCGCCGCTCGCGATCACATTGGTGGCACGGCTCCTGCTCAAGTTATTGCTGCCATAAAACGTGCTCGCGAAAAGCTTGCCTGACATACCATTCGGGCGAGCAATCCGCGTCACCCACCAAGGGCACAACCCTCCTCTGTTTTAGTAGTTGAGCCCCGCCGCGATGGAGCGTGCGCGGCTACAGCTTTCCTGCCCTGGGTCGATAACTTCTCTGACAAAACGATCTGTTTCCTTATCCGTTTTTCTATCTGTTTTTCTACTTGCTTTTATGGGAGCGGGGCGCGATGGAAGTCCGCTCGATCAAAAAGCGCTTTTTGGCACTAAACCGTGAGCGCATGATGCGTACCCGCGCGTGCCTGCGCGAAAAACAGAGTAATTTTCTCGACCTGTTACCACTGCTGTTTCACGTCAATCACCCGGTGTTTCCCGGTTTCATCTCCAAAAGTACGCCCAAAGGGATCTCCGACTACGCGCCGAGTCAACGCACCCTTAATATCGCCAAAAAACTGCTTATCAGCTTTGAGTATCAAAAAAGAGCACTGCCCAACTACGACATCTACTCTCTGTTTTTGATCGGCAGTAGCGGCACCGTTGCCTACTCAACAAAGAGTGATTTTGATGTCTGGGTCTGCCACCGCGAGGGGCTTGATCCACTCGCGCTGATGGAGCTCAAAGAGAAAACGCAGGCTATTGAGCAGTGGGCGGAGACATTTGACCTTGAAGTTCACTTTTTCTTAATGGAAGCAGATGCCTTTCAGAAAAATACCATCGAACAGCTTTCGTCCGAAAGCAGCGGTAGTGCCCAGCGTCATCTGTTGCTTGAGGAGTTCTACCGCACTGCGCTGTTACTGGCAGGCCGTTATCCGGTGTGGTGGCTAATCCCTCCCGACAGAGAGGAGAGCTACCAAAGCTATATTAAAGAGCTGACCCGCAAGCGTTTTATCAGCGACAGTGAGTTCATCGATTTTGGTTGCCTGCCCCCATCGCTACCCGCAGAGGAGTTTTTTGGCGCCGCCTTATGGCAGCTCTATAAAGGGGTGGACTCACCCTATAAATCGGTATTGAAGATATTGTTGATGGAGATCTATGCTAGCGAGCACCCGCGTGTAGAGCTGTTGTCGCGGCAGTTTAAACGCGCGATCTACGCAGGCGAGACCAACCTTGACCGGCTCGACCCCTACGTCACGCTCATTAACCGTATTGAGACCTATTTGCAGCAACGCGATGAGCATGAACGGCTATCGTTGGCACGGCGCTGCTTCTATTTCAAAGTCAATGATCGACTCAGCGAAGCGGACACACCACGCAATACCGACTGGCGCCGCGAGTTAATGCGTAGTGTCGTGGCACGCTGGGGCTGGAGTAAAAAGGACCTTATTGGACTGGATGAGCGCAACCATTGGCGCATACAGCGAGTGGTTGAGGAGCGCCGCGTGCTGGTTGATGAGTTAACGCACAGCTATCAATTTTTATCCGATTTTGTGCGCAAAAATGCTCGATTGACCACCATCAATCAGCGCGATTTAAACATTCTTGGCCGCAAACTCTACGCAGCATTCGAGCGCAAAGCAGGCAAGGTCGAGGTTGTCAATCGCGGTATCGCGCCGAACCTGTGGGAGAGCCATCTGACTTTTCACCATGCACGCGGGCAAAATGAACAGGCGTATTGGCTACTGTTTGACGGCGTGGTCACACCTGCCGATGCAACTGTTCGCAAGCCACTGAAGCGCTCCCACAGCATCGTTGAGCTACTGGCCTGGTGTTACTTTAACCAGGTGATGGATATCAATACTGCGGTGGGTCTGTACACCCAGCCGAATGGATTGAGTATGCGCGAGCTGCGCACCATGATTGAGACATTCCAGCGCCATTTTGCTGATGCGGTACTTGATGATGCCTCTTTTGATGATCTGGCCCGTGCGGCTCATATCGAACAGTCACTGCTCTTTATTAACCTGGGCCTTGACCCAATGGAGTCACTGACGCGCGAAGGAAAGCACCTGACAACCAACCGCACCGACTCATTAAGCTACGGCGGCATCTATGAAAATCTGGCACTAACCTTTGACCAAATTATGGTGACCTCCTGGAAAGAGGTGCTAACCGCACGCTACAGCGGTGTGGAGGGATTGCTCAACTGTTTGTGCAACTACATTAAACAATCCCCTCCGTCATCCGGGGGCGCACCACCGATGATCTCCGCACACTGTTTTTCATCCGGCAGAGGTACCGCGATCGGAAAACGCATCGAGCAACTTTTCAGCGAAGTGATCAACTGTTTTTACGACGCTCGATCAAGTGGCATACGCTACATGCTGGCGATAGAGAACATCTATTATGTGTTGACTCTGACAAGCGACCTGTTGCACTACAAAAAAATTGGTGGTTATGCCGATTTAATGGCTTATTTGACGAGCGGACAAAATCTGTTTCAGGCGCTTGTTTTTGATAGTTACGCGCTAAAAGAGACTATTTTTCCGGCCATTTATAAAGTGAATAAGAGCGGGGTTGTGCAACTTTTTTGTCAGCCCAATGGCGCACTGGTAGATATCTATGTTCTTGACGAGAGAGGTACGCTTTTTTTTCAACGCACTGAATTTTATGACATTGAGAGCCTGTACAATCAATACAAGCTGTTTTTTGACTCGGTACGTTACCGTCAACATTTCCAAGCGCCGGAAGGCGAGATGAAGGATGCCGAGGTGATATTAGAGTGCTACCAGGCGCGCAAAGATCACCAAGGCCAACTTCGCCTGACGAAACGCAGCGTTAACCATATAAAGCGCGCCCGAGGTTATATCAACGTGCAGGTGATTGGCGAGGTCAATGATGATAAACCTGCATTCACGTTCTACTGTGACGACAATGAGTTTTCAACGCTGGAACACGGCAATGCTGTGTTCGACGAAGTGGCAAAATATGTTCTGCACCACCGCGCCAGCGGCGCCGCCTACCCCATCTATATCACTGACATCGATATTCCTGCTGCACTCATTCACGCCGAAACAGCGGGAGTAATTCAGACGAGCCACTACCTGAACTATAAAAAAAATGTCGAAACACGTTTGAATGAAGCACTGAAAGCTGTTGGCACAGCTGGCACAACATAGACGAAACTGCGGGCAAACTGTCACGATACGCTATAATCGCCGCCTCACCCGCAAGGCACACCCGGCTGACTACTCGCCGACCGCCATGTAATCCGCAGCAATTTGCAAACAGACAAGAGATTAATATGCAAGATTTCCAACGTGAATTTCTCGATTTCGCCGTTGATACCGGCGTGTTGTGTTTTGGCGAGTTTACATTGAAATCAGGTCGGCTAAGCCCCTACTTCTTCAACAGTGGCCTGTTCAACAGCGGCGCCAGCATCGCGGCACTGGGCCGTTATTATGCGGCGGCTATTGAACATTCAGGTACCGAGTTCGATGTTTTGTACGGCCCAGCATATAAGGGAATCCCATTGGCGGTAGCCGCCGTAACGGCCCTGGCCGATCATCACGGCAAAGACGTGCCCTATGCATTTAACCGCAAAGAGGCCAAGGATCACGGCGAGGGTGGCATCATCGTCGGCGCACCACTAAAAGGCTACTGATTGTGGATGATGTCATCTCAGCCGGCACGTCAGTACGCGAATCGGTACAGATTATTGAACAGGCCGGGGCTTGTGTCGCCGGTGTTGTCATCGCGCTGGATCGCCAAGAACGCGGGCAAGGTGATACATCGGCAATTCAGGAAGTAGAGACTCAGTTTAATATCCGCGTCACAAGCATTGCGACGTTAGACAATCTGGTTGCATATCTCGAGGATAAACCCGCCATGGCACAAGCACTTGACAGCGTGCGCACCTACCGCAGCGCATACGGCATCACAGAGTAGCTTTGCCAGCATGGAAGCCCGCAACCTGAACGCGCCGGGTATAAATGTGTCGAACTCGTCAATTTAGCCACAGCCCGTTCGACAACGAGGGAACGACCCATTATTATTTGGGCTATGATCTCCAGCCTCCATTCCCCCTCCCTCTTATCCCTTAGCCGCAGAACCGCACTGCTATTGCCACTGGCCGTCGCCATCGTACAGCCAGTCACCGCATCCAACCTGTACAAGTGGA
>JAADGQ010000041.1 GCA_013152295.1 Gammaproteobacteria bacterium | reverse complement strand
TGGCTCTGGCTCTGGCTCTGGCTCTGGCTCTGGCTCTGGCTCTGGCTCTGGCTCTGGCTCTGGCTCTGGCTCTGGCGTTAATTCTGACTGGTTCTGCTGCGATTTTGCACTTTGGTAACCCAGAGCAACCCTGGCCTCTGCATACCCTGCCTCAGCAGCCCTGTTCATCCACTCAAAAAACAGTGAAACATCGGCCTCACAACCTTTGCCTTTGTCGTAAGCGATAGCCAGTTCGTACATCGCTTCAGCATTCCCCTCTTCGGCGGATGCACGCAGCTTGTCCAGATGGGTTTCAACATCCTCGACACTCTCCTGTTCAGCGTAAGCCAGAGCCAAACTGGCTTTGGGATGCCCGGCAGCCGCTGCTCGCTTGATCCACTCCATGTAGAGCGGCATATCTTCGGATGTGCCGTCGCCTTCTAAGTAGGCCAGGGCGAGATTGAACATCGCAGCGGCGATACCCGCTTCGGCAGCTCGCTTGATCCACAGGAAGTAATGATCGACATCCTCTTCGGTGCCGTAGCCTGTGTAATAGGCCTTTGCCAATTTGAAATAGGCTTTGACGGCGCCGGCATCGGCCGCTTTTTTAATCCAGAAGAAGGATTGCGCGGCATCAGGATAAACCCCTTTGCCAAATTCATAGGCAGTGCCAAGATTAAACATCGCGTTAGCGGAGCCCGCATTCGCCGCCTTTTCAATCCACAGGAAAAAGCGTGCCGGATCTGGGTCAACGCCGGTACCTTTATCGTATGCCATGGCCAGGTTATACATGGCATTGGGTATGCCAGCACTTGCTGCCTTTTTGGTCCACTCGATAAACCGGCCAATATCCTGTTTTGTGCCCAAGCCTTTGTAATACATCAGGGTTAAATTGAACATGGCGTTAGGCATGCCCGCTTCAGCCGCTCGCCGCATCCACAGATAGAGTTGATGCGGATCCTGATCTACACCATCACCGCGCTGGTAAGCCAGGGCCACGTTGAACATAGCCTCGTCATTACCCTGCTCGGCCTTTGCCAACAGTGTGACAAACTCGTCGCTATTCATAATAAGTTCATTACCTAAGAGCGCTGTAATAATCGCCTTCCGACGCCACTTTTATCAAAACATAGCCAGTCAGAAGTCAATGATTTTTTACCTATTAAATATATGTGTTCGATGTGAGATCACTCGATTGCAGCAGAGTGAAACCAGAGAAGGCTGCCACGCACGTCCAACCTCACCACCGACTCTGTTGTTTTTAGTTTCCAACGCCAGAGTGCCTGGGAGGGCATTCTCAATGATTCTGTATACGACCAAGGGGACCGACTTTTACTATTTCGGCACGTTGGTCAAAACTATGCACTATCACTAAAAGTGAGACGTTAGTTTTGCCGTAATACGACTGATATGCTTCTTTTTCGAGCAGAGTGATGAATACACGCTTGAGTAGTGTTAAAACGCGGCCCTGAATAGTGCTCAGCAGCGACCGCGCAACTATAGAGTACAGCAGCTTTTTGTGCCATTTTGTGACTATGCGCCCCTTCTTTGCATTATTCGTTGAAGTAATTAACGACGCGCGCCTTTGCCACGTTCGCCCACAGGCACCCGATTGACCTCCCATCTGTCACATAACATGATGTATTCAATAAACAAAAGTACGTTATAGATTTTTTTCTGCGGACCAATCCATTCGGAGCACTCATCGTACAGCATTCAGAAAATTTCATTTATCTAAAATGCTCACGGATCGACCCAAGTACCGGCCCGCCACGTTCAATGGTAGAATCGGCGTTTTTGTCACAATATCAAGAGGCTGACTATGTCCGACAAACACCCAATCATCGCGGTTACCGGCTCTTCCGGCGCGGGAACCACAACCGTCAAGCACGCTTTTAGTGACATTTTCCGACGTAACGGCATGAAGGCCGCAGTGGTTGAGGGTGACAGCTTTCACCGTTATGACCGCAAGGGAATGAAAGTCGCCATCGAAGAGGCAACAAAACAGGGCAAAACCATCAGCCACTTTGGTGCGGATGGCAATGTATTCGACAAGATCGAAGACCTGTTCCGTAGCTATAGCGAGAGTGGTTCAGGCCAGACCCGCCTCTATCTGCACAATGAAGAAGAAGCCGCGCCATTTAATCAGGAGCCGGGAACGTTTACCCCCTGGAAAGATATCGAACCGGGCTCAGACCTACTTTTTTATGAAGGCCTGCACGGTGGCGTGAAAACTGATGAGGTTGATGCGGCACGGTGGGTTGATCTACTCATCGGCGTGGTCCCCATTGTCAATCTGGAGTGGATCCAAAAAATTCACCGCGACACCGCAACCCGTGGCTACTCTGCAGAGGCAGTTACCGACACCATCCTGCGTCGCATGCCTGACTACGTGAAGTTCATAACGCCGCAGTTTTCACGCACTGATATCAACTTCCAGCGCGTACCCGTTGTCGACACATCAAACCCCTTCATCTCTCGTGACATTCCAACCCCTGACGAAAGCTTTATTATCATCCGCTTCCGCCACCCAGAGCACCACGATCTGCCCTATTATCTGCAGATGCTGAATGGCTCCTGGATGTCTCGCCCCAACACGATTGTATTGCCGGGCGGCAAAATGGGCTTGGCGATGGAGATCATCCTGACGCCGATTATTCTGAATATTCTGGAGAAGAAAAACGCAGGATAATGATTAGCCTATGATGGCGGAGTCGGCACACCGACTCCGCCATCATTTTGATTTCTGCTATCGCGTCATCCTCTGCCTGCCTACAGTGCTGCAAATACCTTGCGTGCCGCACTCAACGTAGCGTCAATCTCCTCTTCACCATGCTCTGAAGAGACAAAACCCGCTTCAAAAGGGGATGGTGCCAAATAGACACCGTTGCTTAACATACCGTGGTAAAAAAGCTTAAACCGCTCAGCGTCACAGTTCACCGCCTGATAGTAATCCTGCACAGCATCAGCATCGGTGAAAAACAGGCCAAACATCGCACCCACCTGATTTGTAGTAAACGGGACACCATAGGCATCAGCGATCTTTTTTAACTCCTCGGTTAGATGCGCTGTCTTTTCGCTGAGCGCCTCATAAAAACCCGGTTTTTCGATCGCGTAAAGTGTTGCCAATCCTGCAGACATCGCTACGGGGTTACCCGACAGCGTGCCCGCCTGGTAGACAGGCCCCAACGGTGCAATCTGCTGCATGATCGCTTTTTTACCACCAAACGCACCCACAGGAAGGCCGCCACCGATAATTTTCCCCAGCGTAGTGAGGTCGGGTGTGACGCCGTAGTATTGTTGAGCGCCACCTAATGCGACGCGGAAGCCGGTCATCACTTCATCAAAGATCAGCACGCTCTCGTACTGACTGCACAGTGAGCGCAACCCCTCGAGAAAACCGGCGTTGGGTGGAACACAGTTCATATTACCGGCTACGGGCTCAACGATAATGCACGCAATCTGCCCGCCCAGCTGAGCGAAAGCCTGCTCAACCTCCTCTAGATTATTATAGGCAAGGGTGATGGTATGTTCGGCTAGTGCAGCGGGGACGCCTGGCGAAGTTGGCACACCCAGCGTCAGCGCGCCAGACCCCGCTTTTACCAGCAGCGAGTCAGAGTGGCCATGGTAACAACCCTCAAACTTAATGATTTTATCGCGACCGGTGAACCCACGCGCGAGACGGATCGCGCTCATGGTTGCTTCTGTGCCAGAACTGACCATTCTGACCATCTCAATGGACGGGATTAGCTCACAAATTTTATCCGCCATTGTTGTTTCGATCGCCGTAGGCGCACCAAAACCGAGGCCATTTTGAATCGTCTGCTGCACCGCATCGACAACGGTTTGCGCACAGTGGCCAAGGATCATCGGCCCCCAAGATGCAACATAGTCGATGTAGCGCTTATCCTCTTCATCGTACAGATAGGCGCCTTTGCCTTTTTTAAAAAACACCGGATCACCACCGACCCCTTTAAAAGCGCGTACCGGAGAGTTGACGCCACCGGGAATGTGTCGCTGAGCATCCAAAAAAAGCTGGTGTGATGTAGGCATTATTTTCTTCCAGTTAATCAATTAGTTATAAGGCATATGACGACGTTAAACGGCGCAGCATCAAGCCAAGGGGCGAAAACGATAGCGTAGCTTACTCTGCCATCAATTTTTTTCAAACAGCGGCTTGTATCGCTCGGCCGCCTGGCAGGGGTCCGCATGACCGAACAGGTCATGAATAACCGCCAGCATATCCGCTCCCGCAGTCAACAGCGCTTGGCCGTTCTCCGCAGTGATGCCACCGATGGCGACGATAGGGAGCGTGAGTTGCTGCCTGGCCTCGCTCAAGATAGAGAGATCAACGTGCTTGGCAAGTGGTTTCGTCTTCGAGGGGAAAAATCGGCCAAAAGCGACATAATCAGCCCCCGCGGCCTGCGCAGCCAGAGCGCGTGCAATAGAAGCATAGCAAGAGAGCCCTACCATCGTGGACCGGCCCAAATAGTCGCGCGCATCTGTTAGCGAAAGATCTGCCCTGCCGAGGTGTACACCATGGGCGCCAATTTTTCGGGCAAGCTCAACATCATCGTTGATAATCAACGGAACAGAACGCGCGCGGCAGAGCTCAAGAACGGTTTGAGCCTGCTGCAGCCTCTCGGCAGGTGGTGCGTATTTATCCCGAAACTGCACCATGGTAGCGCCCCCGCTGATGACCTTCTCAACCGTTGCGTACAACTGGTCGGCAGGAATCAGCGCGCTATCCGTAATCGCGTAGAGGCCCGTCAGATGGTCAGGTTTGATCGTGACGTGCCCAGTAGAGACGGTTGGGGAGGTGCTGACCATCACCAATGCGATAGCCGTATTGCAGTGTGCTCAACGTATATTCCTGAGCTTCGTGGGCAGCGGTAAAACAGTCCAGGCCTCGGGCAAGCAGTCCGGCAAGCGCCGACGCCAATGTGCAGCCTGAGCCGTGGTAGCTGTTATTGAGACGATCCCAATAGAACGTTTCGACAACACCATTTTTGTCGAATAGCGTATTTGAGACATGCGCAGTGGGCTCATGGGTGCCGGTAATTAACACATGCTGGCAACCATACCTGATGAGCTGCTTGCCACACTCATCCAGTGAGTGTGAATTGGGCACCAAAATACGCGCCTCGTGGCTGTTGGGCGTAAGAATAGTGGTGAGTGGGCAGAGCTTCTCAACGATAGTCTGCACCAGCTCGTCGCTGCTGAGCGCTCCGCCACCGCCTGCGGCCAGCACCGGATCGTAAACCACAGGTATGCTGCGATGGCTCGCCAGCAGTGAGCAGATCGCCTCGGCAACCTCGACGCTACCCACCATGCCAATTTTGATCGCCCCGACGGGCATATCATCGAATACGGCTTGCGCCTGATCAAACAAAAACTGCGCATCAATCGATTGAAACGCCGAAACGCTGTGCGTGTTTTGAATAGTCACAGCGGTAATCACCGGCGCCGCATGGCAACCCATGCTGGCGATCGATTCGATATCAGCCTGCACGCCAGCCCCCCCCGTGGAGTCGCACCCGGAGAAGGTCATCACAACAGGGATAGCACAAGGGTCGTTCATCTATTATTTGCTATATTAATCAGGCGATAAAAACTGCAGAACCTCATCACGCCGCTGCATTGTATCCCGGTAGCCCATCGCGATCAGGTCGCGACAGTAGCGCTCTTCAAAGAGCAGATAGCTTAACAAATTGGAGCCATTCGGGTTAAGTGCTCCTGTGCCCTGAAGCAGGTAACGCACCGGCCGTGGCAACAAATGGGCGTACTCCGCGGCAATAGCATCGATCTCTTTGCTCGGGTTAATCACCATCACATCGACTTTACGCAGACCAACGTCTGCCTCCTCCAACTGGTCGGAGTGAATCAGGTTGATAGTACGGTTGATACGCCTGATTCTCTCTATATCCACCTCCATGCTGTCGAGAAAGATACTGTTCAACACATGGCCACCCATCTGCGCCATCGACGGGTAGCTCATGTTTTGTTGGCGCGGCGTCTGGTCTTCTTCCCAACAATTGACACCAATACTAAGAATACGGTCCGCCCCCAGATGCAAAGCAGAACTGAGTGGAGCCAACTGGCGCATGGAGCCATCGCCAAAGTATTCGCGATTTATTTTAACCGCAGAAAAAATGAAAGGAATTGCCGATGATGCCATCAGGTGGTCGACAGTGATACTGCACGGGCAACCGATTCGCTGAGCGCGTCGCCAGGGTTTTATCGAAGCATCACCCTGATAAAACGTCACCGACTGACCTGAGTTGTATCCAGAGGCGGTAATACTCAGCGCGTGGAGCGCGCCTGCATTGATCGATTTTTGTATCTCCTGGCAGCGCAGGTAACTTTTCAGCAAGCGGTAGAGTGGCCCTCTCTCCAGCATGGCGTGCGGACCGAAGCGCCCCAGTCCACCACTGCACAGCGCCGCAAGCCAGTGCAAACTGTTAGTTGTAATGCCAATAGCATCAGACCTGAATATGTTCTCTACATGCATGCTTTTCCAGACTCTCAGCAGCTGTAGTACGCCCTCGTGAAAGCGTGTGGCATAAATCGCCAAAGCAGTGGCGTTGATAGCACCTGCAGAGGTGCCACACACGATCGGAAAGGGGTTTGCGGTATCCTGCGGAAGGATTCTGATAATGGCCTTCAACGCACCAACCTGGTAAGCGGCTCTGGCACCACCACCGGAGAGAATCAAACCAGTTTTGGGTGGTGAATATGTGCTGTCTGGATCACTCATACTGATTCCGTGTGATGCACCCGATTATTTAAAATAAATTATTCAAAAATTGACAACCATCATGCCGATTTTTTCTTTGCCCGAGGGTGTGCTGAGTCGTAAACCTGAGCCAGGTATTGATAGTCCAGGTGGGTGTAAACCTGTGTAGTAGAGATGTCGGCATGGCCTAACAGTTCCTGAACGGCCCTCAGGTTTCCGCTTGACTCCAGCAGATGGCTGGCACATGAATGGCGCAGCATGTGTGGATGAACAGAAGTGGCGAGCCCCTGCTCCAGAGCTCTACGACGAACACGCAATTGAACAGCGCGGGTAGAGAGTCGCTTGCCACGTCGTCCGACAAACAGCGCGTGCTCAGATGTTTTTACAAGCTGAGCGCGATGACACAACCATTCACGTAGCGCTTTACACGCCTGGCGACCAATCGGCACTTGGCGCGTTTTGTTACCTTTGCCCTGCACGGTGGCGATATTATCGCTCAGATCAATATCGCCACGATCGATCATAACCAGCTCACCAACCCGTACCCCGGAAGAGTACATAAGTTCCATGATTGCCACATCGCGCGCGGCGAGCATTGGATCACCGTCAGCCGGTTTCAGCAGACGCTCAGCTTCATCAACATCAAGTACCTTGGGCAGTTTGCGTGGCGCTTTGGGAGGACGAATGCCGACGACGGGATTCGCTGTTACCACTCCCTCTTTTTCAAGAAATTGGTAAAACGAGCGCAGTGATGAAAGAAGCCGCTGTATGCTATGCGGCGCCAAACCACCGCGGTGCGTCGTCGCCACAAATGTGCGTAACAGAGCGCCGTCCAACTGCGACCAACAACGAACCCCAACCTCGCTACAGTAGCGCTGCGCCTTGGCCAGATCCCTACGATATGCCTGGGTCGTATGTCGGGATAGTTGTCGCTCTCGCGTTAGTTGGGCAATAAATTTTTCGACCCAATCCACCATCGCTATTCAAGTGCTACTCAACGGACTCCAGCAATAGGTGTGGGCTTATGATACGGGCGATCAAATCACCGATGTGAACGAGAAACAGATTGCCCATGGTGGGATGAAAACGCTCCCCTTCGCGACTGCCAATTGCGAGCAGGCCAATGCAGTTGGGAGTAGCATCGAACTCGTCACTGACATTCAGAGGGATGACAACCGCTGACGCAATCGCTTCGCTCTGCCCACCAAACAGGTAGATGCTTTGATCCTGGCTCAAGTCGCCACAAATCAGCTTCTCCTCATGCTCGATTAACGCAGAGAAGCATGCGGGTTTGTGCTGATCGTCGCTGAAATTGACCTCCATCATCAAATCCCACTCATCATCAAGCAGCGATGCTGGCTGTGCAAAAACGCATAACTTGACCGCATCAGCAAGAAAATCGCCATGAAAATTATCGATAATGACATCGATAATGGCGGACAGGTCATTGGCCTTAACCAGCTCTAATGTCAACTTCTGGATGCGCTCGGTAATTTTGTTATTATCGCGAGCAACCTGAATCAGGTCGAGCAGCTGTCGCTGCAAGCGAACCTTTTGCTCCCTCAAAAGGGAGACCTGTCGCTCTATTAGCGAGATCGCCGCACCGCTATTATGAGGTATTTTTAGATCAGCAAGCAGCTGAGCCTGTGTGACAAAAAAATCGGGGTGAGCGCGCAGATACTTCTCAACGGCCTTATCGTTTAGCGCCTCTTCTTTTTTAAGTTTTTGTTGCTGCGTATTCATGTTTGCGGCTCTATGTTTGTTAGCTCAATACGTCCATCAAAGACATGGGTAGCAGGACCCTTCATTAACATCGGCTGAGCTGATCCAGACCAGCTAATCTGCAAAGCACCGCCACGCAGCGTTACATTGACTTCATCATCCAGCAGCCCCAGTCGATGACCGACCGCAACCGCAGCGCAAGCACCGCTGCCACAAGCCAGCGTCTCACCAACACCGCGCTCATAGACACGCACCTTGATACTATTGCGGTCGCAGACTTGCATAAATCCAACGTTAACATGTTGCGGAAAACGCGGATGATTTTCAATCTGTGGTCCCAACTGCTCGACGCGAGCCTGTTCGACATCTTCAACGAGAATAACGGCATGAGGATTGCCAAGCGAGACCGTGCCAATTTGAACCACCTCTCCCGCCACAATCAGAGGGTAACTTTTTGTTTCGTCATCAGCGACAAAAGGTATCGCGTCCGGCGTAAACTGCGGCACGCCCATATCCACGCTCACCTCTCCATCCGCCTCGATACGTGGGCGAATAATACCGTTGCGCGTTTGCACCGTTATCTCACGTTTATCTGTCAAGCCATGGTCGTGAACGAAACGGGCAAAGCAGCGCGCGCCATTACCACACTGCTCAACTTCACTGCCATCAGCATTGAAGATACGATAGCGAAAATCCACATCAGATTGCTCTCCCGGCTCGACCATCAGCAGCTGATCACAGCCGATGCCGCGATGACGATCGGCCAACGCCTGAACCTGTTTCCGACCAAGGGATAACGGCTGACGGTATGCGTCAATAACGATGAAGTCGTTACCTAAACCATGCATTTTGCTGAACGAAATTTGCATGCCGCCAACATACTCTTTCGGAAGGAATAATTCTACCGTACCTGCCACTAAGCCGCTGGCGGCATCGAGCGCTGACAGTTACAATAGCCGCCGCGGCCTAAACCGGCCAGATCTATATATATCCACTGCGAACGCTTAGTTGCCAGCAATGGGCGACTGATAATAATAGGGTTCTACAAATAACGAGGGGAAGAGTAATGAGCGTATCTCATTTGGTACCGCTGCTATTGGGGGGATTAGGCCTGTATGTGGCGTACCGGATTTACAATATTGTGGTTGCCCATCCTGCGGGAGAGGGCAAGATCGCTGAAATCGCCGAGGCCATTCATCTCGGTGCAATGGTATTTCTTCAGCGTGAATATAAGATGCTGGGCATATTTGTTGCCGTGGTCAGCGTATTTTTACTATTTTTTCTTGGCTTCGGCAGTGCGTTTGCTTTCATCGTTGGTGCTGTTGCATCTGCAAGCGCAGGTTTTATCGGCATGCACGCCGCCACCCGAGCGAATGTCAGAACCACCGTAGCTGCACACAACCAAGGGTCGGCGGAGGCACTAAACGTCGCCTTCTTCGGTGGCTCGGTGATGGGTATGGCGGTTGCTTCAATTGGGCTGTTGGGCTTGGGTCTGCTCTACTTGATCTTCGGTGGTGACCCCGAAACAGCTTATGTTATTCACGGCTTTGGTATGGGTGCATCGAGTGTTGCACTGTTCTCGCGTGTTGGCGGCGGCATTTTTACCAAGAGTGCCGATGTGGGTGCGGACTTGGTGGGCAAACTCGAAGCGGGCATTCCCGAAGACGATCCGCGTAACCCAGGCGTGATCGCTGACAACGTAGGTGACAACGTGGGCGATGTTGCCGGCATGGGCTCGGATATTTTTGAGTCCTACTGTGGCGCCATGATTGCCACCATCGCGATCGCTTCAACGATGGCCATTGAGCAAGTAGCCGCCCTCGGTGAGCGTGCTGATTTGATGTTTTTACCATTGGCGCTGGCTTCTGCCGGTCTGCTGTGTTCAATTGCGGGAATTGCTCTTGTGCGCAAGTTCTCGGATAAAGCACCAGACGTTGCTCTGCGTATCGGCACCATTGGCGCAACCGTCCTGTTTATCGCTTTAGCCTACATGGTCACCATGGCATCCGGTATTACTGCAGGCGTTTGGGGCGCGGTGTTCATTGGCGCGCTGGGCGGCATCATCATCGGACTCGTCACCGAGTACTATACGGGCGGGGCACCGGTCAGGCATATCGCCAAATCGGGTGAGACAGGAGCGGCGACAGTGATGATCTCCGGCTTGGCAATCGGCATGAAATCTGTGTTGATCCCGGTATTGACCATTGCCGCCATCATCTTTATATCAACCGACTTGTGCGGCATGTACGGTGTGGGTGTTGCTGCTGTAGGCATGCTCGCGACAGTCGGCATCACCATGGCTATTGATGCTTACGGCCCGGTTGCAGACAACGCTGGCGGCATTGCCGAGATGGGTGGCCTGGGCGAAGAGACTCGCAAAATTACCGATTCGCTGGATGAGCTGGGCAATACCACTGCAGCAATCGGCAAAGGCTTCGCTATTGGTGCAGCGGCTCTGGCAGCGTTGGCCATCATTGCCGCGTTTGTACAGGATATCTCTCACCGTATTCCCGATTTCAGCCTGGAGCTGAGCGATCCTACGGTATTGGGCGGGCTGTTTATTGGTGGCATCTTCCCCTTCTTTGTCGCGGCACTAACGATGACAGCAGTGGGCGATGCGGCGTTTGAGATGATCCACGAAATTCGCCGTCAGTTTCGCGAAATACCGGGACTGCTCGAAGGAACCGCGCAACCCGATAACGCGCGTTGTATCGATATTGCAACTCAGGCCGCACTCAAGAAAATGGTGTTGCCAGGCGTGCTTGCCGTATCCGCACCGGTTGTTGTTGGTTTTGGATTAGGCCCGCAAGCGCTGGGCGGCATGCTCGGTGGCGCGTTAGTGACAGGCGTTTTGATGGCGCTGATGATGGCCAATGCCGGTGGTGCATGGGACAACGCAAAGAAGTATGTTGAGAAGGGTAATCTCGGCGGCAAAGGCTCGGATGTTCACACCGCCTGTGTTGTTGGCGATACCGTGGGCGACCCCTTCAAGGATACATCAGGTCCGTCCATGAACATCCTGATCAACGTACTTGCTATTGTCAGCTTGGTGATTGCACCGTTACTCGGCGGTTAATCGCCACCCGACACTCAACAACAACCTGTTATTGAGGTGAGAGGAAACAAAAAGGGGGCCAATGTGCCCCCTTTTTTTATGCTGCAATTTTTACACCGCAGATAGTTCAAACGCTATATTTTGAAACCTTTTTTCAGCTTCTTTGCCACTGCTATATTCTTAAGTTGCACATATTGCGGCAGACCATTTCGATAAGGCGGATAATCTTCTCCCCTGATCAGGGGCTGCAGATAGGCTCGACAGGCATCGGTAATAGAAAAACCGTCGCGACTGATAAAGTTACGCGGCATCATTTTTTCAACGTTTGCCACATCGGCCAAATCAGCCGAACCAATACGCCAGCGATACGGTTTATCAGAGCTACGCACGATGGTTGGCATAACCGCATTGTGTCCCTTTAACGCCAGCATAACTGCTGCCTTTCCTAACGCATAAGCTTGATCCACATCGGTCTTCGACGCGATATGACGCGCTGCCCTCTGCAGGTAATCAGCAACTGCCCAATGATATTTATAACCCAGATGCTCTTTGATGAGTTCGGCAAGCACGGGCGCAGCGCCACCGAGTTGAGCATGGCCAAAGGCATCTTTTGTCTCGCTCTCAGCCAAAAAACGGCCATCTTTATGACGCACGCCTTCGGAGACGACGATCGTACAAAAACCATATTTATTCACACAGTTTTTTACTTTTGAAAGTAACTTTTTTTCATCAAACGTTATCTCAGGAAACAAAATAATATGAGGGGGATCACCCTCTTTCTCCGATGCCAGTCCTCCCGCTGCAGCAATCCAACCCGCGTGCCTGCCCATCACCTCCATAACAAATACTTTCGTCGATGTTTTACACATGGAGAGTACATCAAGACTCGCTTCGCGAATGGAGACCGCGACATATTTTGCGACAGAACCAAATCCCGGACAGTTGTCCGTGATGGGCAGATCGTTGTCCACCGTTTTAGGAATACCGACACAGGTGATCGGATAGTCGAGTTGCTCGCCGATCTGCGACACTTTGTGAGTTGTATCCTGAGAGTCGCCGCCCCCGTTATAGAAGAAATAGCCAATGTCGTGCGCTTTAAATACCTCAATCAACCGTTCGTACTGCGCCTTGTTCTCTTCGAGGCTTTTCAGCTTGTAGCGGCATGAACCAAATGCACCTCCCGGCGTGTGTCTCAACGCGGCAATCGCTTTGGCAGACTCCTTACTGGTGTCGATCAACTCTTCAGTCAATGCACCGATGATGCCATCCCGACCGGCAAACACTTTGCCGATTTTATCTTTATGCTGACGCGCAGTTTCAATGAGCCCGCAGGCTGAAGCATTAATAACAGCAGTAACACCCCCTGACTGGGCGTAAAACGCATTTCTTTTCGACATACTACTCTCTCCCTGTTGCTATGGTTAGGTCACTCATGCAGCATTTTTATAGCACTGTTATGGGTATTGATGCTCACAGATCGAAGGTTCGATCAATTATCGGTCACGCAAGAATAATATAGAGCGGCCTGCCGCGTAAGGCCAATATTTCCGCTTCAGTCTCGGCAAAAATCAAAACGATATTTGCGATCTTTTAAACTTGCACAACCACCTACGATTAGCTCGACGGATAACGACATTTACGTTGACTTCGATATTGTGCCAGAGTAACTTAGCGCGAAAGCGCCGCGCCACCTCATCAACATGGCACTTAGCATATAAGTTTTACGCTCGTGCGATGTGAAGTTTGATGTATTTCGATGTAGAGGTTCGATGCATAAGATGAGCGTCAGAATTTTTGTCACATAACTTTCTGCAACTTAGTAAGCGCTTAACACAAAAACTTAACAGATAGGCTAATTGAAATATGTCTTGTTATGGTTTTAAGGCAGTCTTCCGATATCAATAATCAAGCACGCATTAAATCGTACTTCTGCAGCAAAAAGGTTAAGGGAATTTGTTTCCCTTTGTATCAAATGAATCTTCACAAATTGGGAGCGTGGCGATGAGAATCGTTTTGTTAGGGGCACCTGGGTCCGGTAAGGGCACTCAAAGTAAGCTGCTTGTCGATAAGCACGGCATACCGCAAATATCTACCGGCGACCTGCTGCGGACTGCAGTCGCTGCCGACACAGCGCTTGGGCAACGGGCTAAAGCGGCGATGAATGCAGGCCAGCTGGTTTCTGACGAAATCGTGTTGGGCATTATCGAAGCGCGCCTCTCTGAGGCCGATGCTAGCAATGGATTTATCCTCGATGGCTTTCCGCGAAACATTGCTCAAGCACAAGCGCTTGATGCGATGCTGGATAAAATCGACAAACCGCTGCAGGAAGTTGTGTTGATTAAGGTGGATTTTGACGTATTGATGCAGCGCCTTACGGGAAGACGAAGCTGTGAATCGTGCGGGCAGGTGTTCAATGTCCACACTTCACCGTCAAAACTGGGCGACCGCTGCGACCGCTGTGGCGAAGAACTCAAACATCGTATCGACGACAATGAAGAGACAATAGCGAACCGGCTAAAAGTCTACGAAGCGCAAACCGCGCCACTCGTTAACTATTACCGAGACCAAAGCAAGCTATACGCAGTTCAGGGTGTTGGTGATGTTGATCACATTTTTAACTCGATTGAAAAGATTGTTGGTGAGAAAGCCGCTGATGAAGAGAGTAGCAGCGCCGATGCCGAACCCTCCACCCAAAGCGAGCCAACAGTGAGCAGTGAAGAACCTGCCGCAGCTGAAGAGGTGAAAACAGAGGAGGCTGCTACAGACAGTGAGCCGCCGCCGGTGAAAGCACCTGCAGCCAAGAAAAAAGCCGTCAAAAAGTCAGCCGTGAAGAAGAAGTCCACGGCTAAGAAGAAGAGCACCGCTAAGAAAAAATCAACGGCCAAGAAAAAAGCCATCAAAAAGTCCGCTGTGAAGAAGAAGTCCACGGCTAAGAAGAAGAGCACCGCTA
>JAADGQ010000168.1 GCA_013152295.1 Gammaproteobacteria bacterium | reverse complement strand
GTCGATCGGTGGCTTGCCGTCAGGCGCCGTAAATGCCTTCTCCCCAGAATGAGAAGGCAAAATCGCTGGCCGCTTGGTCGGCGATTTTGATGGTGTGAACCACGGTGTCGCTGCTGCCGTCGATAATGGAGAGCGTGCCATCGGTTGGGTTCGGTACGAAGACGCTCGGCTCCTGTCCCTGCTCTTCAAGAAAGGCGATGGGGCGACGACCGCAGTCCGAGGTGCCGACCTCGACCTCTTTGATCAGTGCCAGCTCGGGCAGCGCTGATGCATCGTAGATAAACAGCGACGCCTTTTTGAGGTTGCTGCGTTGTACGTCTTTGCCGGTGGCGGCGCTGGTGACGTAGAGTTTGCTGCCATCGGCATTGAAGCGATAGGTGCTTGGGTAGAGGTCGGGGATGTCGATCACCTTCTCTATTGCACCGCTGACCATGTCAACCACCGTCAGGCGACCGACCACATGCTCCGGGTCGGCTTTGCGGTCTGCGCCTTTGCCGATGACAAATTTGCCATCGCGACTGAGTAGCAGATTGCTGCTCACCTCCATTTCGATACTCTGTTCCACCGTGTTGCTCAATGGGTCGATAACTGCGATGGTGCCGTAGCCATTGTTCAGACAGTAAATCTTCCCTGTGGCGGCGGAATATTCCATGCCGTGCGGAAAGGCATCGTTGGGGATCTCTGTGTCACCAGGGTCACGTGCCGCATCGCGCAGGCTGATGGTGGTGATCACCTGCAGGTAGGTTGCCGCATCACTCGGGTCGTTGCCGACTACGGAGATCGAGCCATCTTTCAGGTTGCTGACGAAGGCGCGCAGCGGTACGTTCGGGGCGCTGGCCGACGGTGCGGTGGTGACGTGGTGGCCGCGTCCAACGCAGATGGTTTTGATCACCTGTGCCGGATCAGCGCTGCTGATGATGGTCACGGTTGAGCCGTTGTCACCACAGTTAATCTCATCGTTGCCGGTTTTTTTGTCGCCATCGTTCATGAACCAGATACGCTCGCTGTCGGGCTCACGGTAGGCGTATGCGGCGAAGGCGTCGGCGGCCAGCTCGGCGCTGTTGCTGATCTGTTTGCTCACGGGGTCCATGGATACGACGCTGTTATTGCTGATGCCCAGAAAGAGCGGTTTATAGAGCCCCTCTTTGCCGCTCAGCGCGCCCTGTGGGACTGTTTTTACGCTGATTTCAGCGTTGTCGCTCTGCACCACGCTGACGCTGCCGGTGGTGCCATCGCCCATATAACAAACCAGGGACCAAGTGCCCGCGTTCTGCATATTCGTCATCCTCGAAAAGTAGTGAAAAAACCAAGTGAATGGTTGTTGATCGTTTGGTCAGCGCGCCATTCTAGCAGGCTCCTTGGCGATAATCCCAGCCCAATAAAACGCTTAGAGCGTGCCTAAAACTGTGGCCACAGTGAACGGATTGCAGCGATACCCTGCAGGCCGTGATGGTGAGCGGTGGTGATGTCGCTGACAGTGGTTCCGCCCAAGGCGTAGAGCGGAAAATTGACCGGCTCGCTGAGCGTTTGCGCCGCAGCCCAGCCCAGTGGCGTTGCTTCGGGGTGGCTGAGTGTGGCGCAGATTGGTGCCAGCACCGCAAAATCGACACCGATGCGCTTGGCTTGCGCGAGCTGCTGCGGGTTGTGGCACGAGGCAGCCACCCAGTGCTGCGTTGGCAACGGACGCTGTTGCAGCGTCATGAGTCGTTCGCTGCTGAGGTGCACACCATCCGCGCCGAGCGCTGCGGCAACGCTGGGGTCGCTATTGAGCAGCAGTTGCGCGCCGTGTTGGCGGCAGCGCTCAAGGGTGTGTTGGGCGAGCTGTGCATAGCGCTCACCGCACAGTGATTTGGCACGCAGCTGGATGAGTGTGATGCCGCTGCTTAACGCCTGCTCAATGCGCCGTAAAAACAACGTGTGGTCTGCACCGGGCTCGGGTGTGATCAGATAGCGTGTGGGTAGCCGTACAGCGCTGATAATCGGCCGGTTGGCTGCCGGGAATGCCAGCGTGGTGAGCTTTTCGGTGTCGACCCACTCCACTCGTTGCTGCTCCCGGCCGAAAGGTCTGCCCGAGAATTCGGTGACGTGCCACACATCGAGCAGCACCTTTTTGTCGGACCTTTTGTCGGAATAGGTGTGGTGGATGCGGATTAGCGGGCGTGCTGCATCGACGTTAATGCCCAGCTCTTCGTGCAGTTCGCGCTGCAGCGCGGCGAAAGCGTTTTCACCGTGTTCGACCTTGCCGCCGGGAAACTCCCACAAACCTCCCTGATGCGCCTGCTCGGGGCGCAGTGCCAGTAACACTTGTTGCTGCGGGTTGCGGATCACGCCGACCGCGACATGGGTGGTGTGACTCATCGGTTTTGTGCGTATCAGCGGGGCTGGAGTTGACTAAAAGGTTGGTTGAAAGTTGGCTGAGGAGGGAGGCGATCAAGCGAAATAGTTGACGTTATTTCCGCGCGCTGTGTCGATGCTGCCACTGCCCTGCATTCCGGCGTTATCGAGATAGCTGGCCAGTGCCAGGCGGCTTGTCGCTGCGGTGGTTTGCGTGTTGCTATGGTGGTTGAAATGGTTTTGCGCGGCGTGCGATGTGGAGAAGATGCTCTCCTGGCGGTCAGCTGCCGGACGTTTTTTGGTCAGCAGCTCACCCTCCACCGTGTACTCGGTGGCTGCGTAGTGGCGCGTTTTCTGCCTGTCCGGCCCTTTCGTTAGCTCTATCGCAGCGATCGCCGCACTTTTTTGTGTGGCATTGGTTGCGGCAGGCGCGGCCTGGCGGCTGCGCGTATCCGGCAGGAGGGTGGGTGTTATTGCATTAATCATTGCGGCCAGTCTGTTCTTCTGGCGTTATCGGCAGAAGGACTGAAAATGTCAGCTTTGTCTCAAAAAATAGCGCGACAATCAAGGAAGCTGCTCACAAAATGGCGTATCAGGCGACTCTCTTTAACAGGGTGATCTCTTTAAAAAGAGATTCTGACACCCAAATGTGCGCTGGCATCAATCTCAACGTAGTCGCGCTTGCTGTTTTTTACGTTCTCTTTCACATACGCCTTGACCTTGCGGTAGCCCACGTAGACGGTCGCTTGCGGGAACAGGTCATACTCGATGGCGGCGCTGAATGCGGTGAACTTCTCCGCATCGAGAAAAGCGACAATTTTGGGTGCGTGAAAAATGTTGGCGGTGAAGGCGAGTCGGTCGATCGATGGCGGTGAGTAGCGCAGCAGTGCACCCAGGGTGACGGCGCCGATGTCGGAATCTTCAATGGATGCAAAGTAGGCGCGTGTGCCGATGCCGAGCTTGAGCCCCGGAGAACCACTGCCCACTTCGTCGAGGATCTGCGCCCCGGCGAAACCGACCACATCGTCGTCGTCCGTGT
>JAADGQ010000083.1 GCA_013152295.1 Gammaproteobacteria bacterium | reverse complement strand
GGCGGCGCAGGTTCTCTGTCGGGGTTATGTCAGAGGTTGTGTCAGAGGTTGTGTCAGGCGTTGCCGGGGGTTGTAAAAACATCAGAGCCTAATGTTTGCAGTCTATTGAGTGATCAAAGTGGCGATGATACTTCTATTTGTCGTGGAGCGTGTGCGACAAATTGTCGCGCGACACTGTGTCACATTCCCAGTCGCTTCGCGGTTGGTTACGATCTCAGCTTGCAGTTTTTACCTATTTATCAGATCTACAGAGTTGAGATTCAATATGTCAAAGTTACGCAACCATTGCGCAGCAGCACTGCTGCTGACAAGCTGTTTTCCCTACAGTCATGTATTAGCGAGCTGCGGCTCTTCCAACTGTTTTTTGAATGCCGGTGCTGAGAATAAGATTTTTGCGCCAGGCCAAGTGATGCTTGATCTATCCTATCGCTATATTGTGCAAGATAGAAAGCTACGCGGAAGTTCGGGCACCAACGAAGTGCTTGTGCCAAAGGTGGATTTTGAAAATGGTGAGTTTGAGTTGCAGCACCATCGTGAACTCAGAACAGTAAACATGTTGGCCCAGCTTGATCTCAATGTCGGCGTGACAGAACGTTTTACCTTGGCCGTTGCACTGCCTTTTTTGAATAACCGCTTGCATGAGCACGATGATGGTGTCGATCTTGATGCCGGAGAAAATGGTGAGTTTACCAACGATGATGGTTCGTCTGGCTTTGGTGATGTGGGTGTCACCGCAAAGTACGCTTTTAATCTCACTACGCGGCACCTGTTTATTGGTGGGCTGGGTATCAAGTTGCCGACGGGCGAGTACAAACTGCGCAATGGTGAAGGCGCTATTAATGAGCCGACCATCATGCCGGGCACGGGTTCATACGACTTTCTTTTGTCCGGGTACTACAGTTACCAGTGGCAGCCAGATAAGCTGGGTAGCTTTGTTGCGTTGCAATATCGGTTTAATACCGAGAACGATCTCGACTATCAATTTGGCGATGCAGTCGTGCTGAATGTTGGGCTCGATTATCGCGTTGCTAAAAAGATTACCGTCACCGGGCAGCTCAATACACGTATTGCCGAGCGGGATGAGTTTAAGGGGGAGGGTGTGCCAAGTTCCGGTAACACCATGATCTACCTGACACCGGGGATACGTATGCAGTCATCGCAGAGCACCGCTTTTTATGCTCACATCCAGCTACCGCTTTACCAAGACGTTAACGAGGTCAATATTGTGCCCAACTATGGGCTCCAGTTTGGGCTCTCTTACCGTTTGTAGCTGTACGTGGATTCAATGGGTTGACACGGTGGCCGGGTAATTTGTGTAGAATTGGCGGCCCAACAACTCAAAACGGTAGCCATAACATGCAGGATCTGAAATATTTTTTGGTGTTCACGTCGCTGGCGGTTCTTGTCATTCTTTTTCTCACCGGCACGTTTACATTAGAACTCTCGAATACTTGGGTGATGATCATCGCTGTGTTGTCCGTTATCGTGCTGCCGGTTGTGTTTGTGATCAGGGCAGTGAAGCGCAAGGGCTGACTATTGGCTAACAGCGCTGGATTACAGTGCAAGCTGCACGTTGCGCCGCAGCGCGTAGATCCAACGGCGCAGTAAAAAATCGGAGCACACCGCCACTGAAGAGAGGGCGATCATGCGGTAGATCCAGTGGCGGCTCACTTTGGCTGGTTTGTCAGGATCGAGCCAGGCGTCGTGGCGCAGTAGTTGTTCCAGCGTCGAAAGGCCGATCAATAGCGGCCACAGGGAGGCGAGGCGCAGTCGGTAACACTGACGGGGAATGCCTAGCACGTACTCCTCTGCGTCTTCATAATAGTCCAGCGCACGCTTCGTCCACTCCACCAGCAATGGCCGCGCTACAGTGCCTGTTTCAACTCGCAGCAGGTCTTGCGGCGTCAATCCAGCCTGTTCAAGCTGCTGTTCGGGCAGGTAGCAGCGTCCGCAGCGCAGATCTTTGGCCACATCACGCAGCACGTTGGTCAGTTGCAACGCTTTGCCAAAGCTGATGCCCCAGGCCGCGTATTTGTCGGCATTCCACACTTTCAGTGCAGGTTCATGGGTGACGGCAATATCGGTCCAGAATTCACCAACGCAGCCGGCGACCAGGTAGGTGTAGTGGTCAAGCTGCTGCGCTTCACGTAGTGCGCCGGGCTGCTCTGCTGTGGTCGTGGAGAACGTTTGCAGATCTTGCTCCATGCCCGCGATGAGTGTGCTCGTCACTTTTTCGATAAGGTGGCGCTGTTGCGCTGACGATTGGTGATAGAGGCGCAATAGTTGCGGTAGTGAGTCGAGCAGACGCTGCTCTGCGGGGTGATCCAAGACACCACGCGCACGCTCGGCGATAGCCAGCAGGCTGTCGGTGCAGCGACCATCAACGATCGCTGCTTTGAGCTGTTGCAGATCAGCAAGGCGCTGTTCTGCAGGTAGCGTTGCGGTATCGGCAATGGTGTCTGCTGCACGCGCCAGCAGGTAGGCGATTCCCACCGGTTCGCGCATTGCGTCAGGCAGCGCGCGCAGGGTGAGGTAGAAGCTTCGCGATACGCCACGCAACTGCCTGCCGAGCAGGCGTCGTCGCTCATTTGGCGTGGTTTCAGGTGCCGTTGCCGCTCTCTTTTTTCCTCTTTTTTTCTCTTTGTTGTTAGTGGCGCCATTGGCGGTCACTGTCAGCGCACCTTCAGTTCAATGGTGGCGCTGACTGTCGCGCGCATGGTTTGGGTGCCTGGCTCCAGTTGTGGTGTCGCGATGGGGGCGGAGGCAAACGCCGCCATCTCTGCTCGGGCGCGCAGTGGGCGAACGCGCTCTCCCGCTGCGCCAACATTGAGGGTGACAATACGATACGTTTCGCGCCCAAGCGCTGTTGTGATCAGTTGTGCGCGCTGCTGAAATGCCTTGAGTGCAGCGCCGATCAAGCGCTGTTCGGCATCGTGGCGTACCGAGTCAGAGATGATGTAGTTAATGGATTGCACCAGCAGCCGTTTCTGCAGGCGGGCGATGAGCTCGCTGATCTTGGTGCTGTCGCGGCTGTTGATGCGAATCGACTGGCGCACGCGCCAACCGCTCAGCTCCTGTTTTCGGTAGAGCGGCGTAGTGCGGTAGTCCAGCGTTTCGACGTTGATCGCCGACTCTTGTTTGGCCAAGGCCAGCGCCCAGCGAATTTCGCTGTTAACGTCATTGGCCAGCTGCGCGGCGGTTGCGCCCTCACGCTGTACGTAGAGAACCGCTTCGATCGTGTCGCTCTGCACCTCTTCGTTGACCTCAACCGAGAAGCGGATGTGGTCGTAGACTGGGGTTGTCGTGCCTTCTGCTGCTGCACGCAGTGGTGTTATCAGTGACAGGAGCAGCAGTAATGGCGGTAGATAGAGGCGAATCTTCATGGCAGGTCTGTTCCCGTTAGTTCTTGTTTGAATTATTTTTTTCTGCTTGCAGCTGCATCTTGCGCATCTCGCATTCAAACAGAAATTCAAACGCTTCGATATGATGCAGCGCATCGTTTATCGATGCACCCCATGTGAAGAGACCGTGGCCGGTAATCAGGTAACCGAAAACAGGCGAGTGCGTATCCAGATAGTCGTTTACCTGTGTTGCCAATTGAGAGAGATCCTGAACGTTATCAAATACGGGCACTGTGATGTTGCATTCAGCGCTGTCGATACCAGGAAATGCTTTCAATAGTTCATAACCCTGCAGTATCAATTCGTCACGACAGAGTGTGGACAATAATGTGGCATTTACCGAGTGTGAATGCAAAACCGCGCCGATATCAGAGGCGTGTTTATAAAGCGTGGTATGCAGTACTGTTTCACCGGAAGGAGTTGCGTTATCAAGCGCCTGGCCGTTGCTGTCAACGACTGTTATATCCTCTACGCTGAGTTTGCCTTTATGCCTGCCCGAAGCGGTAATCGCAATATGACCATCGTTCAAGCGTACCGAAAAATTACCGCTGGTCGCTGGCATCCAGCCTTGTTTGTAGAGAAAGTGCCCGGTCTCGATCAACTCAAGACGCTGTTGTTGGAAGTCACTGGACAGAAGTATCTTCTGCAAGTCAGCGCTCATGGCGTGTTGATCACATCTGCGCGGAACAGCTGTTCACGATAGTAGATCAGCTCGTTGATAGAGTCATAGATATCATCAAGTGCCAGGTGTTTGGATTCTTTGTTGAAGCCCTCGGCAACCTTGGGTGCCCAGCGTCTGGCCAGCTCTTTCAGGGTGCTGACATCAAGGTTGCGGTAGTGAAAATATCGCTCCAGCTGCGGCATGCAACGGTGCATAAAGCGGCGGTCCTGGCAGATACTATTACCGCAAATGGGTGAGCTGTTAGCGGGCACGTAGCGGGCGATGAATGCCAACGTTTCGCGCTCGGCATCGGTTTCACTATAAGTGCTGGCACGCACCCGGGCAGTCAGCCCTGACTGGCCGTGTTGGCGGGTGTTCCACTCATCCATGCCGTTGAGTACGTCGTCACTCTGGTGGATGGCCAACACCGGACCCTCTTCGAGAATATTGAGATGACTGTCGGTGATGATCGTGGCGATTTCGATGATGCGGTCGCGCTCTGTATCCAGGCCGGTCATCTCCAGATCGATCCAGATCAGATTATCTTTGTGCTGTGTCATGGGCGAATTATATTCCCTGCATGTGCTTGTTTTTTAGATCCACGTAGTGCGCGGCGGAGTACTCCAGATACTCCAGTTCGTTGTCGGTCAATACGCGCTGTCGACGTGCGGGGCGTCCGATCCACAGGTAGCCTGTCTCCAATGTTTTGCCCGGTGCGACCAGACTACCGGCACCGATCATGGTGCGGGAAGGGACAACGGCGCCATCGAGAACAATCGCACCCATGCCGATGAGGCTGAAATCACCGATGGTGCAGGCGTGCAGTACGGCACTGTGGCCAACGGTAACACCGGCACCGATGGTTAGCGCAAAGCCGCCGGGATTAAAGCGGTTGTCCTGAGTGACATGGAGTACCGAGCCATCCTGAATATTGGTGCGCGCACCGATGGTGATGGATTGCACATCGCCACGCGCGACAGCCATGGGCCAGATCGAGGCATCTTCACCGATGGTGACGTTGCCGATCACCTGTGCGCTCTCATCAACAAACGTTGATGCGGGCACCGTTGGCGTGTGCTCCAGATAGTTGCGAATGGTCATGCTGGCTCTTTTTTTTCTCAAAAACAGGAGGAGGGAGTCAGCGCATTGTAACCAACTCTTCAGCGCTTGTGGGGTGTATCGCGACGGTGTTGTCAAAATCTGCTTTGGTGGCGCCCATTTTGATCGCTACAGCAAAACCCTGCAAAATTTCATCGACTCCCTGGCCGATCATGTGGCATCCGACCACGCGCTGTTCGTCACCAACCGTTACGAGTTTCATCTGCGTCGGCACTCTGTGCTCTGTCAATGCGTAATACATGGCGGTAAAGCGCGAGTGGTAGGTGGTGACTGCATCGCCATGGCGCTCGCGGGCAGCCTCTTCACTAAGCCCAATTGTGGCCATGGGCGGATGGCTAAAGACCACAGTCGGAATGTTTTCGTAATCGAGGCAGCTATCGCGCTGCCCATTGAACAGCCGCTCTGCAAGGCGTCGTCCGGCAGCAATCGCCACTGGTGTCAGTGCGGCACGGCCGGTCACATCGCCAATAGCGTAGATGCCGGGAACGGCTGTATTCTGGTAGCGATCCGTGTGCAGAAAACCACGTTCATTCGTGTCGAGTCCGGTAGCGGCGAGGTTTAAATCCGCCGTATTGGGATGGCGGCCGACGGCCCAAATCAAGCAGTCGATATTGCTCAGTTGCTCATCGTGTTCGGCAAGCGAAGATTGACTCAATGTCAGCGTCACGGATTGCCCTGTCGCGTCGGCCGTCACGGTACGCACTTCTGTTTCGAGGCGGATGTCGATGCCGCTGCGTTGCATCTCTACGCTGATCGCTTCACGCAGCATCTGCTCAAAACGCGCCAGCACGCTGCCGCGCACCAGCAGTGTCACTGCGCAGCCCAGCCCGTTGAGCACGCCTGCCAGCTCTATTGCAATGTAGCCCGAGCCGACGATGGCAACCCGCCGGGGTTGTTGCTCCAGCTCAAAAAAACCATCAGAGGTGATGCCTAACCCGGCGCCGGGGATGTCTGGTACGGTTGGTACGCAGCCGCTGGCGACGACGATGTGATCGGCGCTGTAGCGTTGTCCGGCAACATCGATCGTCTGCGCATCGACAAAGTGAGCCCGCCCCTGCAGGTGCGCGACTTCAGAGCCTTCCAATCCGTTGAGATAGATCTGGTTGAGGCGTTCAATGTAGGTATCGCGGCGCTGCTTGAGGTGGCTCCAGTCGAAGGTTTGATGTGGTTTGTCGCCGAGATCAAAACCGTAGCCAGTGGCATCCTGCAACACTTCAGCGATGCCTGCTGCCTGCCACATTACCTTTTTGGGTACACAGCCGACGTTGACACAGGTGCCACCGAGGCGGCCCTGCTCTGCCACGGCGCAGCGCGCCCCGTATTTGGCCGCGCGACGCGCAACCGCTAGTCCGCCGCTACCGCCGCCGATAGCGATCAGATCAAAATGCTTCATGAGGATTAGTTTGTCGTAGCGCCAGTGCCGGGCACTTTTTCTGCCTCTACGGGCCACCCCACATCGACCTCAAAACGTTCACCGTGGCGCTGCTTGAGTACGCCCATGCGCCCCAGCAGTGGTGCACTGCCACTCTCTTCCACATAGTGCATTGGGCCACCGCGGAACGGTGCAAAGCCGGTACCAAAGATGATGCCTGCGTCGAGTAGGTCGGCGCCCTCAACGATACCCTCACGCAGGCAGGCTGCAGCTTCGTTGAGCAGGCGCAATATCAGCCGGTCTTCAACGTCGTCAGGTGCTTTATAGTCGCGCCCTGGCTTCTCTTTGAGCGCCTTGCCATCTTTATAGTGGTAAAATCCCTGGCCACTCTTGCGCCCTAAACGACCCTCGTTGACTAACTGGCGCAGCCGCTCGGGCACGGCCAAGCCTAGCTGTTCGCCGAGAATTTCTGCCACAGAGAGGCAGATATCGAGCCCCACCGTATCCGCCAGCTCAATGGGTCCCATCGGCATACCGAAGCCGGTTGCCGCCTTGTCGATCACCACACCCGGCACCCCTTCTGCTTCGAGCAGTACCGCCTCCATCAGATAGGGCATCAGCACACGGTTGACGAGAAAGCCGGGGGAGCTCTTGACGGTGAGTGGCAAACGGTCAATTTGACGGGTGAACGCTGCGGCTTGTTTGACCACCTTGTCGTCAGTGCCGCTGCCACGCACAATTTCCACCAGCTGCATCTTTGCTACCGGATTAAAAAAGTGCAGGCCAACCAGTCGCTCAGGGCGTTTAAGCACTTCGCTTAAGGTTTCGATGGGAATGCTGGATGTATTCGTTGCGAGCAGCGCATCTTTCTTCATGCGTGGCTCCAGCTCGCGATAGAGCGACTGCTTGGCCTCAATGTTTTCAAAAATTGCTTCGATGATGACGTCAGCGCGCTCAACCCCCAATCCATCCCGGTCTGGCTGTAGACGATCCATCGCTGCTTGCACCAGATAGGTTTTTTTAAAACGTTTTTTGAATAGAACAGAGGCGCGTTTCAACACCTGCGCCAATGCTTCATGGCGCTGATCCTGAACAGTGACCTGAAAACCCTGCAGTGCACACCATGCGGCAATGTCGCCCCCCATGACGCCACCGCCGATAACATGAACATGTTGTGTTTCAAGGGGCATTGTTTTGCTTCGGTTTCTATTTGATTTTTTGGAGGCACTCTTGCCTTGGGATTTCAACTGCTCCTGAAGGAAAAAAACGCGAATCAGGTTTTGCGCAGTAGCACCTGTCACTAGCCGTGCTACGGATGCCGCCTCTTCAGCAAGCATTTTCGGTGGATTACCGGCGTGGGTCGCCCACAGATCAATCAGTGCATAGGGGGCGGGGTAGTGTGACGCAGGCGCGCGCTTGCTCACTTGGCGGCGCATCATCGCTGCTAGCACCGGGCGCACCAAAAAGTTATTCGTCAGTGCCCGCCAGCGGCGCTTGCCGGGAGCCACTGTGGGCGGTTTTTTTACCATCATGATTGCTGCCCGCTTGAGTTGTCGTTCGGGCACGGCAGCATCGATCATGCCGATGCGCTGCGCTGCGCGAGCGCTGATCGTGCGTCCACTGAGCATCAGATCCATCGCTGCGGGTGCGCCGACCAAGTGGGGCAGACGGGTGCTGCCACCAAAGCCGGGGTGGATGCCCAGCTTCACTTCAGGCAGCCCCAAACGGGTGCGTGGGTCGTCAAGGGCAACGCGGTGCGAGCAGGCGAGTGCCAGTTCCATGCCGCCGCCAAGACAGAAGCCATGAATCATGCTGACTGTGGGGCACTGTAGTTGTGCCAGATGTTCAAAAACCAGTTGGCCGCCACGGATCAACCCTGTCGCTTCGCTGCTGTCGGCGAAGGGTCCGAACTCCTTGATGTCGGCGCCTGCGATAAAGCCGTTTTGTTTGTCTGAGAGGATGATCAACCCTCGGGGTAGCTTGTTCTCAATCAGTGCCAGCTGCGCGTCCAGCTCTTCCAGTACGGCGGCCGACAAGACGTTGGTGGCGCTGTTGGCTTTGTCGAAGTGGAGCCAGGCGATGCCTTCGTCATCCAGTTCGTAACGCCAATGCTTTCCCTGCGTTTGTATTGATGCCTCGGCTGGTGCCGGGTCTTGATTGTTTGTCCGGTTTTTCTGCCCTGCGCTACTGTTTGTTGACATCGGTTTTTCCCCGCCCTGTTTTGTCGTAACTGCCTTTTTGCAACTGCTTTTATGTAGCTGCTGCGCTACGGTCGCTCCAGCAACATTGCGCCGCCCTGGCCACCGCCGATACAGAGGCTGGCGATGCCCTGCTTCGATTTTGTGCGCTCCAAGACAGAGAGCAGGTGCAGCACGATCCGCGCGCCACTGGCACCCACGGGGTGGCCGAGGCTAACCCCGCCGCCATCAACATTGAGGCGCTCGTTGTCAATTTCGCCGACCGCTTTGCGCCAGCCCAGCTCTTTTTTGCAGTAGGCGCTATCCATCCACGCTTCGCGGCAGGCCAGAACCTGTGTGGCAAACGCTTCGTTGATCTCCCAGTAGTCGATATCGCTGGGCTTCATTTTGCGGTGCTGAAGAATCTGTGCCATGGCATGAGCAGGTCCCAAGCCCATCTCTGCGGGGTTGAGCCCGGCCCAGGCTGCATCGACAATGCGCCCCATTACCGGCAGCTTGTGTTTCTCTACTGCCGCTTCGCTGGCCAGCACCAACAGCGCTGCGCCGTCAGTGACCTGGGCGCTGTTGGCTGCTGTCACCATGCCGTAGTGGCGATCAAATACGGGCTTTAATTTAGCGAGCTTGGCAACATCGCTGTCGCGGCGCAGGCCGTCGTCGGCGTCATAAAAGTGGCCGCGTGTGTCGTAGATCACTTCGATTTCGTTGAGGAAGTTTTCATCCTGAGCACGGGCTAGGCGCTGGTGGCTCTGTACTGCAAATGCATCCATGCGCTCGCGTGAAATTTTGAAACGGTAGGCAAGATTTTCTGCGGTCTGTCCCATGTTGAGTCCGACCGTGTGGTCGGTTAGCCCGCATAACAGGCCGATCACCGGTTTGAAGTGGCCACCGCGCAGTTGTGACAGCGCTTTCATTCGTGCGCCGAAGCTGCGTGCGCGCATCCAGTCTGCCAGCCACCGCACCATCTTTTCATTTAGCAGTACCGGTGCATGGCTCATCGCTTCGACGCCGCCGGCTAATATCAGATCGGAACGACCGGAGGCGATGTTGTGTGCCGCGCAGTCCAACGCCTGCATACCCGAGGCGCAGTTGCGCTGCACCGTCCAGGCTGGAACACGCTCTTTGCAGTTCAGGCGCAGGGCGATGGTGCGCGCAATGTTGGCCTCCTCCGGCCCCGGCATCACGCAGCCCATAATCACCTCATCGAACAGGTCGGGGCTGAACGGTTGGCGGTCCAGCAAGCGGCGCCCGGCGGCGACCGCTAGGTTGGCAGCGGTAAATGGCCCTGGTTTACCTTTTGCTTTGAGAAAGGGGGTGCGCGCACCATCCACCACATAAACGGGTCGGCCCGCAAAAGCTTGCTGCTGTGTCATAAATCCATGCTCACTGTTGGTCGTTTGGCGATCTTCTCAACATACGCGCGGCGTGCTGTGTACAGCGCTGCGCCCCTGCACCGCGTTATTCTAAACACTATTTATAGCCACTTATCAATAGCGACCTATTTCCAGTAATCTGCCGGAAAATCGTCCACCTGAATCGCGTCGTTACGGGCGGCAATGGCGAGGCGCAACTGCTCTGCCTCTTGCGCGTCAATCGCCTCAGCAGTTAATGCCTGTTCAAGCAGCGAGGTTTCATCGCCACCATTGATGCGCCCTGCTTGCAGCGCCGCGCGCACTTTTTTCTCAATCGCAGCGCTCTTCATGGTGTGGTTCAGTGCTCGCTCCAGACGTGCCAGGGCTTCGTCATCTTGTTGTGGCAGGTAAATGCCTTTGGTCAGGCGATCGCGACTCGCTGAATCCGCCAACAGTAGCCGCGCCACTTTGTGTCCCAATTGATCAGACGGTGCGCGGTAGTGTCTGCCCAGCGGGAACACCAGCAGGCGCATCACCCACGCAGCAGGGCGATTGGGCAGGTTGCGAATCAAACCATCGAGCTGACGCTGTGACTGGTACAACGCATCTTCGCAAACCCACTGGAATAGTGGCAGATCTTCTTCTTGCGCACCTTGGTCAGCAAAACGTTTCAGTGTTGCCGATGCGATATAGAGATGACTCAGGATGTCGGCGAAACGACCGGAGAGTTTCTCTTTGCGTTTTAACGAACCGCCCAGTGTTAACATGCCAACATCAGTGCACAGTGCAAATGCTGCGCTTAATCGGGTCAGCTGTTGAATATAGCGCTGACTCTGTTCATTGCCAGGGACCTGACAGAAACGGCCATCAGTTAAACCTAAAAACAGCGCGCGCGCTGCATTGGTCAAGGTAAATGCAGTGTGATTGAAGAACGCGGCGTCGAACTCGTGCAACGCTTTTTCCGGCTCTGTTTTCATTTTCGCGACGGCCTGCATTTCGCTAAAGACATAAGGATGACAGCGTATTGCACCTTGACCAAAAATAATCATGCTGCGGGTGAGGATGTTGGCACCCTCCACGGTTATGCCAATCGGAATCGATTGGTAGACGCGGCCGAGAAAGTTGCGCGGCCCCATGCAGATACCGCTGCCGCCCTGCACATCCATCGCATCGCTGACAACGTGGCGCATGCGTTCGGTGAGGTTGTATTTGGCGATGGCCGATATCACCGACGGCTTTTCGCCGCTATCCAGCGCGCCCAGTGTCATGGTGCGCGTAGCATCCATGGAGTAGGTGTAGCCGGCAATACGTGTCAGGGCTTCTTCAACACCCTCGAAATGGCCGATGGGTGTTTTGAACTGTCTGCGTATGCGTGCGTAGGCACCCGTTGCGCGTGACATTAATTTGCCTGCGCCGGTGCTCAGTGCGGGTAGCGAGATGGAACGGCCTACGGCCAGGCTCTCCATCAACATGCGCCAGCCCTGACCCGCTCTGTCCGCGCCGCCAATGATCCAGTCGAGCGGGATAAATACATCGCTGCCTTGATTGGGACCATTTTGGAAAGGGATATTTAGCGGCGCATGGCGGCGTCCAATCGTTACCCCTTCGGTTTTAGTGGGGATCAGCGCGCAGGTGATGCCAATCTCCTCTTTATCACCCAGCAGATGGTCGGGGTCGTAGAGTTTGAATGCCAGGCCGAGAATGGTCGCTACTGGCCCCAGGGTGATGTAGCGCTTGTTCCAGTTGAGGCGTATGCCGATGATCTCTTCACCCTCGAAGGTGCCACGGCATATCACACCACTATCAGGCATGGCGCCTGCGTCACTGCCCGCATCGGGTCCGGTCAGCGCAAAACAGGGTACCTCTTCACCTTTGGCCAGGCGTGGCAGGTAGTGGTCCTGCTGCTCACGCGTACCGTACTCCAGCAATAGCTCTGCCGGCCCCAGCGAGTTGGGGACCATGATTGTCACCGCCGCAGTCACCGAGCGACTGGCCACTTTCATCACCACTGCCGAGTGGGCGTAGGCGGAGAACTCTAGGCCGCCATAGCGCTTGGGGATGATCATGCCGAAGAAACCGTTGGCTTTGATAAATGCCCAGACATCAGCGGGCAGGTCGTGCTCGCGTTCGGTGATCTGCCAATCGTTTAGCATTGCGCAGAGTGTTTCGGCAGGGCCATCAAGAAACGCCTGCTCGGCTTCGCTCAGTTTGGGTTGTTGGTAGGCAAACAGTTTGTTCCAGTCGGGATTGCCGCTGAACAGCTCTGCATCCCACCACACGCTACCCGCTTCCAACGCTTCGCGCTCAGTGACGGACATGGCGGGCATTACCGCGCTAAACAGACGTAAAATGGGCGCGCTGACCACTGTGCGGCGCAGCGCTGTGACATGCAGGATCGCCGCGATGGCAATAAAGAGAAGTAACACCAGGTAGTGGAGTGCGTTGAGCGATGCTGATGCGGCCATCCAGATCGCCAGCAGTACAGCGCCGCTGCCGGTCCATGCAATCAATGGTGCGCGCCTGTAAAGCAAGACCCATGCACCAGCACCAATTACCGCTAACCCTATCAGACAACTCATGACCAACCTCCCTCCAATCTCCGTGGCTGTGAGAATAACAGTGATCGCTGTTATTGTTTAGCGTCGTGCCAACACACGCCCAACCATACATGTCTTGCATGTGGCCAACGATCCACTTAAAGTGGCGGCCCCTGGCCGATCTGTATGATTTATAGTCTATCCACATAATTTATCGGCGCTACTAAAATCTTCTTAAAGATCGTCAGCGTATCCCCCTTCCTCACCCAAAAAAATGAATCGATGACCACCACGCTACCGTCCGCAGATAAGTGCACGCACCTCGTGCCCAGACTTGTTGTCACGCCTGGCGAGCCCGCCGGGATTGGGCCTGACATCTGCGTGCGTATGGCGCAGCGCTGTCATGATGCTGAGATTGTTGTCGCCGCCGATCCGCAACTGATAATGGCGCGTGCGGCGCAGCTTGGGTTGCCACTTCAACTGGAGCCCTTTGATGAAACGCGCGTTGCCACACCGCAGCGGGCAGGAACATTAAAAATATTACCGGTTGCGCTGAAAGAAGCGGCGCGCTGCGGTGTGCTGGCGCCGGGCAATGCCTCTTATGTGCTCGACTGTTTGCGCAGCGCGGCAGCTGGTTGCATGGCAGGAACATTCACCGCACTGGTCACCGGTCCGGTGCACAAAGGTGTCATTAACGAGTGGATGGAGATGAGCGGGTCAAGCGCCACATTCAGTGGTCACACCGAGTTTCTTGCGGATCTCGCCGGTGTCTCGCAGGTGGTGATGATGCTGGCAAGCGCAGAGCTGCGTGTCGCACTGGTCACGACGCATTTGCCCGTTAAAGCGATCAGTGCTGCCATCACCCAACCACGGCTGGAGCGGGTGTGCCGCATTTTAATGGCTGCGTTGCGTCAACAGTTCGGCATTGCACAGCCGCGGGTTCTGGTGTGTGGACTCAATCCCCATGCAGGCGAGGGGGGCTATCTGGGGGATGAAGAGCAGCGGGTCATCGAGCCTGTGTTACACAAGTTGCGCGGCGAGGGGTATCTCTTGCAGGGTCCATTGCCCGCTGACTCGTTGTTTACGTCGCACTATCTCGACAACGCCGATGTCGTGCTTGCGATGTATCACGATCAGGGGCTGCCGGTGCTCAAATACCAGGGCTTTGGTGAGGCGGTGAATATTACCCTTGGCCTGCCTTACATTCGTACTTCAGTGGATCATGGCACTGCCCTCGAACTTAGTGGCAGCGGCAACGCGACGGCAAGCAGCCTCGAAGCTGCGATCGCCATGGCACAGAGAATGGCGCAAAAAACGGCACGGCCAATGGCTGCGGCATCCAGGCCATCACGCATAAAATCGACCGAGGAAAGCAGCGCATGAAGCATCGGGCTCGCAAACGTTTTGGCCAGAACTTCCTGCACGATGGCCATGTCATCGCGCGCATTGTCGCCGCGGTTCGCCCCCGGCCGGGGCAGCAGATTGTTGAAATCGGCCCTGGTCAGGGTGCGCTCACTGAACCACTGCTCGATGCTGCCGGTGAGCTCGATGTCGTCGAGCTGGATCGTGATCTGATCCCGCTGCTTGAACAGCGCTTCAACGCTCAACAGACGCTGCGTATCCATCAGGCCGATGCACTGAAATTTGATTTCAGCACGCTGCGTGGTGACTGTGCCGATGCAGCGCTGCGCGTGGTGGGCAATCTGCCCTACAACATTTCGACGCCGCTGCTCTTCCACCTGCTCAGCTTCAGCGGCTTGATTAAAGATATGCACTTCATGTTGCAAAAAGAGGTGGTGGATCGGTTGGCGGCGCAGCCCGGTGGCGGTGATTATGGCCGCCTCAGCGTGATGATGCAGTATCACTGTCAGGTGGAGCGACTGTTTGTCGTTAAGCCCGGATCATTTACGCCGGTGCCCAAGGTCGATTCCGCTATCGTGCGTTTGACTCCTTA
>JAADGQ010000091.1 GCA_013152295.1 Gammaproteobacteria bacterium | reverse complement strand
TCATGCGTAATGCGTTGCGTATGTCGGCTTTGATGAAGATCGGTACTATTTATGTCTACACTCATGACTCTGTTGGCTTGGGCGAAGATGGTCCAACCCATCAGCCTGTTGAACAGTTGGCCACGATGCGGGTGATTCCAAACTTCCAGACATGGCGCGGCTGCGACGCGGTTGAATCTGCTGTCTCTTGGAAGGTAGCCATGCTGCGTAGTCACGCTCCCACCGCTTTGGTCTTTTCTCGCCAAGCGTTGACACCAATGGAGCGTACTCCTGAGCAGGTTAAAAATATCGAAAAGGGCGGTTACGTACTGAAAGATTGCGTGGCGACGCCTGACCTGATTTTGCTCTCGAGTGGCTCTGAAGTTGGTTTGGCCGTTGATGCTGCTGCCGCGATGGATGTAAACGTACGTGTTGTTTCTATGCCCTCTACCTGCGCATTCGACGCGCAAGACCAAGCTTACAAAGACAGCGTTCTGACACCAGGTGTGAAGCGCGTTGCTATCGAAGCAGGCGTCGCTGAGTCCTGGCACAAGTATGTTGGTCTGGAAGGCGGCATCGTCGCGATGAAGAGCTTCGGTGAGTCTGCACCCGCTGGCGAGCTGTTCAAAGAATTCGGTTTCACTGTAGAGAATGTTGTTGCTACGGCAAACAAGGTTCTTGGCAAATAAGTCTCTTGGTAAAAAAAATTTCAACCTTAGGTCGGGCCAGCCGTTAGGTTGGCCTGCTCAACTTTTAGGAGTTAACTATGACAATCAAAGTTGGTATTAACGGTTTCGGCCGTATTGGGCGCATGGCATTCCGCGCTGTTGCGAAAGATTTTAAAGATATGGAGATCGTTGCGATCAACGACCTGCTGGATGCAGATTACCTCGCCTACATGCTAAAGCATGACTCTGTACACGGTCGCTTCGATGGTGATGTATCTGTAGAGAACGGCAACCTCGTGGTTAATGGCAAAACGATTCGTCTGACTGCTGAGCGTGATCCTGCCAACCTCAAATGGGGCGATGTGGATGCGGATGTTGTTCTTGAGTGCACCGGCTTTTTCCTCACCGAAGAGAGCTGTCAGAAGCATATCGACGCAGGCGCTAAAAAAGTTGTGCAAAGCGCACCTTCGAAAGATGGCACGCCGATGTTCGTATACGGCGTTAACCATGATAGCTACGCAGGCGAGAAGATCGTTTCAGCGGCATCTTGTACCACTAATTGCTTAGCACCTATTGCCAAGGTCTTGAACGACAATTGGGGTATCAAGCGTGGCCTGATGACCACGGTTCACGCAGCAACCGCGACTCAAAAAACCGTTGACGGCCCTTCCATGAAAGACTGGCGTGGTGGTCGTGGCATTTTGGAAAACATCATCCCTTCCTCCACTGGTGCAGCTAAAGCTGTGGGTGTTGTATTGCCTGAGCTCAATGGCAAGCTGACGGGTATGGCGTTCCGCGTGCCAACTTCAGATGTCTCTGTTGTTGATCTGACCGTTGAGTTGGATAAAGACGCCTCTTATGAAGAGATCTGTGCGGCAATGAAGGCTGCCTCAGAAGGCGCCATGGTCGGTACGCTGGGTTACACCGAAGAGAAGGTTGTTTCAACTGATTTTCGTGGTGTTGCGCAGTCATCCATTTTTGATGCCGGTGCTGGTATTGCGCTGGATGCCAGCTTCGTTAAGCTGGTTGCCTGGTACGATAACGAGTACGGCTATACCTGCAACATGATGCGTTTTGTTCGCCACGTAGCGGCCAACTAAAGCGGAATGTTTTGTGAAGAAAAGGCACGGGAGTTTGCTTCCGTGCCTTCTTTTTTTCATCTAAAAAAGTCATTTAACCAAGTGTTGAATATGAGAGCCATTTGCTGAGAGCATACTTTCAGCAAATTATTCTTAAAATTAGGAGATATCCATGTCTGTAATCAAGATGATTGACCTCGATTTATCTGGTAAGCGCGTGTTGATTCGCCAGGATCTGAACGTGCCGCTAAAAGATGGTGCTGTATCCGACGATACGCGCATTCGTGCATCGCTGCCTACCGTTAAAAAGGCACTTGATGCGGGTTCCAAAGTAATGATTATGTCTCACCTGGGTCGTCCGACCGAAGGTGAATATGCTGAGAAGTTTTCATTGGCACCGGTTGCTGCGCATATGTCTGAGCTGCTGGGTAAGCCGGTCAAGCTGATTCGGGATTATCTGGGTGGTGGGGTTGAGCTGGCTAATGGCGAAGTGGCAATCCTGGAAAACGTGCGTTTTAACAGCGGTGAAAAGAGCGACGATGAAGCGCTCTCAAAACAGTACGCGGCGCTGGGCGACGTGTTTGTTATGGATGCGTTTGGTACTGCGCATCGTGCACAGGCGTCCACTCACGGTGTTGCTAAATTTGCACCGGTAGCTTGCGCAGGGCCGCTGTTGGCTAATGAGCTGGAGGCTTTAGGCAAAGCGCTGGATAATCCGGCACGGCCGATGGTTGCCATCGTTGGTGGTTCTAAAGTATCGACGAAGTTGACGGTACTGGAGTCACTCTCCAAAGTGGTTGATCAGCTGATCGTTGGCGGTGGCATTGCCAACACATTTATTGCTGCTGAGGGTCACAACGTCGGTAAATCGTTGTATGAAGCAGATCTCATTGATACCGCCAAAAAATTGCAGGCCGATGCTCAGGCGCGTGGTGGTGACATTCCGGTACCTGTTGATGTGGTTTGTGGCAAGGAATTTTCTGAGACTGCGCAAGCGACGCTGAAGTCGGTTGCCGATACGACAGACGATGACATGATTTTTGATGTGGGTCCTGAGACTTCAAAACAGCTGGCTGAAATCATCAAAAGTGCGGGTACTATCGTATGGAATGGTCCGGTCGGTGTTTTTGAATTTGACCAGTTTGGTGATGGAACGAAAGCATTGGCAAATGCGATTGCAGAGAGCAGTGCATTCTCTATTGCGGGTGGCGGTGATACATTAGCGGCGGTCTCCAAGTATGGTATTGCAGACAAAGTTTCTTATATTTCCACTGGCGGCGGTGCATTTTTAGAGTTTCTCGAAGGCAAAAAATTGCCCGCTGTTGTCATTCTTGAAGAGCGTGCAGCGGCAAAATAATCACTTCGAGAGTAGTGGTGGTCTTGGTTTAGATGGTTCAGGCGCAGGTTTTAAGGGGCTATTGCTCTTTTGTCTTGCAGGTTTTTACGTATGATTTGTAACGGTAGATATGGCAAGAAGAACTAAAATTGTAGCAACTCTGGGGCCGGCAACTGACGACAAAGAGAGTATTGGCGCGCTCGTTAAAGCCGGGGTCGATGTCGTTCGTCTGAATCTGTCCCACGGTGTTCATGATGACCATCGGCGGCGCGCGACGTTAGTTCGCGAGTGCGCAAAAGAGAGTGGTCGTCACGTCGCGGTGTTGGTCGATCTGCAGGGGCCGAAGATTCGTGTTGATCGCTTTGAGAACGGCAAAGTGTTTTTGACAGAGGGCGCGCCCTTTATTCTTGACGCAGCTTGCGATCCAGACAAGGGCACGGTTGAGCGTGTTGGACTAGCCTATAAGCAGCTACCCAACGATGTCGACAGTGGCGATGTGCTGCTGCTTGATGATGGTCGGGTTGTACTGGAGGTGGAGAAAGTTGTCGGTACGGAGATCCATTGCAGCGTCGTGGTCGGTGGTGATCTATCCAACAGTAAAGGTATTAATCGCCAGGGTGGCGGTTTAACTGCTGAAGCAATTACTGAAAAAGATCGTTTCGATATCACGCTTGCGGCGGAGATCGAAGCGGACTACCTCGCCGTCTCATTTCCGCGTAGCGCAGCCGATGTATTGCGCGCGCGCGGCCTGCTTCATGCGGCAGGTAACAAGGGTGCGGGTATTGTTGCCAAAATTGAGCGCTCCGAGGCGATGGAGAATCTCGAAGAGATTATTGTTGCCTCCGATGTCGTTATGATTGCCCGTGGTGACTTGGGCGTTGAGATTGGTGACGCGGAGTTGCCCGCAGCGCAGAAACATATCATCAAAATGGCGCGTTCATTAAAGCGGGTGGTTATTACTGCGACGCAGATGATGGAGTCGATGATCGAAAACCCGATTCCGACCCGTGCCGAGGTGTTCGATGTTGCCAATGCGGTGCTGGATGGTACGGACGCCGTCATGCTTTCAGCAGAGACCGCTGCGGGTAAATACCCGTCCAAGGCGGTGAGCGCGATGGGGCGTATCTGTATCGAGGCTGAAAAACAGCTGTTGCTGCTTGCCGATTCGCACAGCCACGATCACAGTCACAACCTGGGCAATCTTGCCGGCGACCAGTTTGGGCGTATTGATGAAGCAATCGCCATGGCGACGATGTATACCGCAAACCACATGGGCGTAAGAGCGATCATCGCGCTGACTGAATCAGGGTCCACCCCTTTGTGGATGTCGCGCATCAGCTCGGGTATTCCCATTTATGCGATGACGCCGCACCTCTCGACCTGCCGAAAAGTGGTTTTGTACCGCGGCGTCTCTCCGGTTCAATTTGGTGCTGATACCACCGACCATGCCCTGCTGAACAAGCTGGCTATTGAGGAGCTTCAACAGCGTACAGGTTTGGAGGATGGTGATTTGGTCATTATCACCAAGGGTGATTTGGTAGGTGCACACGGTGGGACGAATGCGATGAAGATCGTGCGCATCGGGGACATGGTTGAGCCTGATGCATGAGCGTGAGGTAATAGGAGCTTTTTTTTACGTGCCGCCGGAGGACTGTTTTTTGCGGGATGTATCTTTCTACGGGCGTCGCGAACGCCTTGCTTATTCGCAGTTTAAGTTAACTTGATATTACCAGGAGATAGTATATGGCTTTGATATCCTTGCGCCAATTATTGGATCACGCCGCCGAGCACGATTATGGTGTTCCCGCGTTTAACGTAAACAACATGGAGCAAGTGCACGCGATCATGCAGGCGGCTGATGCGACCGATAGCCCGGTGATTATGCAGGGCTCTGCGGGTGCGCGTAAATATGCGGGCGAACCCTTCCTGCGTCACTTGATTATTGCTGCAATCGAGCAGTATCCGCACATTCCTGTTGTGATGCATCAGGATCATGGTTCATCGCCTGCCGTATGTCTGCGCTCTCTGCAGAGCGGATTTAGCTCGGTGATGATGGATGGCTCTCTGCGTGAAGATGCCAAGACACCAGCGTCTTACGAGTACAATGTTGATGTGACCCGTAAGGTTGTGGACATGGCTCACGCCGGTGGTGTTTCAGTGGAAGGTGAATTGGGTTGCCTCGGTTCTCTGGAGACCGGTGAAGCAGGCGAAGAAGATGGTGTTGGCGCCGAAGGTAAGCTGACTCAGGATCAGATGTTGACTGACCCCGAAGAAGCGGCTGACTTTGTTAAGAAAACCAAAGTTGATGCACTGGCGATTGCGATCGGCACCAGCCACGGTGCGTACAAATTCACCCGTCCGCCCACCGGCGATATTCTCGCGATTGATCGCATCAAAGAGATTAACAAGCGTATCCCTAACACTCACTTGGTGATGCATGGCTCCTCTTCTGTTCCTCAGGAGTGGTTGAAGATCATCAACGAATATGGTGGCGACATGGGACAGACCTACGGTGTGCCGGTTGAAGAGATCGTCGAAGGCATCAAACATGGTGTGCGCAAGGTTAACATCGATACCGATCTGCGTATGGCCAGCACTGGCTCTATTCGTAAGTTCTTGGCTGAAAATACCAGCAACTTTGATCCGCGTAAGTTCTACAAAGCGGCTACCGATGCGATGCAGGCGATTTGTCAGGCGCGTTATGAGGCGTTTGGAACGGCGGGTAATGCGTCGAAGATCACGGCGATCTCTTTGGATGATATGACGGGTCGTTACGAAAACGGCAGTCTGGATCCGAAGGTTAACTAAGAGATTCGTTTGTTAGGTTGCAAGGAGCCTGACCGGCTTCCTGTGGCTTTAGATCAAAAAAGGGCGGTGGATTTTCCACTGCCCTTTTTTTTGTCGTAATGGAATGGTAACGAAGCAACCTGCTAGTCGAGACCGAGTTTCTTGAGTCGATAACGCAGCGCACCAAATGAGATACCCAGCAGCTTGGCTGCGGCTGTTTTATTGTAACGGGTCTGCTCCAACGCTTTGACGATGCGCTCTTTTTCAACTTCGTCGAGGTAGGGCTCTAGAGACTGTTTGCCCGTGTCCACATCTATTGCTGGAGATTCTGCTGGTCCGGTTACCGTAGTGCCGGGCTGTGGCTGACAGAGGTGTAGATCCCCTGCTTCGATGATGCTGTTTTCACAGAGCGTCATCGCGCGTTCGAGAATATTTTCCAGTTCACGCACGTTGCCCGGAAAGGTGTAGCCGAGCAGGGCTTTCATCGCCCCAAGACTGAGTGTTGGGGCGGCAATCTGAATTTGCTGCGACAGGCGGTGGAGGAAGTGAGTCGCCAGCATGGGAATATCTTCAGGGCGTTCGCGCAGGCTTGGTGCGAGCACCTCAATGACGTTGATGCGGTAGTAGAGATCTTGTCGGAACGACTCTTTTTCGACGAGGGCAGCGAGGTCTTTATGGGTTGCGCTGAGTATTCTTACGTCGGTGGGAATCTCCTGCTGTGCACCAATGGGTCTTATCGATTTTTCTTGAATGGCGCGTAGTAGTTTGACCTGCATATGCAGTGGCAGGTCGGCGACCTCGTCGAGAAACAGTGTGCCACCGTTGGCTGCCTGGAACAGGCCGGCTTTATCGGCGATTGCGCCAGAGAAGCTGCCTTTTTTGTGGCCGAAAAATTCACCCTCCATAAGCTCCGTCGGTATGGCGCCGCAGTTGACGGGTACGAAAGGTTTGTCTGCACGTGGACCCTTCTCATGAATCATGCGTGCGACGAGCTCTTTTCCTGTGCCCGACTCACCACGGATATAGACGGGAGCCTGGCTGCGTGCCAGTTTTTTGATGGTGGCCCGGGTCGCCTGCATGATGGCGGATTCACCGAGTAGTGTCAGTTTGTGGCTGCCGGCTTGTGCGTTGCCGGTCGTCGAGGAGAGTTTCAGCGCGGTGTTGACCAGGTTGCGCAGCACATGCAGGTCGACAGGTTTGGAGACAAAATCAAAGGCGCCGGCTTTGAGGGCATTGATGGCGAGCTCCATACTGCCGTGAGCGGTAATCACCGCAACGGGAATGTTGGGGTAGCGCTGCTGGATGTGTTTAACCAGTTCGATACCGTCGCCATCGGGCAGGCGCATGTCGGTAAGGCAGAGCTGGAAAGGGTGCTGAGTGAGTAGTTTGTGGGCTTGAGCCACATTGTTGGCGGCGCGACAGGGGATCTCCATGCGCCCAAGAGTGAGCTCCAGCAGTTCGAGAATATCGGGTTCGTCGTCAATAATGAGAGCTAGAGGAGCATTCATGATTATTCAACCTGTTTTCTTCGTGGGTCCGAAAAGGTAATTCGAAAGCAACTACCACCGGATGGGACGGGGATGTAGCTGAGCCTAGCATGGTTACTTTCGCAGAGTTCGCGGGCGATGTAGAGGCCCAGTCCGGTCCCTTTGCTGTTGGTTGTGAAAAATGGCTCAAAGATACTCTCCACATCTTCTGGTTTGATGCCAGGGCCTAAGTCGATCGCATCGAGGAACGGCACTTGGGATTCGGCGGTCACGCCGCCACGCAATGTGAGCTTGGGTTGGCCATAGTGCAGTGCGCTGTAACGTAGCCCATTATGGCTAAGATTCCACAGTACCTGGTGCAGTTGAGTTGGGTCGAAGCGGACCTCCACATCTGCAGGGTTGATGTCGCTATTTATCTCAACCGATGAAGATTTTACGCTACGCAGAAACTCCTCGATAAACCGCTCTATCCAGTTGTTCAGGTTGAATGTTTGTGGTTGGGAGCGGCTGCGTCGACTGAGCTGCAGTATATTTTTTACGATGATGTTGACCCGCTTGGAGTGGTCAAGAATGATCTGCAGCAGACGCTTGTCACTCCCGTCCAGGTGGGGCGACTCCGTGAGCAGCTGGCAGGCGTGGCTGATCGCGCCCAGAGGGTTGCGGATTTCATGGGCGATGCTGGCAGTGAGTCGACCCAGCGATGCAAGCTTGAGCTGTTGAGCCTGCTGCGCCGTTGCGCTGTTGTCTTCCAAGAATATCAGGATGCCTGATGATTCATCTGCGCCGAGTTTGGCGAAGCGGGGCAGGATGTCTGCCGAGGTGTTCGAGGGGCGAAAAATATGCGGCTCTTTATCGAGGTCGCGTCGCCAGTTGTGGAGCTGTTCGGTGAGTTTCGGAGCGATATTTTCGAGCATTTCGCCATCGGTGGTGAGTGGCATCTCGAGTAATTTGCGTGACGACTCGTTGGCAAGCTGAATGCGCTCAGAGCTGTCCAGTACAACGATGCCGGTCTGCATACGCTGGATGATGTATTGCGTTAGTTGAGCCATGTCTGCGAGGTCGGCGCCGCGACGGGCAGCAAGCGCTTCGCTGGCACGCAGCCTGAGTGATAGCGCGTGGCCAGCGATGGCGGTGGCAAAGATGGTGATACCAAGCAGACCCGCTTGGGTGTAGCTGCCTCCCGAAGAGGCATGGTTGATCTGTGAGTAGAGTTGCTCAAAAAGTACCAGCAGGCTGGCGATAGAGGCAAACAGCAGAGCGGTGCGACCCTTCATGAGTAGCGCGCTGCCAGCAATCGAGACGATTAATAACATACCCAGGCCGCTGCTAATGCCGCCGCTGGCGTGCATCATTAACGTAATTAACACGATATCAACCACCGTTAGGGCAGAAGACTGCGTGTTAAAGTCGGGCCAGCGGCCGCGTATGGTCAGAAAGCTGACCGCACTAAATATGAGGTAGAGGGCGCACACCGCGAGAAACAGCGGCGTATTATTGGTGCCAAAAATATTGAGGCCGCTCAGTGGCAGGCCAAGGACCAAAAATAGAGAGGCGAGCGTGACGCGGTAAATGCTGAGCAGGCGCAATGCGTTCCATGCGTTAAAGTCTGATGTCTCTACGGGGGTGTCAGGCTTTTGCTCTGTGCGGTGTGGAGCGTCCGATACCATGATAGCCGTGTCTGTTTTTCCTTTGCTGACGATCTTTCGAGCCGCTGCCGCTTAAACCCGGAACTTTCGAGTCTGGCTCTGGGTGTGAGGCAAATACACTCATCCTCTTTTGTATATCTGCTCTTGCTTGAAAAACTTCAGTTGATTTGAGCTGGCGCCCGGTGCAGTGGTGATATACAGGTTTCTTTTGTGGTTGTGGGTGACGTGACTCACACTTTAGGTGTTGCGTTTTGGGCTGGCGAGTAACAAAAAAGCGAATGCAACGTGCGGGTTGCTGTTTCCTCGGCCACCCGCACGTTTCGTTAAAGCGAAGAGACGGGATGTGTCAAGATCGGGTTAGCCCGGACGTTTCATATAATTATCCGGGCTAACTCGGGTGTAGGCTTTTGCAGATACTTGCTGCTTGTAAAAGTTCATGGTGTGCTTTGTCAGCAATTTTGTCCGTTGTGAAAAGCAGCTTCAGTGAGCGGCTGTTGAAGCGCTCTGTGGTGTTGTCCTTGTTCATATAGCTGGATGTTTTGGTCACTTTGACATTATTGCTGAGTGTTTTGACGATAATGCTGCGTAGCTTGTCACTCCCTGTGCTCCGTCTCTTTTTTACGCTCTTTATCTGAGCAAGATTAAAGTAGTATTGACGGTCTTGCGAAAAATACCCACGGCCCTTGCTATCTCCGCCGGGGCGCGACATGTGCTGGACGATGAGAACTTTGCACGGTCTGGATGGGTGCCAGCTCAGGGAGTATAAAACACTCTGTTCAAGCCCTTTGATGTAGGGTGGGCTGAGAGCTCCTTGGCTTTTCATCTGGCTGCTGAGCCAGTCTAGTGTCTCAGTCAAGCCGTCGATGGTTGGTGGGGGAGGCTCCTCTGATTGGGCGTGCGCTGTCGCGCTCAGGCACAACAGCGTGAATGCGAGGATGGTTGCTTCTGGTTTGTTCATTTTTTAACCCCTTCGACGTGCAGGTTTTGTGTAGGAGAGAGGCGGGCGAATTTTTCCTCGATCCAGAGACAGACGCAGCGCTGCAGTTTTTTTCTATCCTCCCGTAACGGGTAGGTGTGCTCTGCTTGCGCGAAATATTCTACCTGCACTCTGTCTGAAAAATCTATGGATTGATACATCTCTTTGAACTGCTTGACATGGTTGTAGCCTTCCCAGCCACCCGAGTAGATATAGAGCAGGTTCACCCCTCTTTTGGTCAGAGACTTGATCTCCTGCTCGACCTGATGACGCGGCGGTGGGGTGCCAAAGTCATACTTCAGCCGAATTGTTGAGGCTGTCTGCTGCCGCTGTTTATTCGCCAGGGAGTGCTTGAGTGAGCGTGTCAGCTTGCGTGGTAGTGCCGCCCATTTTTCTGCTGATGTGATGTGTGAGGCGAAACGCCGTAAGCGGTAACCGGATGTGGGGTAGGCATAGCCATCAAGAAAAACAGCACCACTGACGCGAGCGTCCAGCAGTGCTCCCCGGTGCGCATTGGCAGCGCCGGAGCATAAACCGAAGAGTACGAATTCAGTCGCCTGGAAGCTGTTCGACATGAAGTTGATGGCATCACGCAGGTCTTGGTTGGAGCGTTCCATCTCTGATAGTCGATCGGTGCGTATGGTGCTGTCACCAATGCCCGAAAGGTCGAAGCGCAGTACTGTGAAGCCGATTGCAGCGAGCTCGCGTGCCAGATGTACGTGGAGTCTGTACGGCCCCACCCGGTGTAGAAGTCCGGCATTCAACATAATAATTACAGGGCGGCCAGCTGTGGTCTGTGGTTCCGCTGCGGGAGTGACAATACCCACTAGGCGGACAGCGCCGGAGCCGAAAACCACCGCCTTCTCCATCATGGTTGCGCATCCTGTGCGATCAGCGACGCGATGGTTTTAACAGCTTTGCTGGAAAAGAGCAGGGAGTCCTGCTGATCGTAGCGTTTGCTGCTGATGTCGGCTGCTGCATCGATTGACAGTTGTGTCACGTTGACTCCGGCCGACTCTATCTTGTGGCGCAGCGCTGTATCGAGTGCTGCCGCTGTTGCTGAGACCAGCAGAAAAACTTTTTCTGCAGAAAAATGGCGCTGTTGCAACAGGTTTATCGTCTCGATCTCATGCAGTAGTGTGTTGGAGAAGGGGAAGCCGAGCAGCTCTTCTGTTTCGTGTTTATCCGTTTGGCTGCGGCCCAGCTCTTTGAGCATCTGCTGGTGGGCGCTCCTCAGCTCATCAATGTACTGTTCGCCCGAGATGACCGCATCCCACAGTATCAGCTTTTTCAGCGTTAGTCGGCCATCTGCAACCGATGTAGCGAGTGCGCCGCCGAGGCGTAGCCCGATTAGGGATAGCTGCTCAAGCCCCGACAGTGCTTTCAACTCAGTAGCCGCTGTTAATATATCGTCTTGCCAGCGGCTGACGCTGCTCTCTTGGTCGTTGCCGGCAGAGTCACCCGTGGCGAAATAGTCGAAGCGCAGTACGGGGAAGCCCTGGCTAGCCAACGCCGTTGCCAACTGCCGGAAAGCGCGGTGGGTGCGCATGTACTCCTGGCCTGTCGGGCTACAAAGCAGTACTGCGGAATCCCTGAAGTGCTCTGCTCCGGGAGTGTGGAAGGTGCCAAAGAGCGCGCTATCGGCGCTACCAAAATAGAATGAGTTCATGAATGGGTCGTTTGCGTTCGTATACCACGATTGTGCCGTTTTTGTATTGCGCCTGTGTTACGTGAGTGGGCTGTTGCTCAGGAGCAACTAAAGCAAGGGGGTTGAAAGAAAGAGCGCAGTTGTCTTCGCAGTGTGACGGGAATCCGCTTTATGCGCAGTGCGGGACAATATTAGCACGATCTTTTTATTTAGGTATTTTTTCGCTTTTTTGAGGGTGAGATGAGCGCCCTATTTTTTGCAGTGCTCACTCAGTGTGCTTTTGACAAATGGGATGGTCAAGCGGCGTTGTGCTGCGAGTGATGCTCGATCGAGGCGATCTGCTAGGTTGAACAGCGTTTGAGGGTCTCGTTGATAGCGCGTGATGAGAAATAGCGCAACTTCTCTGCTTAATACCAACCCCTTCTCCTCCATGCGCATCTGCAGCGCGATAATTTTGCCGCTATCGGAGAGCGGGTGCAGACGAAAAACCAGCCCCCAGGTGAGGCGGGATTTCAGGTCTGCCAGTGTGAATGGTATTTCGTATACGTTGCTGTGCCCGGCTATAAGCAGCCGCCCGTCGCGATCAAGTATACGGTTATAGAGGTGAAATAGCGCGGCTTCCCACTCGGGCTGGCCTGCAGCGGCATCGACGTTATCAAGGCATACTAGTTGTAGCTGCTCTAACCCTTCAAGCGCCGCTGGTGTCAGCTCCGTGCGTTGAGAGAGGTTGATATAGGTGCACTGTTGGTGGTTTTCTGAAGCGTCACGGCAGGCGGCCTGAAGTAGGTGAGACTTGCCGCTGCCGGATGGGCCCCACAGATAAATGACGCGCTCCTGCGCGGGCGCACGGCGTTGCTTGAGGGCGAGTACCGTTTGTTGATTATTTGCTGCATAAAAATTAGCAAACGAAGGCTCTTGTGGTCGCGCCAGGTTGAGTGGCAGTTGTGTGGGCGTATGGTCAGTCAAGGTTTTTTTGGCTGTTCGGTGCTGCTGTTGTTTTTCACTGTTTCATGGCCGAAGTGTCTGCCTTGCGCTTTCTGGCGGCGGGCTCTAAATGCGCGTTGACCCCAGATCAGCACGTAATCAAGCCCGCTCAGCACAGTTGTGATGCCGACAATATATGCGGTGTATTCAATAATTTTTGCTTCCAGCGGCCACCAGCCAAGGGAGAGCAGCGCCATAAAAATCATCAATATTTGAGTGAAGGTGTTTGCTTTGCTGATGTAGGTGGGGTGCATCTCATAGGGGCCGATCACGCGATGAAATGCCCATCCGCCCAAGACAATGATGATATCCCGTGCAATGACTGCCACGACCAGCCACAGCGGCAGAAAACCGAGCAGACCCAGCGTGACGTAGGATGAAACCAACAGCAGCTTGTCAGCGAGGGGGTCGAGAATCGAGCCAAGACGGCTGACCCAGCCATAATGTTTGGCGAGAAAACCGTCGAGTGCGTCGGAGACGCCAGCGATAGCAAACAGCAGCAACGCTTCAGTAAATCGTGCTTGAACCAGCAGCAGGACCAGCATGGGCACCAGCGCGATGCGCAGGATGCTGATAGCGTTAGGGATGTCCTGGCGCCTCATGGCAGCAGCCGGTACCTTAGATCTGCCTTGATATCTGCGCTTGGCTCCATGTCGTCAGTGTACGCAGATAGCGGTGGTGCCAGGGTGCGGCCCAGGGAGATGACCCGTTTCAGGCCGATAGGGTTGCTGCGCGTGGTTAAATTAAAGACTACATGGCTGCTGTCAACATAGTTGATCTGCGTTTGTGCAACGGAGCCCAGCTGAGAGAGGTAGCGCAAGACGCGCGCATAGTCGTCGATACTGGTCACCTCTGATACTGAGAGCGTTAGTTGGTGATCTTCGCTGTCGAGCACTTGGGCGTAGCGGCTGGCGAGGATGTTTGCTGTATTGTCGACGCCTGCACCGAGCAGCGCCTGCCAGCTACGATCGGTGCGACTCCAGGCTATATCTTGCTCTGCGTGGCCTTGGTAGAGCGTCCAGCGCGCTTGCCACAGACCGCTGGGGGTGCGGTGCAGGCGTCCTACTAATGTTGCGGTGGCGTTATAGCGCAGCGATGCAGAAAAAATATCTTGGCGAAAACTGCCCCAGATGGTGGCGAAGCTGGCGCGCGATTGATCTTTGAGATCAAGCAGCGGGAAGATGAGCGGCATGCCGCGCTTTTTTGCATATGCTTCCAGAGTGAGGCGCCAGGGTGAGTCCGCATTCGTGACCAGATGGCGGCTTTGTCCCTCATCAACGGCCAGCCACACCAGTGTTTCGGGGCGTTGTTGGCCCCAAATGTGAAACCCAGCTGCTAATATCGCCGCATCGATTGCTGCGGCGTCAAAGTCTATATGCAGCAGGTGGGTGAACGGGGAGGGCGCGCTGTCGCTGTTGGTGAGTAGCGGGTCGTTCTCCGGCAGGGGGTCATAGCGGTACTGCTGTATGAGCCTCGATGCTTTTTTGTAGAGCGGCTTGAGCTGCTTAGCGCTCGCCACGCTTGGGTCACCACTGACTTTGAGTACAACTTCTTGCAGCAGTTGGCGCGCTGTTGAGCGGCGTTCTGCGCGCCCCTGTCCTGTTACCGCAGTCTCTGCGCCATAGAGCCCGCTGACTTCAACAGCCTGTGACGATAGTGGTATGGCCAGTGCGGCGGTAAGCCACAGCAGCATGTATAAGTGTCGAATTTTCACTAAATCTCACAAAAAATATACGGTTATAGTCTAGCGCGCTTTGTTCGCGCGCAACAGGTTTTTGCTTGCGATGCAGGGTGCGAGCGTACGCTATGTAATGCTTCACGCTAAGTCAAGCTACAGGTCGTCCGCTTGTTAGCGGCTTCAATTGCTTCATGTGGTTTTTGTGCGTCACTGCTGTTTGGTCGTTTTTCTCGCGGCACAGTTCCCGCAGCTGCTTGCGAAAGCAGCTGGGAACAGGATACAGTCTGCCCCCGAGCAGGCGGGGGCTATACCTTGACGCGCCCTTAATCCATCATCATCTACTATTATTACTATCTGTCACGTTAAAATTAGGAACT
>JAADGQ010000035.1 GCA_013152295.1 Gammaproteobacteria bacterium | reverse complement strand
CCGGTGCAGGACAGCGATGGTTTTGTCGGTGAGAATGGAACGACAGCGCTGGTTTACGCCGCGCGTGGTGGTTACCTCAATGTGGTGCGCATGTTGCTCGATGCCGGTGCCCGGCAACAGATCGGCTGGCGCACGGGTCGAGGCACAACGGCGATCAGCGAAGCAGACCAACGCGGCCACAGCGCCGTTGTGCAGCTGTTGAGAAAAGCGGATACTGCCTATTAGTGGTGGTTTTTGAGGTCATCATTGTCGATGCCGTTAGCATTCGATAGCAAGAAGTTAATATGAAAGTTTTTAAGTGTTATGAATTACCATCACAAGTTATTTTGAAGGGGGAATTTGATGAAACGTGCGAGGTGTCTTTTAGTCAAGAATCATTGAAGGCTCTTGAGCTAGGCAAACTAAAATTAAGAATACACAAACATGGCGGCAGAAAGGCGAAAATTTCTAGTCTAAACATTTCAATTGAAAGTATATCGGGCAATATCTCTATTTTTGTGGGGAACGATAATTCAAGTGTGTCTCTGGGGCTTAATACGATAGGAGCATATGACCTTAGGTTGTGGCGTACTAGTAAAATCGTTATTGGAAAATACACCACATCAAATGGGGTTAGAATCGTATGCAATAATTCAGAGTTTATATGTGGTGAGGATTGTATGTTCTCCGATAATATTTTAATTCAAAGTGCAGATCAGCACGGTATTGTTGATCTTGAAGCTGGAGCGATAATTAATAATAACTATAAATCTGTTGTGTTGGGTAACCATGTATGGCTTGGAAGGAATAGTACAATAACTGCCAATGCAAGCATTGGAGAGGGAGCCGTGATTGGTACTGCTGCAACTGTTACTAGTAAAATACCAGCAAAGGTTATTGCTGTGGGAGTACCTGCACGAGTTATAAAAGAGAACCATACATGGTGCAGATCTCCTGTTTCTCTAGATCTATTTGCAAAACAATATATCGATGAAATTTGCTAACAAGGCGCTGTGCTTCTAATTTACCAGTAAACGCCGCGTTAAATCGTTGATAGACAAGATGTCTGCACTACACTGCTGGGTGTCGGGGCGCGTGCAAGGGGTTTTCTACCGCGCCTCGGCGTGTCAAAGGGCCACTGAACTGGGTTTGCGCGGCTGGGTGCGCAATCTGGATGATGGTCGTGTCGAGCTGCTTGTCTGTGGTGATGAGCCACGTTTGCAGGCGCTGCAAGCGTGGCTCACCATCGGTCCCCCCGGTGCGCGGGTTGATTCGGTGGAGTGTCAGCCGGTTGCAGCGCCTGACGATATTGCAGAGCACTTTGAGCAGCGTTGATTAACCCTGTCGCTTGCGGTTGCTTTAAGCAGATATTCTCCCGCCTTTCTTTCTCTGCTTTCTCTACCCCCCCTCCCCATACACACTTTACCGATACCAGCGTTGCCGTAATCTGTCGAACACTTTATTCGGGTATTTCATCTCGCCCAGGCTGCCATTGTAGCGGCCGAGGGCGCGACTGAGGTTGCCTTTTTCGATGTCGAGGTAGTGGCGCAGAATGGTGCAACCGAAGCGCAGGTTGGTTTTGAGATGGAACAGGTTGTCGTTGGGACGGCCGATCTCTTTGAGCCAGAACGGCATGATCTGCATTAGACCGCGAGCGCCGGAGACCGAGATTGCCCAGCGGTCGAAGTTGCTCTCGACATTGATGACGGCCAGCACTAGCTCGGGAGGCAGATCGGCACGGGTTGCCTCTTGATGAACGGTTTTGAGCAGCTCGATGCGTTTGTCACGCTGCGGAACGGTCTTTTCCAAACGTTGGGACATATCCATCAGCCACACTTCGGCATGAAAGCGGTTGTCGAAACTGTCGGTTTCGTTGACGGCGTCGATGAGCAGTTGGCGTAGTATCGGGTCAGGGCGCGCGTCGTTGGTTGCTAGCGCGATGCTGGAGGTCAGTGCGAGCGTGACGGCCAGCACCAGTTTTGCACAGAGATTTTGGCGATGGCGTTGCTGGGTGAGGGGGTTCTGCCCGGTTGTTATATATGCTGCCTTTGACATGAAGCGCCTCTTCTCTTGCCAGACCAGGTATCTTCAGTTTTTCCAAGGTAGGGTGCGCTGTGCGCACGTATTTTTTGCCAATAACCACATCAAAAATCGGGGCAGCCGTAGCGAATGTGAACCGTGCGCATAGCGCACCCTACATTTGCCAGTTGCCTATCCGTTATCGGAAATCGCCAGCTTCTCCTTGATTTGCTCGACAATAGTGGTCAGTTGCAGGTCGCTGCTATCAGCGTCGCGGCGACCTTTGTATTCGATGGTGCCTGCATCAAGGCCGCGCTCACCGAGCACCAGGCGATGCGGAATGCCGATCAGATCCATGTTGGCGAACATCACACCAGCGCGCTCTTTGCGGTCATCGAACAGTACTTCAATACCGGCATCGCACAGCTCGCCATAGAGTTTTTCTACCGCTTTGCGCAGACGTTGGGATTTGTGCATGTTCATTGGTAGCAGCGCAACCTGAAACGGGGCGATGGCATCGGGCCAGATAATGCCTCGTTTATCGTTATTTTGCTCAACGGCGGCAGCGACGGTGCGTGATACGCCGATGCCGTAGCAGCCCATGGTCATCACTACATTACGGCCGCTCTCATCGAGACAGGTGGCATCCATGGTGGCGCTGTATTTAGTGCCGAGCTGGAAAATATGCCCCACTTCGATGCCGCGCGCAATGGCGAGTTTGCCGCAGCCATCGGGGCTCGCATCGCCGGCTACGACATTGCGCAGATCGGCGCAGGCTGGCATGGGCAGATCACGACTCCAATTGACGCCAGTGAGGTGTTCGCCGTCGCGGTTGGCACCGCAGACGAAATCGGCCAGACACGCGGCGTCGTGGTCGCAGATGATGGTAACGTCGAGACCAATAGGTCCCACCGAGCCGGGCTGGCAGCCCGTTGTGGTTTGAACCTGTTCTGCGCTGACCAGTGTGAGTGGGGTGGCGACCTGCTCCAGCTTCTCTGCTTTGACGGTGTTGAGTTCGTGATCGCCGCGCAGTACCAGCGCGACCACATCCCCTTCGTTGCCATTGACGAGTAGCGTTTTAACGCACTGCTGCGCGGGTATGCCGAGAAGATCGCTGACTTCAGTGATGGTGTGTTGGGTTGGGGTGGCCACGCTCTGCATGGTCTGGGTTGCGGTGGGTGGCTCGCTGGCGGCAGGAATCGCTTCTGCCAGCTCAATGTTAGCCGCGTAGTCGCTGCTGTCGGAGAAGGCGATGGCATCTTCGCCGGAGTCGGCGAGCACATGAAACTCGTGAGAGAGGGCGCCGCCGATGCTGCCGGAGTCTGCTGCCACCGGACGAAATTTGAGGCCGGTACGGGTAAATATGCGCACATAGGCGTCGTGCATTTTTTCGTAGGTTTCATCCAACGAAGCTTGATTGGTGTGAAATGAGTAGGCATCTTTCATAAGAAATTCGCGAGCGCGCATGACACCGAAGCGTGGGCGGATCTCGTCGCGAAACTTGGTTTGAATTTGGTAAAAGGTGGCAGGCAGCTGTTTGTAGCTGCGTAGTTCGCGGCGCGCCAGATCGGTGACCACCTCTTCGTGGGTGGGGCCAAAGCAGAATTCGCGCTGGTGACGGTCGTTAAAGCGCAGTAGTTCAGCGCCATATTGCTCCCAGCGTTGGGACTCCTGCCACAACTCGGCGGGTTGCACCGCTGGCATCAACAGCTCCTGGGCACCGGCGCGCTCCATCTCTTCACGGACGATTTTTTCCACTTTGCGCAGCACGCGCAGCCCCATCGGCAGCCAGGTGTAGAGCCCGGATGCCAGCTTGCGGATCATGCCTGCACGCAGCATCAGTTGGTGGCTGACGATTTCGGCGTCGGCGGGGGTCTCTTTCTGGGTGGCGAGTAAAAATCGGGATAGATACATGAAGTGCTGTTCTCTGTGGGTGCTATGGGTTGTTAGCTGTGGATTGTTAAAAAGAGCTTCAGGAGAAGCGCATGGAGAGGTCGATGGCGCGCAGGTCTTTGGTCAGTGCGCCGACCGAGATAAAATCAACGCCCGATTCAGCGATTTCACGTACTGTTTCGAGCGTTACATTTCCCGATGCTTCCAGCTGCGCCCGGCCACTGTTGGCATTGGCGGCGGCACGCAGCTGGGTGGTTGTGAAGTTGTCTAGCAGCAGCATGTCGGCGCCCGCCTCCAGTGCTTCGTGGAGTTCGCTCAGGTTCTCTACCTCGACCTCAATGGGCAGGTTTTTTTTGTTGTAGAGTTTGGCGCGGTCGATTGCTGCGCTGATCGAGCCACAGGCAAAAATGTGGTTCTCTTTAATGAGAATGCCGTCGTAGAGGCCGAGACGATGGTTGCGACAACCACCAGTTCGGGTCGCGTATTTTTGTGCCAGACGCAGGCCGGGCAGGGTCTTGCGAGTGTCGAGAATCTCCACCGGCAGGTCGGCAACGCGATCTGCGTAGCGGCGCGCTACGGTAGCGGTACCTGACAGTGTTTGTAGAAAATTGAGCGCGCTGCGTTCGCCGCCGAGCAGGGCGCGGGCGGGGCCTGTTATGGTGCAGAGCTTTTGGTTTACAGCGATGCTGTCGCCATCTTGAGCAGACCAGTTGATTTCAACGCGCAGATCGAGCTGGTGGAACACTTCGTCGAACCAGGGGCAGCCGCACAAGATGGCTGCTTCGCGACTAATCACTTCGGCACAGCAGGTCGCGGCCTCTGGCACCAGGGCTGAGGTTGCATCGCCGTGGCCAATATCCTCGCGCAGAGCGCGCTGCACATCTTTCTGTATCTCTTGTTCTTGTTTTTTCATGGCTTGCGCGTTGGCTGAGAAGCGCGCTAATGATAAGCGCTAAAGCGCTGCTGGAACAAGCGATTTAGCGCCGTTACGTTTTTTGATCTGCGTGGTAGTTGTGCGAAAGGCTACAAGAGAGATACAGGTATAGATGGTGCCGGGAGAGAGACTCGAACTCTCATGGTCGCAAAACCACCGGATTTTGAATCCGGCGCGTCTACCAGTTCCGCCATCCCGGCTGTGAAGGGCGGCAAGTATACAGACGGTGTAAGACAAAATAAAGAGTCGCTTCAGTGATGCCGCTGTTACCGGTGGGGTAGCGCCAGAATCGTACAGAGTTAATCGTGGTGAAGGAGAGCTGTTCGCTGTTCAATTTACTCTTTGGTGTGGCCCCGCTGCCAACCTATTCTCTTTTGGTAGTCACATCAAGGGCCAGAATTTGTTATATTCCCCCGATTATGAAGCTCTGGTATGAGTTGGCTAAAAAGTGCCTGTTTCATACCACTTTTGATAACGGTACTTGGTTTGCCGGTTCGGCTATTTGTTTTTTTAATTGCTTTGTTTGGAGTTTGTTCGGCGTGTTTTTGGGCGCAAAAAGCGTCAAAGACAAGCGGTAGTCTCCAGTTTGACAGGATAATCCCTTTGTTATGATTTTTTTTAAACAGCTGCGTGGAATGTTTTCCAACGATTTGTCGATCGACCTTGGCACCGCCAATACGTTGATCTATGTGCGTGACCAAGGGATTGTGCTCAATGAACCGTCCGTTGTGGCGATACGTCAGGATCGTGGGCCGGGTGGCCCCAAGCAGATCTCTGCGGTGGGTATGGAGGCCAAGCAGATGATCGGCCGTACCCCCGGCAATATCGTTGCCATTCGTCCGCTGAAAGATGGCGTGATCGCTGATTTCACGGTGACCGAAAAAATGTTGCAACACTTTATTCACAAGGTGCATGAAAACCGCTTTCTGCGCCCCAGCCCCCGAGTGTTGGTCTGTGTGCCATGCGGTTCGACTCAGGTTGAGCGGCGCGCGATTAAAGAGTCAGCCGCAGGCGCGGGTGCGCGCGATGTGTTTCTGATTGAAGAGCCGATGGCTGCAGCGATCGGTGCCGGTATGCCAGTCGCGGAAGCAAGTGGCTCCATGGTGCTGGATATTGGTGGAGGCACTACCGAGGTGGCGGTTCTCTCGTTGAACGGCATCGTCTACTCCTCCTCTGTGCGTATTGGCGGCGACCGTTTTGACGAGGCGATTGTCAACTATGTGCGACGTAATTACGGCACGTTGATTGGCGAGAGTACCGCCGAACGCATCAAGCACGAGATCGGCTCAGCGTTTCCTGGTAACGATGTGCGTGAGATTGAAGTCAAGGGGCGCAATCTCTCCGAAGGCATTCCACGCAGTTTCAGCTTGAACAGCAATGAGATTCTCGAAGCGCTGCAAGAGCCGTTGGCCGGGATTGTCGGCGCTGTCAAAACGGCTTTGGAGCAGACGCCGCCGGATTTGGGCGCAGATATCGCCGAACGTGGCATGGTGTTGACGGGTGGTGGCGCGCTACTCAGTGGGCTCGATCAACTACTGATGGAAGAGACCGGCTTGCCGGTGGTCGTGGCGGAAGAGCCATTGACGTGTGTGGCACGTGGCGGTGGTCGGGCGCTGGAGATGATCGATAAATTTGGCGGTGACGTATTCGCCAGCGAATAGGTGCTGCGCATCGGTGTGGTGAGACGCGCGCATCTGGTGCGCCTGAGTAAAATATTCAATTTGTTGCGCATCTTCACGTATACTTCGAGGCCTTCAAGCGAGGGCGGAGAGAGCGTTGGCCTAGTCGGTGGATGGTTAACCAAATATTAAAAATGCGTAGTAGTTGGTAGCTTGATCTCCCTGTTCAGACACGGTCCGTCGATTACCATGCGTCTGGCGGCGCTGGTGGTGCTGTCGATATTGTTGATGACCCTGGATCACCGTCAGCAGCATCTGCAAGATGTTCGCGCCGCGCTCTCTCTTTTCGTTTACCCCATCCAGTACGTCTTCAACATCCCGGTGTCCGCTGGGCGATGGTTCTCGGAAAATGTTATGACCCGCCAGGAGCTGCTGGAAGAGAATGCCAGCCTGAGTGCGCAGCGCCTGCTGCTTGAGGTTCGCCTGCAGAAACTGGATGTACTCAAAATAGAGAATATGCGTTTGCGCCAGCTGCTTGATTCATCGATCAAAGTGAATGAGAAGGTGTTGATTGCCGAACTGTTGGCCGTGGATCTGGAGCCGTTTTCCCGTCAGGTCACTCTCAATAAAGGCCGACGCCAAGGTGTCTACGTTGGGCAGCCGCTGCTTGATGCGTATGGCATTATGGGACAGACGGTGCGTGTTGGGCCGTTGACCAGCAAGGCGATGCTGATTACCGACCCAAGCCATGCACTGCCGGTTCAGGTTAATCGCAATAATCTACGTGCGATCGCTGTGGGTAGTGGCTCCCCGGAGCTTATTGAACTTCAACACCTGCCCAATAACGCAGATATTGTGATGGGCGACCTGCTGCTGACATCGGGGTTGGGAGGGCGCTTCCCACGGGACTATCCGGTGGCGATCGTCACTCAGGTGGTGCGTGATCCCGGCGAGCCATTTGCCAAAGTCAGCGCTCATCCCCTAGCGCATCTTGAGGATAGCCGTGAAGTGCTGCTGGTATGGCCGACCACCGTGCAGGCAGTGGAGGATGAGGGTGATTGCGTGGATGATGAGTGCGCCCTTGGCCAGGAAGAGGGTGCGCAGTGAAGCAGCCGCAGCTCCATGGTCGTTGGGTTATCGTTCTGAGCTTCATTGTTGCACTGTCATTGACGATTGTGCCGATGCCCGATTGGGCCGCGCCGTTGCGCCCTGAGTGGGTGGTGGTGGTTTTGATCTTTTGGTGTTTGGCCGTGCCGCAGCGGGTGAGTGTTGGCACCGCATGGTTTTGTGGCTTACTGCTGGATGTGCTGCGCGGGGCGGTGCTTGGTCAGCACGCATTGACGTTGAGCCTTGTCGCTTACGTGACGATCAAGCTGCATAGGCGGATTCGTGTCTATCCTCGCTGGCAGCAATCTCTGGCTGTTTTGGCGTTGGTGTTGCTGCATCAACTGCCACTGTTTTGGGTGAACGGCATGATGGGTGTCTCCGGTCAGGACTGGAGTTACTGGTTGCCCGCGCTGAGCAGTGCGTTGCTCTGGCCCATTGTCTACCCTCTGTTGCGCGATCTTCAGCAGCGCTTCCGGGTGGTATGAATGGCGTTGGCGGGTGGTGCATTGAGTGAATTGGTTGGACGCATTGTCGTCGCACCAACAGTCAGAGTCGGGTAAACGCTGTGGTACGTCGCGTTACGATCAGAGATCATATTCTGGAGAGTCGGCTATTCAGCCAGCGCTCTGTTGTGGCTTTGATTTTAATGGTTTTGCTGGCGCTGATCCTCATTGCCCGAATGACCTACCTGCAGGTTTTTAGTCACGACCACTTCACGACGTTATCGCACAACAATCGTGTCAATATTGTTCCGATCCCGCCGACACGAGGCCTTATCTTTGACCGTAATGGTGTGTTGCTGGCGCAGAATACCCCCTCTTTTACATTAGAAATTACACCCGAACGTGTGGCAGATATTGATGCTACGGTGGCGGCGTTATCGAAACTGATCGAGATCAGCGAGCGGGATATCAGCCGTTTTCGCAAGTTTCTCCAGCAGAAACGTCGCTTCGAGAGTGTGCCGCTACGATTTCAGCTAAACGAGGAGGAGGCTGCGCGGTTTTCGGTTAATCGCCACCGTTTCCCCGGTGTCGATATCAAGGCGCGTTTGAGTCGCTACTATCCTATGGGAGATCTGGTAGCCCACTCGGTAGGTTATGTGGCGCGTATCAATGTTAAGGAGCTGCAGCAGCTTACTGATCCATCGAACTATAGCGGTACGACACACTACGGTAAAACCGGCGTGGAGCGCTATTACGAAAAGCTGCTGCATGGCCGTGTCGGTTATGAAAAGATTGAAACCAATGCCCAGGGACGAGTGCTGCGTACGTTGGAGCGTATCCCGCCGGTTCCTGGTTCAGACCTCTATCTGACCATCGATATTAATCTGCAGGCGATTGCCAAGGATGCTCTGGATGGACACCGTGGCGCGATAGTGGCTTTGGAGCCCGGTAGCGGTGAGGTGCTGGCGTTGATTAGCACGCCGACTTTTGATCCTAACCTGTTTGTTAACGGAATCGATCAGGAGAGCTACGATGCGCTGCAATTTTCCAGGGATCAACCGCTGTTTAATCGTGCCATGCGCGGGCAGTACCCCCCCGGCTCTACGGTGAAGCCTTTTCTTGGGCTCGCTGCGCTTGAGCAAAATATCATCGAAGCTTCGACACAGATATTTTGCCCCGGCTGGTTCAAGCTGGAGAGTGACGAGCGCAGGTATCGCGACTGGAAGCGCCGGGGGCACGGGCATACCTCTTTGCTTAAAGCGATTCGCGAATCTTGCGATGTCTATTTTTATAACTTGGCACTGCGTCTGGGTATCGACCGCATGCACGATTTCATGTCGTTGATTGGCTTTGGCCATGTGACCGGTATTGATATCAGCGGTGAGTTGGCTGGCCTGATGCCGTCGCGGCAGTGGAAGCGCAAGACCCACCGCCAGCCTTGGTATATTGGTGAGTCGCTGATTACCGCGATTGGCCAAGGCTTTACCTTGGCGACGCCGTTGCAACTGGCGGCGGCAAGCGCTGTGTTGGCAAATCGTGGTATGCGTATGCAGGTGCACATGCTGCGGGCAACACAGTCTCAGCACGATGCGCGCAAGGTGATGCGTGAGCCGGTGGTGGTTGGGCAGGTGCCGGTGCAGGAACCCGCTAACTGGGACTTCATTGTCGAGGCCATGCGCAGTGTGGTGCACAGCCCTCGCGGCAGCGCTTTTCGCATTGGTCGTGATGCGCCCTATCAGATTGCGGGCAAAACCGGGACGGCGCAGGTATTTGGCATGAAAGCAGATGAGAAGTACGTCTCCGCAGATATTGCCGAGCGCTTGCGTGATCACGCGCTTTTTATTGCCTTTGCACCTGTCGATGAGCCGCGAATTGCTGTCGCGGTGGTCGTTGAAAATGGCGGTGGCGGCGGCTCAGTGGCTGCACCGATAGCACGCAAGGTGTTGGATGCCTATCTGTTGAGTTCGCCTGCCGGGTTCACGCCATGATTGATCTGCAGGGGCGCGGTGACAGCCGCATCGATGGCGGGGTAAAGCATCGGGAGTATGCCAGAAAACTGCACCTCGACTGGCCGCTGGTGGCTGGATTGCTGGTTTTGTCGGCAGTTGGATTGCTGATTCTCTACAGCGCCAGTGGCCAAAATGAAGCACTCATGCAGCGCCAGTTGATTCGTATCGGTTTGGCCTTTGCCGTGATGGTTGTGGTTGCCCAGATCTCCCCCTATTTTTTGGAGCGCTGGACCCCTTGGCTGTTTTGTATCGGTCTGCTGCTACTGTTGACAGTACTGGTCGCCGGTGATGTGGGTAAGGGCGCGCAGCGCTGGCTTGACCTTGGTCTGTTTCGCTTTCAGCCGTCAGAGCTGATGAAGATCGCAGTACCGATGATGGTCGCGTGGTATCTGGCTGATACACCACTGCCACCCTCTTTGAAGCGGCTTTTCGTGGCGATGGTGATTGTAGTGGTGCCGGTGGTGTTGATTGCTACGCAACCAGACCTGGGAACCTCTCTGCTAATCGCCGCATCAGGGCTGTTTGTGCTTTTTCTTGCTGGTGTGCGCTGGCGGCTGATTATTGGTACGACCGTTACGCTGGCGGCCAGTGCACCCGCGTTGTGGGCGGTGATGCACGACTACCAGCGGGCACGGGTGCGCACCTTTCTCGATCCCGAGCGGGACCCGCTCGGGGCGGGATATCATATCATTCAATCCAAGATCGCCATCGGTTCCGGGGGTGTCTATGGCAAGGGGTGGTTGAACGGCACGCAGTCTCATCTTGATTTTTTACCGGAGCGCTCCACCGATTTTATCTTTGCGGTATTCAGTGAAGAATTTGGTTTGATTGGTGTGTGTCTGTTGCTGCTTCTCTATCTTTTTATTCTGATTAGAGGCTTGTATATAGCGACGCAGGCGCAGGGTGCATTTGGCCGTCTGTTGGCGGGTAGCCTTATTCTTACCTTCTTCGTCTATGTTTTTGTCAACATCGGTATGGTGAGCGGGTTGTTGCCTGTTGTTGGTTTACCGCTACCGTTAATCAGCTATGGCGGGACATCAATAGTGACGTTGATGGCTTCCTTCGGTATCCTCATGTCGATCCATACGCATCGTAAGTTGATGTCCCAATAACCTTTGTTTTATACGGATGAAATAGATTAACAAGATGATCACAAAAGAGAGATGGACGCTCTTCAGCGTAGCGTATATTTTTGCCGCAGCTACTTTTTTAGTCATGCCGTTGGCAGTGGCTGAACCGTTGGGGCACAACGAGGAGGTGCAGAAATTTATTGCCGAAATGGTTGAACGCCACGGTTTTGAAGCGGGCAAGCTGCAGTCTCTGTTCAAACAGGCAAAGTTACGCAAGGATATTATCAAGGCGATTTCACGGCCAGCAGAGGGCAAGCCGTGGCATCAGTACCGTCCGATATTTGTGACGGCGAAGCGTATTGCAGGCGGTGTCGAATTCTATGAGGCTTTTAGTGCCGTGCTGGATCGTGCCGAGAAAACCTACGGTGTACCCGCAGAGGTGATCGCTGCGATCATCGGCGTTGAGACCCGCTATGGAAAACAGACCGGATCATATCGGGTGTTGGATTCGTTGGGCACACTGGCTTTTGCCTATCCGAAGCGTAGCAAATTTTTTCGCAGCGAACTTGAACAGTACCTGTTGTTAACTCGCGAGGAACGGGTTGATCCGCTATCGGTCAAAGGCTCTTATGCAGGTGCCATGGGCAAAGCGCAGTTTATTGCCAGCAGTTACCGTCACTATGCGGTGGACTTTGACAATGATGGGCGGCGTGACCTGTGGAATAACACGGTTGATGCCATCGGCAGTGTTGCCAACTATCTCAAAGTGCATGGTTGGCAAGCGGGGCAGGTGGTGACAGTGAAGGCAGAGGTCGCAGGTGATGGCTATAAAAAGATAGTTGCGCAAGGCATCAAACCGACGCGCGACTTGGTGGATCTCGAAGCGAATGGTGTGAGTTGGGATGCCGCGCTACCGCGCGACCATTTGGCTGCGCTCATTGAACTTGAAAATCGTTCAGGTTTTGAGTACTGGCTGGGGTTGAATAACTTTTACGTGATTACCCGCTATAACCACAGCGAACTCTATGCCATGGCGGTTTATCAACTTAGCCGTGGCATACGTGAAGCAGTGAATGAAAATAGCCATTTCAGTACGTTATAACAGGGCAAAGCGTTTGGCGAGCAGTAGAGCAGTCGTATGAGTTGCATCATGAGATCGGTTTGGCATCGTTCCGTTTTATTGGCACTGCTCTGTGCTGTTTTGATCAGCAGCGGTTGTGGCACGTTGAACCCTACTGATGGACCGCCGTCGCGACCGCTGAAAGGGAGCGTTGCTGATGCCGTGCCAAAGCTCGAAAAGTTGAGCAAGTATGGTAATCCACACTCTTACGCGGTTAATGGCAAACGTTACTACACGCTCAAAAGCAGTGCCGGTTATGCCGAAAAAGGGGTCGCGTCTTGGTATGGCACCAAATTTCACGGTCGTCGCACTTCAAGTGGCGAAGCCTATGACATGAATGCGATGACCGCTGCGCATCGCTCGCTGCCGTTGCCGACCTATGTGGAGGTGAGAAACCTGCGCAATGACCGCAAAGTCATTGTTAAAGTGAATGACCGTGGCCCTTTTCACGAAAACCGTTTGATTGATCTCTCCTACATGGCGGCGGTCAAGCTCGGCATTGTGGCCACAGGAACCGGATTGGTTGAGGTGCGGGCGATTGATCCTCGTGCCTGGCGTGATGGGCGGGCAGCGGCTGCCAGTGATGCTTTGAATAGTCGCGGTGATAATCGCGTGGGTCAGAGCGCTGCCGCTGCTGCCATCCTCTACGTGCAGGTCGGTGCGTTCACCCGTTATGATAACGCTGAGCGGCTGAAAAACCGCTTGGCTAATATCCTTTTTCACCCGGTACAGATCAGCCCATTGCGTGAAGCGGAGCAGACCTACTACCGGGTGCGCATCGGGCCTGTCGAGTCAGTGGCTGAGACGGATCGATTAGTGGACCGTCTGAAACAGATTGAAGTTTATAACGCCAGCGTCGTGGTTGATGCCACGTAGCAGCGATATGTTGTCCGGGTTCTGTGCTCGCTTGTGGAACTCAGGTTGTTTTTAATTGCAGAGATGAAATAGAACAGAGAACCGAAGAACAGTGAATGTAGCCCGTATCGTATCGATAAAACCCTTGTGCAGATGGCGTATTTTATATATGTCGATCTGTCTGCTTTTGAGTCTCAACACAGCGCTTGCCGCGCCGCCTAAATTAACACCGGCTGTTCCTTCCATTATTGCGCGCGCCTATTTTATTCAGGACCATAACAGCGGCTATGTTATCGCTGAAAAGCGTGCGGATGAACGCATGGAGCCCGCCAGCCTGACGAAATTGATGACCGCTTATGTGGTCTTCTCCGAGCTGGAGTCGGGCTCTATTCAATTGAGTGATCAGGTGTTGGTGAGTGAAAAGGCGTGGCGTATGCCGGGTTCGCGCATGTTCATCGAGGTGAACAAAGAGGTCTCGTTAGAGAATTTGCTGAAAGGGCTGATTATTCAATCGGGCAACGACGCCAGCGTGGCGCTGGCCGAACATGTGGCGGGCAGTGAAGATGCGTTTGCCGCGTTGATGAACCAGCATGCGCAAGCGCTGGGCATGACAGGCACTCACTTTGTGAACAGTGCGGGTTTGCCGGACAAAGATCACTACACCACAGCACGCGACATGGCACGCTTGGCCAATGCGTTAATCAGACAGTTTCCGGACCACTACCAGTGGTACTCCACCCGTGAATTCACCTTTAACGGTATTACCCAATACAACCGCAACAAACTGCTATGGCGTGATAAATCGGTTGACGGCATCAAGACAGGGTTTACCGATTCCGCTGGCTACTGTCTGGTCACGTCGGCGCAGCGCAACGGCATGCGTCTGGTGTCAGTTGTGTTGGGGGCAAAAAGTGAAGAGGGGCGTGCGCAAGAGAGCCAAAAACTGCTGAACTACGCGTTTCGATTTTTTGAGACGCACCGGCTCTACAGTGCGAATAAAACGCTGAGCAGCGCACGCATCTGGAAAGGTGAAGTGGAGCAGCTGCCGTTGGGCGTCAGTGATGATCTCTACGTGACCATTCCACGAGGACAATACGCTCAGCTGGCGTCAACCATTAATGTTAAACCGAGCATTGTTGCCCCCGCTGTTGCAGGCCAAAACTATGGCACGCTCAGCATCAAACTGAATGGTGAAGGGGTTGCTGAACGCCCGCTGGTGGCACTGAGGAGCGTCGGCGAAGGTGGTGTGCTGCAGCGCCTGATTGATGAAGTTATGCTGCTGCTCGACTGACGCTGATGGGTGATATCACGGGAGAGGTCTACCTCAACGGCCATTTTATGCCTGCCGAACAGGCGCATGTGTCCGTTATGGACCGGGGCTTTGTCTTTGGTGATGGTGTTTACGAAGTGATACCTGTTTATGGCAGCAGGCTGTTTCGTCTCGATGAACACCTGCGTCGTCTCGACGACAGCTTGGCTGGTGTGCGCATCGCTAATCCCCACTCCGCAGATCAGTGGCGCGAGCTGTTGGGCGAGCTGATCAAGCGCCACGGTGGCGGCGATCAATCCCTCTATCTACAGATTACGCGCGGCTGTGCTCCGCGCGATCATGCGTTTCCCCAAACGTCGCCGCCAGCGACCGTATTTGCGATGAG
>JAADGQ010000079.1 GCA_013152295.1 Gammaproteobacteria bacterium | reverse complement strand
GCAATCGTGGCGATGAGCCCCATCGCCTCTTTAGCCCTGCTGACAGGTTGTTTATTGATGTGAGTAATGACATCGCCCGGCTCAAGGCCAGCTTGGTCCGCGGGTCCGTTGCGCAGTACGCCCGCGACTACCACACCTGCAATATTGCCTAATCCAAATGATTCCGCCAAGGCAGGCTCTAGGGTTTGTGCTTCAATGCCTAACCAGCCTCTTACGGCATGACCGTATTCTATAATCTGTTGCATCGTATTGATGGCAATGCTCATGGGTATGGCGAAACCGATTCCCTGAGAGCCGCCTGAGCGGGAGAAGATGGCGGTGTTGATACCAATCAGCTCTCCGTAAGCGTTGACCAGAGCGCCTCCGGAGTTACCGGGGTTGATGGCGGCGTCGGTCTGAACGAAGTTCTCGAAGGTGCTGATGCCGAGCTGATTGCGACCTGTTGCGCTAATAATGCCTTGGGTGACGGTTTGGCCGACGCCGAAGGGGTTGCCGATAGCCAGCACGACATCGCCGACACGTAACGTCTCTGTTTTGGAGATAAGAATCTTGGGTAGTTCGTCGAGCTTGATAAAGAGTACAGCGATATCGGTCTCTGGGTCAGTGCCTACGACCTGGGCCTGAGTGGTTCGGCCATCGTTGAGCGCAACCTGAATTTCGTCGGCACCTTCAATAACGTGATTGTTGGTTAGCACGTAGCCCTGGTTGCTGATAATGACGCCTGAGCCAAGGCTTGATTCCAGTCGTTTGCGCGGAACGCTTTTCAGGCGGTCACCAAAAAAGCGCTGAAAAATGGGATCATCAAACAGACGCGACCGTTGTTGTATGACAACTTTGCTGGTATAGATATTGACCACAGCGGGGGTAGCTTTGGTAACAGCATCTGCGTAAGAGAGTGGAGCATCTGAACCCTGCTGCTGATCATCATGCTGAGTGGTTAAGATTTCGACAACCGGCCTGTGGCTGTCGCTGCTTCCGGGGTAGGTGAAGAATAGGTGCAATACAAACGCCAGCGCAACGCCGACAATTGCCCCCTTCATTAAATACGAGAGAAAAACGCGAATAGGCATGGGCGGAGTGTACATGAAAATGATTTTAATGGAAAAAAGCAGCGTGCATTTTTCGGTCTGTTGCAGTGTGATTTAACGAGGTTGCTGTCAGTGGTTTTATTGCGAGAGTTATGTGCCTACATGGATAATCTGTTGGAGATTAGTCTGTTCGATGATTATGCGCCCAATGGTCTGCAGGTTGAGGGAAGGACATCAGTCAAATACATCGTGGGAGGTGTGACAGCCAGTTTGTCGTTGCTGGAGGCGGCGCGCCAGCGAGGTGCTGATGCTGTGTTGGTGCATCACGGTTACTTTTGGCAGGGAGAGAGTCCGCGAGTTGTCGGGGCAAAGCGCAGGCGTATGCACTGTTTGCTGGAGAGCGGCATGAGCTTGATCGCTTATCATCTGCCGCTGGATGCGCACCCGATATTTGGCAATAACGCCCAGTTGGCTACGGTGCTTGGTTTTGAAACAGAGGGGCGCTTTGGCCCAGGACAAAAGCTGGGCTATTACGGACGGTTGCCGGAACCCATGAGCGGCGATGCGCTGAGCGAAGTGATCGCAAACGCTTTGGGTAGAGTGCCTTTGTATATTGATGGTAACAGGGGGCGGAAGGATATCAGGACAATCGCTTGGTGTAGCGGCGCTGCTCAGGATTATATCGAGGATGCGGCGCGCTTGGGTGTGGATGCTTATTTGAGCGGTGAAGTGTCTGAACGCACGACACACGTCGCGCGCGAGGAGGGGATCGCATTTTTTGCTGCTGGCCATCACGCTACCGAGCGTTACGGAGTAGCGGCAATGCTGTGTCATCTTGGTGAGAAATTTGGTGTGAATTATGAATTCATCGACATCGATAATCCGGTATAGAGGAAGAGGTTTTTTGCTGGGCGCCGCGATTTTGCGTCCGCTTGTTATGGGCTTACGCGAGAAAACTATGTTTTTTAATCGGTTGAACGTAAAAAAGCATTAGACGTAACGTTTTGAATATCTAAAGGGTATTGGATCTGTTCTTGGCGGAGTCGGTTATATGTAAAGTCCGACTAAAACAGTTGGGTTTGACAGCGTGAGATGATTGTTCTACGATGCGCGCTCGGTGTGTCCGCTTTTCGGGCGGGTTATGCTTGTATATGTTTAAAATCACGACAGACCTAGTGAGTGTCCCGGTCATAATAATAAGCTTCTGGCGCGAGACGTTGGATGCCGTGGATGCAGGTATTTATAGGGGGAGTGCTGTTTCCCTCTGAATTTGCCATCAGTCTATAGGACACAAGTTTGTGGGCTGGTTGGGTTTGTATCTAGAACTATAATTGGATAATTACTGGTCGAGGGTGGAGATGTCTGAAAGTCGCATATTTTTGTCCAGCGAGGCGAATACGCATAGGTCTGGTGGCCTGCCAAGAGTAATGTGGATGATCCTGCTTGCTTTTGCTGTGATGCTACCGATGGTGGTGAACGCCGCTGATGCGATTCCTCCTAAGGGCACCTATGATGGGAAGGATGTACTGCAGCCCATCGAGTTTCCTCACGACACGCATGCAAAAGTCAATCAAATCAATTGCATGTACTGCCATACCTATGCGCGGAGAAGTAAGGTTGCGGGCATCCCGCCAACCAGTAAGTGCATGGGTTGTCACACTGTGATCGCCACCGATAAACCGCGCATTAAAAAGCTGACGGAATATTGGGAGAAAGGTGAGCCACCAAAATGGAAGAAGGTTCATGATGTTCCTGATTTCGTACACTTCACACATGAGAAGCACTTGAGGCGTTTTGTATTCAATGCTGATCTTCCGGTGGAAAATGTCTCTGAGGTTTGTGGGTTCTGCCATGGGGATGTGAAAAACATGACGGTCGCCAATAAGCGTAAGCCGCTGAATATGGGCTTCTGTGTGCGTTGTCATGAGGCGAACGGTGGTCCGAGCGACTGCTGGAAATGTCATAAATAGGCAATGTTGTTATTTTAGTTGGGGGATAAACAACATGCGGATTAACTTGAGAACGGATGGTTATAGCTTATGAGTGGTCATGAGATTAAGCGAAGAGACTTCCTCAAAGTCATGGGTTGGGGGGGCGTTGGTGCAACGCTGGCTGGATGTGATATGCCTACAACCGTTACGCTTGAAGAGGGCAAGGAAGAGGTTGTCTCTTACATGTCTCCGGAAGAGTTCGTTATTCCGGGTATAGGTATTTATTATGCGTCTACATGTCAGCAGTGCTCTGCTGGGTGTGGTATCTATGGGCGTGTGCGTGAGGGGCGTGTGCTGAAGCTGGAAGGCAATCCTGCTTCGCAGATTAATGGCGGTAAATTGTGCCAAATGGGTCAGGCCGGTGTGCAGACGCACTACAATCCTGATCGCATTACTAAGCCCATGTTGCGCAAAGGCAAAGAGTTGGTCGAGGTGAGCTGGGATGAGGCGATGGCTGAACTCGATAAGCGGGTCGGTAAGTCCTCCTCTGTTGATGGTCAGCGGGTTGCGTGGTTTAGCGGGAGCATGAGCGGCCACCAGTCAGTTCTGCTTGATGCTTACCTCGAAAGTGTTGGTAGTAAGTCTCATTTTGTCTACGAGGCGATCAACAGCGCTGTCTCTCGTGCAGTTAACGCGGAGATGCTGGGTGATGCAACTCCGCACTATCGCTTTGACAAGGCTGCGCTGCTGCTCTCTTTCGGAGCTGATCTGCTTGGCGCATCCAGTTCACCTGTCCACTACTCAACCCAATACGGCGAGTTTCGAAGTGCTCCGCGTGGTATGCATGTGCAGATTGAGCCAAGCATGAGTTTGACCGGTGCAAATGCTGATTTGTGGCAGCCTGTTATTCCTGGAACCGAAGGCGTTTTGGCGTATGGCTTGATCAATATGTTGGTCAACAAGATGGGTTACGATGCGAGTGGACTCAGTCTCGAGGTGCGCGGACTCATCGGTAAATATGATCCCGCTTACGCAGCCAAAGTAACGGGCATTTCTGAAGAGCGTATCGAAAAAATCGCAGGGCTTTTAAAATCGAAGTCGCCAAGCTTGGTGCTTGCAGGTACTTCCACCGAAGGTCAGCGCGATGGCTATAATGCCACAGCGGCGGTCACCCTGTTGAATGTGATTCTAGGCAATGTCGGCAAAACCATTGAGTCGAGCGGTACGTTTCCATTCCCACAGATGGCAGCAAAAGCGGGCAGCAGCCGGGATCTACTGAGCTTTGCCAGCGCGCTCGGTAAAAAACAGTACGATGTTGTCTTCTTCCACGGTACAAACCCTGTACATACTGCACCGAACTATCTCGGTCTTGTGGACAATCTTGCGGATGTTCCTTTTAAGGTTACGCTGTCAATGTTTCTTGATGAGACAGCAGCGGTCTCCGACTTGGTTTTACCGTTGCTCTCTTCGTTGGAAGATTGGGGTACCCATGTCGCTGATGTCGGGGGAAGCACTCAGACAACAGACGTTACGATACAGCAGCCGTTGATGAAGCAGCTTTACGACGATACACGTGGTTTTGGCGATATTGTATTGTCTCTGCTTAAAGCGCGTGGTGTTGAAGAGTACACAGGGTTTGATGATTACTATGCTTACTTGCGTGATGCTTTTTCATCTACACCGGAAGCTATCACCGGAGGCTTGGGTACTAAGGCTTTTTGGCAAGGCTCTTTGCAGAAGGGTGCTGTTTCGATTCAGCTTGATAAGGGAGCGTTACAGAGCAATCCGTTTGCTTCGGAAGTTTCTGAACACAAGGCTGACCCTAGTTACCCAATGCATCTAGCACCATCTGCGCGTCTTGGTATGTGGGATGGTCGTCATGCCAATATCCCTTGGTTGCAAGAGGCACCTGATCAGATCTCCAAGGTTGTTTGGGAGTCTTGGGCTGAGATTCACCCGAGTACGGCAGCCAAAATGGGTGTCACCAATGGTGACATGATCAAGGTTGAATCCCGTCAAGGGGCGATCAAGGTCAAAGTATATGTTCACAGGGGCGTTCACCCAAATGTTGTTGCGGTGCCGATGGGGCGGGGGCATGAGCAGTATGGGCGTTATGCGAAAGGCCGAGGCGTTAACCCACTGAAGATTTTGAGCCAGGTGACGGAAAACAAAACCGGGGAATTGGCTTTGTACGGCACTCGGGTGAAAGTCTCGAACGCTAGCGACAAGGGTACGCTCATACATATGGGTGACAGTGAGAGCCAGGTGGGTCGCAAACTGGTTAGCACCGTGACCGCTGAAGTATTTAAAAACACTGAGGGGGGCGGTAACAGTGTCGCTTAGTAACTTATTAAATGATTGGACTCGCTATCGCCAGGGTATCGAAGAGGGCGGTTTTCATGATTATGAACACATCTTCGGGATGGCCATCGATCTGAATAAATGCATTGGTTGCAATGCCTGTTCTATCGCTTGTTACGCGGAGAACAATTTGGCCGTCGTTGGTGAAGAGAAGTTTGCCAAAGATCAGGGCATGCACTGGTTGCGTATTGAGCGCTATTGGGATGAGCCTGACCTTGGTGCAGATGATCAGGAGTTTCAGGAGCACGGCGCTAGTTTTTTACCGATGATGTGTCAGCAGTGTAATGCGGCGACGTGTGAGCCAGTCTGTCCTGTCGCAGCAACTTACCATACCCCGGATGGCTTGAATGCTCAGGTTTATAACCGCTGTATTGGTTCGCGTTACTGTTCGAATAACTGCCCATACCGTCTGCGTTACTTTAATTTCTACTCCTATTACGAAACTTCTTGGCCAGCGCCGCTGGATCAACAGTTGAACCCGGACCTGTCCGTTCGTGACAAGGGAGTGATGGAGAAGTGCACATTCTGTATTCAGCGTATTCGCGTAGCCAAAGATACTGCTCAGCGTGAAGAGCGCGAGTTGGTAGATGGTGAGTTCACGACCGCTTGTGCGCAGACATGTCCGACCTCGGCGATTCAGTTTGGTGACTTGCAGGATCCGAATAGTAAAGTCAGCCAGCTGTGGAAGCAGTACCAGGTTAAGTTGGGTACTACTGAGCAGAGTAAGCAGAACAAAGAGCTGCGTGGCTACCGGGTGTTTGAGTCGCTAAATACAGAGCCCTGCGTGATGTATTTGGATCGTGTGCGTGAGGTCTAGTGTTAAGGGACCTAACGTCTTCATTCCACCAGTAACTAAATAGTAACTAATTGATCGGCGGATGACCTCATGCATATTAATGAGAAAGATATTGACGAAAATATAAAGTGGGCGGAGATTAACAAGGATGTTCTCAAAAGTATGGAGAACCCTCGTCCCGCTTACTGGGTAGCAATTGGTCTGTGTTTAGCGATGCTGTCTGTCGCTGTTGTGGCTGAAATCTACCAGTACCAGACTGGTATGGGTGTGACCAATCTGAACAATCCACATATGTGGGATCTGTATATCGCGACGTTTATTTTTTGGATTGGCATGAGCCATTCCGGAACGTTGCTATCTGCTATTTTGCATATCATTCATGCGGACTGGCGGAAACCGATCTATCGCTTTGCGGAAGCGATGACAACGTTCTCGCTGATGACCGCAGGCCTGTTCCCCATGATTCACTTGGGTCGTGTCTGGAACATGTACTGGGTTATCCCGTATGTCACCGATCGTGGTATTTGGCCAAATTTCCGTTCCCCGTTGGTCTGGGATGCTTTTGCGATCACGACCTACCTGACTTCATCTGCACTATTCCTCTTCATCGGCATGATTCCCGATTTGGCGATCTGTCGTGACAATGCGAAAGGGTGGCGTAAAAAGCTCTACACAGTGTTGTCGATGGGTTGGAGAGGTGATGATCGTCAGTGGCGGAACTTTCGTAAAACGTACATGTTGATGGCATGTTTTCTAATTCCGTTGGCGGTTTCGGTTCACTCGATCGTATCTTCGGATTTCGCGATGTCTATTATGCCTGGCTGGCACGTCACTTCGTTCCCTCCTTACTTTGTAGCGGGTGCGTTGTACTCAGGCTGTGCTGCGATCATTACGCTCTTCATTTTGCTTCGTTACTTCTTCTACTTTGAGAAGTACATGACAATCGCAATCATGGAGAAGATCTGTAAGCTTACGTTTGCGATAGCAATGGTTTGGACCTACCTCAACCTTATTGAGTTTGCTTCGATTTGGTATGGCCATGACATGGTTTCCAAGGAGCTGTTGATCTCTAAATTTACCGGGCCGTACTCATTCTGGTTCTGGTTGATGCTCTTCTGCGGTTCTGTTGTGCCGTTTATGCTGGCATTTAAAAAATACCGCTGTCATATGCCAACGATGTTCGTTGTTTCGCTTGTCCTTAATTTGGGCATGTGGCTCGAGCGTTGGATGATCGTGACGCCCACATTGTCACTCTCTTACCACCCTTTCCAGTGGGATGTCATGTGGCCGAGTGTGGTGCAGTGGGGGATCGTGTTTGGTAGCTTTGGTTGGTTTGGTTTGCTATTCCTGACGTTTGTGAAGATATTTCCTTCAGTATCTATGTACGAGGTTAAGGAGATGGTTTATCACCGTAAGCGTGAGGCGGGGTCTGCAGCTTCAGAAGAGGGTAGTGCTGCGCCTGTTAAAAATGAAGAGGGCAACAAGGCGACGCCATCCGGTTCTGGAACACCAGGTTTAGAGGGGGCCTAATCATGAGTAAATGTCGAATAATGGGGTTGTTTAGCGATTTCGAAGAGGCCTTCTGCGCCATATCGGATATCAAAGAGGGTAAATTATCTGGGGTATCAATCGATGATGTGACGTTGAAGTCGCCTATCGAGCACCCGGAGATTGAGGAGGTACTCGGAGAGAGGTCCGCTCCCGTTCCCTATTTCACCCTTGCCGGTGCGATATTCGGGATTACCTTCGGTTTCACCTTTTTGTCGTCGGCACAGGCTAACTTTTTAGTTCAGCCTCAGGGGGGCAAGCCGGTTGTGCCGCTACCCAGCAATATTGTGTTGACGTATGAGATGATGATCCTGTTTGCTGTGTTGTTCACGGTTACTTCGCTCATGGTTTGTGGTCGTTTTATGACAAAACGCAGCAGCCTATACAGTGAAAAAGTGTGCATCGACCAAATCGGCGTGATCGTGGAGATGGATGAAGCGGACTTGGAGAGCACCAAGGAGCTATTCAAAAAGCATAAGGTTCTTGAAATTCGTGAAGAGGTGAAACAATGAAATTGACTAGATTGTTGTTGGTCGGTGCATTGCTTTGCCCGGCTCTTGCTTATGCTTGGCCTTGGTCTCAGGACATGATGAATCAGCCCAATATCAAGCCGCAGGAGGGCGAGATGGTGCCTTTCCCCGCACGCTCGGTTCCGATTGGTGGAATTCCCACCCAGGTGGCGAATCGGGAAGAGGCCAAAACGTTGACCAATCCCTTTCCTGTGACTGATAAGTCGTTGAAGACAGGACGTACTTTGTTTCGTATCTATTGCTCTGCTTGTCATGGCTTGACGGGCAAGGCGGATTCGCCAGTCAGCCCAAAAATTGGCGCAATTGATTTGACGGATGATTACGTGCAAAAAACGTTAACCGAAGGTTGGATTTTCGGAACAATCACGTTTGGTAGCTATGTCATGCCGGCTTACGGCGTGACGAACGGGGGGCGTGGCTCCAATGATCTGTCTGTCAATGAGCGTTGGCATGTCGTTAACTACGTGCGTAATGCTCTGACTAAAGAGAAACCTTCGGTGACGCAAACAGCAGCCAAGTAGTCGCTGCTATTTGTGGAGCTCTAATCGATGATGGTTTCTATTTAGACGAACTAGTTAAGCTTTAGATTTTCCGCATGGCTGGTGGGGCTGGCCATGCGGGGTAAAGTTAAAATCCGAGGAAAACCATGGAAAATTTTGGCAGCTGGTCCATTATTACGACTAACTTTTTGTTGATCCTTTTTCTTGCGCTGGGAGGGGTGACGTTCTCTGCTCTTCTGCATCTAGTCAACGGGAAGTGGCGCTTTCAGGTGAGGGATCTGGCCTGTGCATTGTGGGTGTTATTCCCGGTTGCAGGTGTTTTGTTGGTTATATTGTTGCTGGGAGGAGAGAACACGTTCCCGTGGCTGGCTCATGCCCATGATCCTGATCATCACTTGTCTGGATGGCATAACTACACCTTTTTGGTGCTGCGTGAGGTATTGGGGTTTGTTGCAATCGTTGCTCTCTACATGCTGTTTATTAAGTATCAGCGTCTTAGTGAAATTGACGATTCTTATAGTGCCCAGCGACGTTTTCGTAATATCGCGCTGTTGATTCCTTTTGGGTACTTTCTCTATGGGTCAATGGTTGCGTGGGATTTTGAAATGACGATGATTCCGGGCTGGCATAGCGCAAGTTATGGTGCTTATCATTTTCAAAGCAACTTCCATTTCTTTTTGGCTTTTTTTACGGTTTTTGTTTTCTTTTTGAATCGTTCAGGAAAACTGAAAGTTCCCGTTCCCTATTATGTGTATAACTACATGGCTCAGTTTATGCTGGGGATGACGATTTTGTGGACATACCTCTATTTCACTCAGTACTTAATCATGTGGTATGGCCGCTTGCCGTTCGAGATGGGTCGTTATTGGGCGATGATCGATGGGCTTGGCCCGCTGTGGTGGACATTCTTGGCACTGAAGTTCATCATTCCCTTCTGCACATTTGTATTTAAGCCGAACAGACATAACCCGACGGTTATCGTGGCGGTTGCTTGCAGTATCATGCTGGGTACTTGGATTGAACGCTACGTCTGGATTTCCGGCTCGGTGGATCCGCAGTACTACCACTTTCCGATGACGTCGCCGCTTGACATTATTGCTACGGCAGTAATTCTTACCGGTGCGTGGTTTGCGGTGAAGTGGAGTTTGGCACGCAAAGGGCTGACGGTAGGTTCGTAATGCTATACAGCTGTTAGCGCAGCTGCAGAAGCCCCCGTGAGGTTCTCCTTTCGGGGGCTTTTTTATTTCATACTCTTGCTTACACCCGCATGCTGTTTCAGCCAGCCGCCGATGCGGCGAACCAATACAGGTTCCAGCCCAGTGAAAAAGTGATCAGCTCCCGCAACTTTTAATTGGCGAAAGGTGATGTCGCTATTTTTGCTCTCGACACTCGTGTGTGCTAGCACACCGGTTGATACGGCTAGCGCGCCTTCATTGCGATTGCGCGCTTTTGATATGCTATTAGCGCGAGAGTGTGCTTTTTGAATGACTCTTCTGAAGTCGTTGCTGCCATATATATCGAGAATCGGTATCGATATATTTTTTAGGAAAGGTGCACTGAGAAGCGTATCTGGAATCTTCCTTCCATCGAGGCTGATGGCCACGAATGCGATAACCTGCTTCGATCTGTTTTGACTTAGATAGGTGGCGATTAAGTTGGCGCCCAGTCCGTACCCAATGACAGCGATGTTTTGGATGCGCTTGCTCTGGAAGAGCTGTACGGCAGCGTTGATGTAAGCCGTTATGGGCTGCGTTAACAGCTCGCCCTGTTTTTTTGTATCCGCCACAATATCGGGAGACGCTATCGACAGCGTTGCCCAACCCGCTTCCGGCAGCCCTCTGCGCAGGGGGGCGATGACATCGGGCCAGTTGGGGTGCATTGCGGCGTCCCCGATGATGATAACCCCGCCAAAATTTCGACCTGCTTGCTCCTCGGTGTAGATGGCGACTATCTGCTGCTCATTGACGCTTAGCCACTGAGCAACCCCTGGATCATCCGCCTCCATGAGTCTTTGCGGGGGCGCTTTGGGCGTACTGGTCTTCGTCTTGCCCTCTTCTGCTTGGGCTGTGGTTGTCAGCGTCAATACAGCTATGAGTAGAACTACTATTACGTTGCTGCGCAGACGGGCTTTGGTCTTGGCGGGTGAAAAATTTGCTTCGATCATGTAGAGTTCGTTAGCTTGGTTTCCTGGCCGGGTCAGCGCTATTGGTGCTGTGTCGAATAGCCGTTGCTCAGGATTGTTGAATAACCTATCCAGATATCATCAAGGGTTTCTATCTATGTCAGATTTTAAAATAGCACCATCAATCTTATCGGCAGACTTTGCCCGTTTGGGAGATGAAGTGACCAATGTGCTCGCGTCAGGCGCAGACATCGTGCACTTTGACGTGATGGATAATCACTACGTGCCCAACCTGACTATCGGACCTTTGGTGTGCGATGCGCTACGCAAGCATGGTGTGACGGCCGAGATCGATGTCCATCTGATGGTCGAGCCGGTTGATCGCATCATCCCCGATTTCGCAAAAGCGGGCGCCAACTACATTACCTTTCACCCTGAAGCCTCAAAACACATCGACCGCAGTCTGTCGCTGGTTCGCGAATTGGGCTGCAAATCAGGCTTGGTTTTTAACCCTGGTACGCCACTGGATTGCCTTAAACATGTAATGGATAAGATAGACATGATCCTGATTATGTCTGTCAATCCCGGCTTTGGTGGGCAGTCATTTATTCCTGGTGCGCTCGATAAACTTCGCCAAGCGCGCCAACTGATCGACGACAGCGGTCTGCCTATTCGGCTTGAAATTGATGGTGGCGTGAAAGTGGACAATATTTGTGAAATCGCACAGGCTGGTGCTGACACATTTGTCGCAGGATCTGCAATTTTTGGCACGGCAGACTACAAAGCAACCATTGATGCGATGCGTGCCGAGTTGGCAAAAGCTTGATGTTGCGGGTGGGTTCTGCGGAGACTGCCTAGATGGCCGGTGTCGGGTTACTGAATAGAAAAATGATTCTGATCGATCTGGACGGAACCCTCGTGGATTCGGTGCCAGATTTGGCATTCAGCGTTGATGAGATGATGATGCACATCGGACAGCCGCGTTGGGGTGATGCCAAAGTGCGCGAGTGGGTAGGCAATGGTGTCGAACGCTTGGTTAAGCGCGCACTGTTAGGGCAGCTCGAAGGCGAGCCCGACGCGGATCTTTACGCCAAAGCGTTTCCCTATTTCATGAAAGTCTACGCGCAGAATACCAGCCTGCGCAGTGCACTCTATCCCGGTATCAGTAAAGGCTTGCAGGCATTGCTGGCGAGTGGGTTTAGATTGGGCTGTGTAACCAATAAAGCCGCCGCGTTCACTGAGCCACTGCTTAAAGCGATGGGTATTTACGATAACTTTGAGATAGTGATCAGTGGTGACACGCTGGCCAAAAAGAAACCTGATCCTCTGCCACTTCTGCACGCGGCTGAGTTTTTTGGGGTTCCCGCTGAGCAGGCACTCATGGTGGGTGATTCAGTGAGTGACGTAAAAGCAGCGCGGGCGGCAGGCTTCGCCATCGTCTGCATGAGTTACGGCTACAATCACGGGATGGATATTCGCGATGCCAATCCCGATGCGGTGATCGATTCGCTAACTGAGCTGTTGCCACTGTTGTCGGCTTGATCGAACGTTCTTTGGCCTGCTGAAAATAAGAGATTGCTTGTGGTCTGTTCCACCCACGAAAAAAATATTATGAGGAGTGCACCCGGCGAGCGATGGCGTTGTTAAGTCGTTACATCGCGTAAGCGGGTGAGCTGTTCCAATAATTTTTTGTGGGTGAATCAAACAATGAACAAACAACAATTTGATCTGCTGGTGCAACGCGGTTGCAGCCGTATTCCGTTGATGAAAGAGGTGCTGGCTGATCTCGATACGCCGCTGAGCACCTATCTTAAGCTTGCTGATGGTCCCTACTCCTACCTCTTTGAGTCCGTGCAGGGCGGCGAAAAATGGGGTCGCTATTCGATTATCGGCTTGCCATGCCGCACACTGCTGAAAGTCGTGGATCAGCAGATCACCGTGGAGCAGGATGGCGAGGTGATCGAGCAGGCGACGACGGCTGATCCGCTTGCATGGATCGAGCAGTTCCAGTCTCGTTACGAGATGCCTGATGTGCCGGGTCTGCCGCGTTTTACCGGCGGCTTGGTGGGCTATTTCGGCTATGACACGGTGCGCTATGTGGAGCCTCGCCTGTCTGCGTTGAACCCCGAGACGCTGAATACCCCCGACATACTGCTGCTGGTCTCTGATGAGGTTGTGGTTTTTGACAACCTGAGCGGCAAGCTCTACATCATCATTCACGTGGATGCCGCAGACGCTTCTGCTTATGCCTCTGGCAAGCAACGCCTGGAAGAGTTGGCGCGGCGTTTAAGTGGCCGGGCGCAGGCGCCGCAGCGCGTCTCTGAGCAGCCCGTTGACGAAGCAGATTTTCGCTCGGGTTTCTCGCGGCAGGATTTTGAGGCCGCAGTTGATCGAGTCAAACAGTACATCGTCGAGGGAGATGTGATGCAGGTGGTGCTCTCCCAGCGCCTCTCGGTACCGTTCCAGTCTGCGCCGCTCAACCTCTATCGCGCGCTGCGCTGTCTGAATCCGTCGCCCTATCTCTATTTTATGAATCTGGGTGATTTCCATATTGTTGGCTCCTCCCCCGAGATACTGGTGCGTCTGGAGGATGGAGAGGTGACGGTGCGGCCGATTGCCGGAACCCGTCCGCGAGGGGCTGACGAAGCGCAGGACCAGGCTCTTGAGCGCGACTTGCTCGCCGACCCGAAAGAGTTGGCCGAGCATCTGATGCTCATCGATCTGGGGCGCAACGATGTGGGCCGCGTCGCCGCAACGGGTAGCGTGAAGCTGACCGAAAATATGCTCATCGAGCGTTACTCCCATGTTATGCATATCGTCTCCAATGTGGTTGGCAAGCTGCAGGAGGGGCGCTCGGCGATCGATGTATTGCGCGCAACGTTTCCTGCGGGCACATTAAGCGGTGCGCCGAAGATCAGGGCGATGGAGATCATCGATGAGTTGGAGCCCGTAAAGCGCGGTGTCTATGGTGGTGCTGTGGGTTACATCGGCTGGAACGGTAATATGGATACGGCGATCGCTATCCGTACAGCAGTGATTAAAGATGGCGAGCTACACATCCAGGCGGGTGCCGGTATTGTCGCTGATTCCGTTCCCGCCAACGAGTGGGAGGAGTGCATGAACAAAGGGCGTGCCATCTTCAAAGCGGTTGCGATGGTGGGCGACGATCTGGATAGAGACTCCGGTTACGGCGACAGGCAAGGTGGGTGATCGTTATGCTGTTGATGATCGATAATTACGACTCCTTTACTTACAATTTGGTGCAATATTTTGGTGAGCTCGGTGTTGATGTGCAGGTGCATCGCAACGACCAGATCAGCATCGAACAGATGGAACAGCTTGCTCCAGCGCATATTGTGATCTCCCCCGGTCCGTGTACGCCCAACGAGGCGGGCGTCTCAATTGCGGCTATTCAGCGCTTCGCCGGTGTCGTGCCGATTTTGGGTGTCTGCCTTGGCCATCAGAGCATTGCTCAGGCTTTTGGTGGCAGCATCGTACATGCCGGTCAGATTATGCACGGTAAAACATCGATGGTTCACCATTGTGACCAAGGGGTGTTTCGAGGGCTGAGCAATCCGTTTGAGGCGACCCGTTACCACTCGTTGGTGGTTGAGCAGGCAACACTACCGGACTGTCTTGAGGTGACGGCATGGACAATAAACGCCAGTGGCGGTGTCGACGAGATTATGGGTATACGCCATAAAACGCTGGCGGTGGAGGGCGTGCAGTTTCATCCCGAATCCATTTTGACAGCGCACGGTCACGACCTGCTGCGTAACTTTTTAGACGCTTCAATTTGACGAGCGAGGTAGCGATGGACATTCAGCAGGGGATAAAAGCGGTTACTGAGCGACAGGATCTCACTCAGGAGCAGATGGCGGATGTGATGCGGGCGATCATGTCGGGTCAGGCGAGCGGCGCGCAAATTGGCGGTTTTCTCATCGGTCTGCGTATGAAGGGTGAAACGGTGGATGAGATCAGCGCCGCAGCTCAGGTGATGCGCGAGCTTGCGGCGGGTGTCGAGGTTACGGGTGATCATGTCGTCGATACCTGTGGCACGGGTGGTGATGCTGCGCATACCTTTAATGTCTCCACGGCCAGTGCCTTTGTTGTGGCGGCGGCGGGAGGAGTGGTGGCCAAGCATGGTAATCGCTCAATCTCCAGTAAATCGGGGAGCGCGGATGTGCT
>JAADGQ010000053.1 GCA_013152295.1 Gammaproteobacteria bacterium | reverse complement strand
TTCGCGATGTTCACCCCCTACGCGGGCATCGGCCACCAGTGGCTGAGCAGCGACCCCAAAGCGACGACTACGCTGAAAGAGGAGAGCTTCGGCCAAAAGAAAATTTTCGCCGGGATCAATGTACAGTTCTTGCTGATCAATTTGGCACTTGAGGTCGACAAAACTGGCGACGCCACGTCATACAGTGCAAGGGCGGGCGTGCGCTTTTAGTCCTGCCTTCCCTTTTTAGCGCTTAACCCTTCCCCCTGGCCATGCTCTGGCCACCCTCGGCCACGACCCTGCTGCACGCCTTTATCACCGACCGGCTCTTGAGTTGGCTCAAGCACAGGTATGCTGACGGTAACCAAAACGGTGTCATCGTCACCTGACTCGATACAGTCTGCATTTGCAGACCACTGAGTCGTGACATCACCCCCATCAACCACGACGGCACAAGACGTGTCAGAAATGTCGGGGATCACACCTACCTCATTTTTCCGCCTCGCGCCACTCCCCATCATGACAGTGATCTCTTCATCAGCAGCAGCTGCACGTTTAGCGAAAAGAGTCACTTTAGCGGGGCCTGCAGCCCTATCACCTGTCCCAACGGCAGAAGCAGAAGAGGGCCGTGATAATGGCGCTGCGCGAGCTGCCTCTGCACCAACAGTGGCCCTGACAGTCCGCACTGAGGGGGCAGCCAACTTGGCCTCCTCTTCATTGGCTTGGGCGGGAACGACAAATTCAAACTCATACCGATCCAGACGGACGCGATCCCCATGACGCAGACGCTTCAATATGGTGATTTTTTTACCGTTGACGTAGGTACCGTTAACGCTGTTCTGATCTGAAATCCAATAAGACCCACCTTTCAGCTCAATAATAGCCTGGCGGCGACCAATCGTTGGCCGGGCCACAACAAGATACTGAATATCATCCAAAGAAGGCCCTTCAACACGACCCAAAACTGTCGTTTTGGGTCCAACCTCATGACTATAACGTGAGGTCACACTGTTTATGTCGTACAAAAAAGCTTGCTGTTGCGGCGCACGCTTTTCGCTACCACGAAAACGCATCACGCTAACCGGTCTCACCAGTTTCAAATAAGCAAAAGCAGCGAGCGACCCCAGCAACACAAACAACAACCCCCACCCCATCAACGGTATTGTGTTGTCACGCGTCTGCTCTGGCACTTTTTCCGGCTGCTGTTCCGGCAACAGTTGCGGGACAACAGCCGGGGTCGGGTGCACCAATGGTTGGGCAACCGGTGCTGGTGCAACCTCCTGTCGTGCAACGCCTTTCTCGCGAGCTTCAAGCATTGTGGCGATGCGGCGAAAGAGCTGCAGCAGCATCTGCCCATCTTCAGCGAAGAAATAGTCGCCCCCGGTCTGCTCCGCCAGTGAGCGCATCATTGCGCGATCCGCTTTATCTGTCAGCGCAATAGCAAACAGGCGTACACCGCTACGTTTGGCATCCTCCACCCATTGCGAATTAAGCCAACTGCTTTTCACCCGATCTTGCTCAGCGCGGCCTGTAGCAACGGCACTATCACTCAGCAACACAATGGCTTGGCTTACGCCGCTTTCGCGACTGCGTTGCAGCGCCTTGAGCGCCAGCGCCAACGCTTCAGGGATATTGGCCAGATCACTACCGTAATGGACCTGGCCGAGGCTGCCAAGCAGATCGGCCCGTTGCGGTCCATTAACATCCGTCAGCTCTACCGCAATATGCACCGATTCGTCGAAAAATAGGGTGGAAACATGCGTGCCATCAGCCACCGTATCGATCAGTTCGATCGCCCCCAGGCGTGCCAAAAAATGGGGATCACTCTGCGTCATGCTCGATGAATTGTCGAGCACCAGCACAATATCCTGCGCTGCTCCGACGGCTGTGGGGAGAGACAACAGGGCGACCAGCAAAGCGCCACACCATGAAAATTTCAGCTTTGGCACGTTAGCCAGTCTGCTGTTGGTCATGCTGCTGGTCAATATAGGTCAATTGATGAGGGCCGATAGTAATCAGATCTCCACTTTTCAAAACATGCATACCGATCATCTCGCCATTCACGCGCGTTCCATTGGCGCGGCGCTCCAATAGAGAAATCTGGGGTCAACAGTAGGGCGAAAGGGATGGCTTTGAAGGGCAAAGTGTGCGGTATACATGGGTGTAGGATACTTTGATCGGTTCAATAACTCAGGAAATCCCGCCAAGCGTGCCAGAGTAATTTAGAGCCTGTCAGACTCGGGAGATCGCGACGACTAGTTGATATGCTCCAGTATGCCATCCAGCTCATCCAGACTGTTGTAATGGATCAACAATTTACCCTTGCCTTTAGCTGAATGTTGAAACTTTACCTTGGCCCCGATTTTTTCTGCCAGCTCCTCTTCCAGCTTGCGGATGTCTGAATCGACCTCCTGCTTGCCATCCCCAGCAGCGCCATTCGCAGCCCTGGATTGCAGATTGCGAACCAACTGCTCAGTCTCGCGCACAGTCATCTCTTTGGCGATAACTTGCGCCGCCGCTTCGCGCTGCAACGCATCATGCAAGCTGAGCAACGCCCGCGCATGGCCCATCTCAAGGTCCCCACACTCAAGAAAGCGTTTCACGTCGCCATTTAGCTCAAGCAGACGCAACAGATTGGAGACACCGGTACGCGATCGACCGACAGCCTCGGCGGCTTCCTGATGGGTCAACGAGAACTCATCGATCAAGCGTTGTAGTGCCAACGCCTCCTCAATGGGGTTGAGATCCTCGCGCTGTATGTTCTCGATAAGCGCCATAGCGATGGCCGCTTGATCCGATACATCGCGCACCACGGCGGGTATTTCGTGCAAACCAGCGAGCTGAGCTGCGCGCCAGCGTCGTTCGCCGGCAATGATTTCATAACCACCCTGAGTCAGGCCACGCACCACGATGGGCTGTACAACGCCCTGAGCGCGAATAGAGTCGGCCAACTCCTCCAACGATTCTGTGCGCATGTCCGTGCGCGGCTGGTATTTACCACGCTGCAGCACATCCACCGGCAGATGGCGCAACTGCTCACCGTCACCGTCTTTGCTCTCACCAATAGCTGCGGCAGGTTGGATATCACCGATCAGAGCACCCAGTCCGCGTCCCAGGCCACGTTTTTTCCCACTCATACGGCTGCTGCCTGCACTCTGGGCTCGCGATTTCTGAGGATTTCACCCGCCAACGCCAAGTAAGCCATAGCACCCCGCGACGCCCGATCGTAGTGCAATATCGGCAGACCATGGCTTGGTGCCTCCGCCAACCTGACGTTGCGTGGGATAATAGTGCGATAGACAAATTTGCCGAAGTGACTGGTCATCTGCTCGGAGACATCGTTGGTCAGGCGATTACGCGGATCGTACATGGTTCGCAACAGCCCCTCTATTTTGAGGCCCGGATTCAGCGTTTGACGAATCTGCTCGATGGTATCCATCAAAGCCGACAGCCCCTCCAGCGCATAATATTCGCACTGCATGGGGATAATCACACCATCGGCGGCGACCAGTGCATTGACCGTCAACATACTCAACGAAGGGGGACAGTCAATCAAAATATAGTCGTACTCGTCGGCAACGCTCGAAAGAGCCCGTGTGAGGCGCCGTTCACGCTGCGCAAGCTGCATCAAGCCCACCTCGGCTGCGGTTAGATCCGCATTGGAGGGCAGCAGCGTATAGCCGGCTGTGTCGCTGCTCACGACCGCATCACATATGGCTACGTCACCACACAGCACGTCATAAGCCGATAACGCCAACTCATATTTATCCACGCCACTGCCCATGGTCGCATTGCCTTGAGGGTCAAGATCGATCAGCAGGATGCGGCATTTAGTCGCAGCCAACGATGCTGCGAGATTGATGGAGGTGGTGGTTTTACCGACACCACCCTTCTGATTGGCAACTGCGATAACTCTAGCCATATTCTCAACCCTTATTAACCTGAACATTTCACAACGGAAAGGCGGCAAAAGCTTAACTTGTTGATATAACTAGAATTGTCGGAATGACATTTCGCAAAAAAAAAGCTAAACGAGCACGCTACGTCGAATTCTACCCCAAAACAGCGCGGGCTTCCCGTTGTAACTTTGTTGGATATGAAATGAGCTGTGGTTAATCTGCTGCGGCGGCAGGTGCCCAAAAGAGAGGGGGAGACTCTAACCCCGACCGATAACTGCCCTTTTAGATAGGCAGCCACCGGCAAGCAAGGTGCACCGAGTTAATGGTGACGACGATGCTGCTTCAGTATCCGCCGACGCTGATCCACAGGTGTTCTGCGCCATTTGTGACGCAACTCATGACGCCTCTTCTCAGGGAGGTTTTTAAACCAGTGTCGCGTTTTGCGCAGTTTGTGACGCGCCTTAGACGGCAATGCACGAAACCGTTTGTAGCGCTCACGAATCATCGCGCGCTTGTGCGGTTTAAGCGCCTTCCATTTTTTCAACCGATCTAGCGCCACACGACGCTGATCGGCACTCATGCCCCGCCAGCGCTCTACACCAAGCAGCAGACGTTGCTGACGCGGCACGGCTAGCGTATCCCACTGCTTAGCGAGTTTACCCAAAATTTGCTGTTTCTCGGCGCTCAAAGAGGACCAGGGCACCGGCTCAGTAGCCGCGGCCAAAACAGCGCTGCCGCTGGTTAGCAGCAGACTCAATGCCAGGCCAATCACTGTTCGCTTCATCATATTCATCTTGTCGCACCTTCTTGCCGTACCTTTTGTCGTACCTTCGCTTGCCCTTGTTCCAGCTCCCGGTTTTGCGCTTGATCATGACCGGCCTCATCCAGAGGCATCGCTTCCAGCTGGGTAAAATCTAACCATTCACCCCCTTCCGACTCCCACTCGGCGAGAAACTCCAGCAGCTCCATAGATGGTGCCTCGGCTGCCTCCACCACACCTGCCATGGCGATCTGGGCGCCGACAACCAGGCCCGCCAGCAATTTCAGCGACCTGCGTTCAAGCGGCATCGTTTTCAATCTCCAACCATTGGTAAAACTCCAACTCTTCGTAAAACTCCAGCTCATCCGTTGCCGACAGCAGCTCCATATCATCCATAACTGTCGGTGTAAAAACGCTCTGTTCGGGCTGATTCATCCACAATCCCAGAGCTAACACCACCACTGCAGCTGTGGCAAACGATGCCGCAGGAAACTGCCAACCGATAGCACGCTGAGATTGCTGCTTAAGCGCTTGCTGCCGAGCCATGCGCAATCGGTTGCACGTTGTGTCGTCTAGCTGCTCAGCGCGCTCATCAAGTACTGAGCGCACTTTTTTAAGCAGCCGCAGATCGTTTTCATTGCTATTCATCAGCGCTCTTCCTCCCAGCAATGTCCTAACAATTCACGCATACGGTGAACGGCGCGAGAATAGTGTGTTTTCACGCTACCCGCGGAGCAACCCATCGCTGTAGCAGTCTGCTTTACATCCATCCCCTCCCAGGCGCGCAACAGAAATGCCTGTTGCTGACGCAGAGGGAGCTGCTGCAGCGCTCCCTCTAGCTGAGCAGCCAACTGCACACCGCCCAGATGTTGATCTGGCTGCGGCGTTTGAGTCTCCACCCCGTGCCGCAGATGAGGCTCAATAACGTCATCATCCACGTCGCCGCTAAACCATACGCGCCAACGATTACGCACCCGGCTACGTCGATACCAATCGCGAATCTTGCTTTGCAAGATGCGGTAAAACAGCGGCTGCCACTCGCTCTCGTCACGACCGCCATAGCGCTGCACCAGTTTCAGCATGCTCTCTTGCACAATATCCAGCGCCTCTTCACGGCTCCCGGTTGCCATTTTTGCCATCTGATAGCCTCTTTTTTCTACGCTGGCCAAGAATCGATCCAATGCATGATGGTTATCCAGCCGCCCTCTCCTCTTCAATGGTTGCACTTGCAGCTAGCTCATCGCCAACATCCTAGCTGACATGCTTTTAAGTCCATATAAGTATAAAACGCACGACCCAAGTAACGGTTGACAATGCATATCAATTCATCGATAGAACAGCGGAAATCGTTGTTGACTAACACAAGACACTAACTATATGCAATAGCAAAAGCTAAAGATTGCCACGCCTGGGCCGTTACAGGAATTGAGACGCGACGAAAATCGGTTGCCTGAATTTTAGGGCAACAGCAGAAAAATGCTCTGTAAGGAGGGCCTAGATATGATGGAATTTATTGTAGAAACAGTGGTTATCTCGTTCACAGTAGGTGGCATACTGGGCGGGATTATAGGTGTGAGCCTGAAAAGCAGCAAACAGTGGTCAAGCGATCAAGAGCCGCTCTACTGTAAAATAGATGAGCACGACAATCGCCGCCGCTAGCAGCACATGCACTAGGGCGGCTGGCACCGCCCGCATGTTGGTATCATTACTCAGCATAAGGGAGTGCTTATGGGTAAGTTAACGTGAAGCGGCCTTGATATAACAAGCCGCTTCATTTTTTTACCTCGTTTTTTGAAGCTGTCACCGAATCATTTAATGCAGACGATGCGCACCTGAACCATATCGGTGTAACCCTGCAGAACTTTCTCGATACCATCCTGCTTCAACGTACGCATATCACCTTCCAAACCTGCCGCCAACAACTCGCTCACGGTTTGACCTTCCAGAATGCACCGCTTCACGACATCGGTTGCATCCAGAAACTCATGAATGCCAATTCGCCCTTTGTAACCTGTACGATCACAAGTATCGCAACCTACCGCTTTATACAGTGTATAACGCCCATCCCTATCCGCGAATTTACTGTGCCACTCACTCATCACCGCCTCTGCGGAGAGCTGACTATTTTGGCACTGCTTAACCTCTTTGCGATACTCTCGCAGTAATGCCTGAATCTCATCCTCACTAGCGATGTGCTCTTCCCTACACTCCAAACAGAGCCGTTTGGCCAAACGTTGAGCCAAAATACCGAGCAGTGCATCGGCAAAATTGAATGGGTCCATACCCATATCCAACAGCCTGACGATGCTGTCTGGCGCACTGTTGGTATGCAACGTAGAGAGTACGAGATGACCGGTCAGTGATGCTTCAACACCGATGGCCAGTGTCTCCTGATCACGCATCTCACCAACCATAATGACATCGGGGTCAGCACGTAAAAAGGAGCGCATCGCTGCGGCAAAGGTCAGACCAATGCGTGGATTCACTTGAACCTGGCGCAATCCTTCCTGGGTAATCTCCACCGGATCCTCCACTGTCCAGATCTTGCGCGCATCAGTATTCAGATCGCCAAGAATGGAGTGCAGCGTCGTCGTCTTACCCGAGCCTGTAGGACCACACACCAAAAACAGACCATAGGGCTTGGCAATCGCCTTACGAATTTTATCATGGTTGCGCTCACTCAAATCCAGCTCGTTAACGGGCACGGGCTTCCCGCTAGAGAGAACCCGGATGACAATATCCTCAATTCGACCGACCGTCGGCATCGTCGCAACGCGTAGCTCGATGTCGAGGGAGCCGTATTTACGGTAGTCAATTTTGCCGTCTTGCGGCTTACGCCGCTCGGAAATATCGAGCCCTGCCATAATTTTTATGCGTGAAACCAATGCATTTCTATAGTGACCAGGCAGCTCAAAATAGGGGATCAGCGTGCCATCTTTGCGAAATCGAATGATGGTCTTTTTACCATCCTTATAGGGCTCAATATGAATATCTGATGCACCTTGATGGTGAGCATCGACAATCACTTTATTGATCAGCTTGACGACAATGTTGTCTTCTATCTCTGACGACTCATCAGCGGCTGACTCAAACTCCGGCACCAACGGACTGCTATCAACAAGCTGGTCCATATAGTCACTACCAAGCCCATAGCTTTCGTAGTGATAGTCGATGGCCCATGCCACATCTGCCGCTGTGGTCATCACCGAATCGACACTCATATTCGTGTGAAAACGCAACGCATCCAGCGACTCGAAATCCATCGGATTTTCGACGGCAACAATCAGTTTGCTCTCGAAGAGGTACAGAGGAACAACCTGGTGCTTTTTGACAAGCTCCCCCGGCACAATATCCAGAATCGCTTTATCAATGCCAAACTTTCTTAAATTGACAAACGGTATACCTAACTTTTTAGCGAGCGCCTGCTGCACTTCGCTGCGCGAAAGAATACCTCGTTCAACCAGCATCTCTCCCAGCGGACCCGTGTGCTGGCGTGCCTGTTCCTGCAAAACATCATCAAGCTGTTGTTCTGTGATGAGGCCGTCTTTACACAGAATCGTGCCCAACTCAAGGTCGGGAAGTGAGCTTTGGTAACGCAGCGCGTACTCCAACTCCGCCCCTGTCGTAACCTCACCGGCCAGTTGAGAAAGAGCAGCATCCCCACCATCGGCACCATCACTGAGCGCCCCCACTACATCATCAATCGCATCCGGCTGACCCGCCGTGTGAACAACATGCCCGTCGACCTGGCACTGACCAATGGAGTCGTACGGAATAAAAGCGCATTTATAAATAACACCGTCGGTGGGGAAAAAGAGCAGACCATAGCGACAGCTGCGGTAACCTAGCGCCTGCCCACTGAACTTTCCGCCATCCTTGAATTCCAGACAAAACTTCACTGCGTCGGAGGATTCCGGCCCACAGCCTTTTATAGCTTCAGCGGCGATGACGCTCTCTTCGCAACGCTGACGCTTGGAGAAGTAGATGATTTTGATATTTGCCAACGGCAAATCAAACGGCATCGCACTATCTTTTGTGCAGACAGTAACGATGCCACTTCCCGGCTCAAGGCTATCAAAAATACCAATAAATTTGCGGCCATAGAACAGGTGGATAACCGCAGCACCTCCTGCCAACAGATCCATGGGATCATCCAACGGAACAGCATGAAGAGCAGGGAAATCAGAAAGAGGGTCCACGTGTAATCCTATGGCCTATTAGACGCGCTCGAACTAAAACGAAAGACACAACACAAGGTCAACAGCAATGCACATCTGATTACCTTTGTCGCGATTCATTTTATTCAAATTGCCTCTAACATTATGAATAACCTCGGCCTTCTACCCGCGCTCACGCTAACGGCAAAAAGACTCGACTCAGAAGCAGCCACGGCTCAAATCCAGCAATGAGCATGACCTTACAGAAGGATTTACATTGGGCGGGGCGCCCAACGATCAATAGGTGCGCTCACTTATTACAAGCCTGTTACAAGCCACTTTTGGGAGCGAACTCCACAGAAACCGGGCTTAACTTTAGGGGCTAGGCGAGAAAGCACCCCTCCTCTTTTCGAAACCGCTGCCCCAAAACAGCCGACAATGGCTGAAACCAACCAACGAAATACGAGCGAATCAACCGTTGTCGGCCATTATAGGAGTCCGGCAGAAAATTCAAACTTAGCAGTTCTCAAAAGCAGAACCACCACAACTCCGCTGAGTACAGCGACCACTGCACGAGACGTATAGCGCTATCTCGCCTCCTCTTGGTAAATTTTCACCGTCAGGTACGTGCACGCAGCAATTGTGACAAGACTAATCACGACGATCATTACAGTTAAAAGACTCTCTACCATTTTATTTCTCTTCCTCAAATTACGCCACTGGAACCTCGATTTTCGCTTAACAACGCCTTTTTGTCACCCCTCAACGGCCGCCATCAATAACCACCTTTTAAAAAAGGTATAGATTTACCACCAAAATCACCACTCGCGCTAAAGAATGCGCCGCGTCATCATAAGTGCTGCCAGCAGAAAAATAGCGGTGGGCACAATTGCCACAGCGATAGGGTTGAACTCATAAACAATGCCGGCATAACCGACAATTTGATTGAGTAGGTGAAAACCAACACCAACCAGCGTCCCTACCAATACACGCTGCCCCATGCTCACCGAACGCAGTGAACCAAAGACAAATGGCACCGCCAAAAAAACCATAACAGCGGTCGTAACGGGCGCTACAATTTTTTTCCAGAGAGCGGCTCTTTGCACCCCGGCATCCAGGCCATTGTCTTGTAAGTACTCGATATATTTGAGCAGACCAACGATGGACAAACTCTCGGAAGTAATCGCAACCACATCCAGCATATCGGGATCAAGCAACGTTGCCCAAGGCAACTGCTGCTCAAAACTCACCTGCACGCCAGCGCTACTGATTTCACTACGTTTAACCTCTTTCAGCTGCCATCCCCCGTCTCGGTAGGAGGCACTTTTAGCATACGTTATGGATGCCAACTGCGATGCATTGAACGCGTAAATAGTGATCCCGCCCAGATCACCGTTGGGAGAGAAATTGCGGATATTGATAAAAAACTGGCCATCCCGCGCCCAAAAGCTGTTGATGCTGATCAGATTAAAATCCCGCTCCAACGCCGCAGTACGCATGCTCAGTGCCTGCTGTCTACACAAGGGGGCCAACCATTCACCAATCACCGTTGCCGCAATGACTAGCAGCAGTCCAACTTTCATCACCGAAACGACGATCTGCATGATCGACACACCCGCCGCCCGGATAACGGTCAACTCGCCATGTCCCGCCAATAACCCCAGACCAATAACACTGCCCAACAACGCCACCACAGGAAACAACTGATAAGCCATCTCAGGCAGCGTCAGCAGCACATAATAGAGCGCCTCAAGCATGCCGTAACGGCCCGTGCCAACATCATCCAGCTCGCGCAAAAAAGAGGAGAAAGTAAATAATGACAACAGAATCAACATAACGATCAAGGCACTGCTCGCGACGGCAGTACCGATGTAGCGATCTAATATTTTCATGTCCGCTTCACTTGCGGCGCTCTGCCAGTTAACCTCTGCAACAACCAACTCAAGCGGTATTGGCTCATCAAATAGAGCAGCAACGCCAGCGTAAACAGCCCGTGAACCCACCACACACCAACCAGAGGCGAGATTTTTTCCTGCTCCAACCAGCTCAGCGCGACACTGCTGGCGTTGCTGTAGATCACGTAGATCAGTATCGCCGAGAACAGCTTGGAATATTTACCCTGGCGCGGCGAGGTACGGCTCAGCGGCACCGCAAGCGCAGCCAGCAGTAGCACCGACAACGGCACGGAAAGGCGCCGCTGCAGTTCGACAATTTGCGCAATCTCCTGCCCCTGCCAAAGCACCGAACTCGGCCATCCCAGCCCCCTTGGGCCTGCATCCATGACCATTTTTTGGCGGATCAGTACACCGTGCCTGTCAAACTGCGTTATTTTAAAGTCGAGGGCGCCCGGCTCCCCTTCGTAGCGATAACCCTGCTCGGCCACCAGAAAATGGTCACCACTCACGGCGTCCACAGAGCGAAAAGCCGATGCGGAGACCAGAACCGCCTGCCGACCCTGGTATGTGCCCTGAGCAAACAGGTTGCGCATCTCACCTTGCTCAGAGTAGCTCTCCACATACAGTGTCCATTTACCATCATCGGCCTCTTTAAAGCGTCCCGGCGCGATGCCACTGAAATCTGACGACGACTCCACCTCATTCACCACCTGCTCACTCTTCGCCTCAGCCCATGGCGCGACATAAAACGTAACCAGAAAAGTTATTGCCGAAAACAGCAGTGCAAACAGCAGCACTCCCTTGAGCACATTGATCGTACCCACGCCGCAAGCCATCAGCGCTGCCATCTCGTTATCTTTATACATGCGCCCCAATGCAAGCAGCACGGCCAAATAGAGAGAGAGTGGCAGGAATTGCGGCAAGCTGGCCAGCAGCTTCAATGCCAACAACAGTGCCACCGTATCGCTAGGCAGGTTGCCAGCCGCCGCCGCCGCAAGAAACTGCATGAATCGGCTACTCATGTAGATGAGCACCAAAACAGTCACCACCGCCAACAGCGTAAATAGAATCTCTTTAAGCAGGTATCGTTCGATAATCAACGAGTTACGCCGTCCAACTGAAAAAACGAATACATTCAGGTACACTTCGCGGTGAATTTGCCGGGGTATAGAAACAAGCACTATATCCAAAAAACGACGGCGACTATAACCCAAGGCATAACGATTGTGTTTACACAACTCCAACCCAGACCAATTTTGAGGCGCCAGAATGGACTTTAATGTAAAAAGCGGACTCCCGGAAAAGCAGCGCACCGCCTGTGTCGTCGTCGGGATCTTTGAGCCAAGGAGGCTCTCGGAAACCGCAGAACGCCTCGATGAAGTATCGGAAGGCTTTATCTCCAATATCATTCGTCGCGGCGATCTTGAAGGCAAGCTGGGTCATACCCTGCTGCTGCACAATCTGCCCAATACCCTCTGCGAACGTGTGCTGCTTGTCGGCTGTGGTCGCGAGCGCGAATTCAGCGACACGCTCTACCGCAAGCTCATCGCCAAAACCACTATTGTGCTCAATGAGATTGGCGCCATGGAGTCCGTCAACTACCTGACCGAACTCAGCGTCAAAGGACGCAATCTGCACTGGAAGCTACGCCAGGCCGTAGAGTCAGCACGCGCCGCACTCTACCGTTTTGATCAGTTCAAAAGTGAGAAAAAAGCGGCACGTCGGCCGCTGCGCAAAGTCACACTCACCGTACCCAGCCGCCGTGAACTGGCTGATGGAGAGAGCGCCATTCAAGAGGGCATCGCCATTGCCGAAGGCGTTGCGTACGCTAAAAACCTGGCCAACCTGCCCGCCAACATCTGCACACCCACCTATCTGGCAGAACAGAGCATTGATCTGGCAAAGCAGTTCGACAACATCAGCACCACCATTATTGACCCACCCGAGATGGAAAAACTCGGCATGGGGGCGCTGCTAGCTGTCGCCAAAGGTGCGGTTCACCCCGCCAAGCTCATCGTCATCGAATACAGAGGCGGCAATAAAAACGACGCGCCCATTGCTCTGGTCGGCAAGGGGGTCACCTTTGATTCCGGCGGCATCTCCCTCAAACCCGCCGCAGGCATGGATGAGATGAAGTACGACATGTGCGGCGCAGCTGCTGTACTCGGCACCCTGACTGCCATCGCCACCATAAAACTGCCAATCAACGTCGTCTGTTTAGTGCCCGCCACCGAAAATCTGCCTAGCGGCGATGTCACCAAACCCGGCGACATTGTCACCAGCATGTCCGGTAAAACCATTGAAATCCTCAACACCGACGCCGAAGGACGGCTCATTTTGTGTGACGCGCTCACCTACTGCGAGCGCTTTCAACCGAAAGTGATCATCGATGTCGCCACACTCACCGGCGCCTGTCTGGTCGCATTGGGCAGACACATCAGCGGCCTGCTCGGCAACCACCACCCATTGATTCATGACCTGCTCAATGCGGGCAAAATCAGCGGCGACCAGGCTTGGGAGCTACCCATGGGAGACGCTTACCAACAGCAGCTGAAAAGCCCTTTTGCAGATCTGGCCAACATCGGCGGCCGCGAAGCAGGGACCATCACCGCCGCGTGCTTCCTCGCCAACTTCACCAAAAAACACCACTGGGCACACCTCGATATTGCAGGCACCGCATGGCGCTCCGGTGACAAAAAAGGGGCAACTGGACGACCCGTACCGCTGCTCACGCAGTACCTGATTGATCAGTGTCGCAGCGATGAGCCAGCGACGAATGGGAAGGGGAGCTAACGCGCTGCGGGCGCACGGTCAACTGCCATTATGAGGAGTTGTAAAGAGCACTGTGGCAACTAACGCCCATGATGACGACCGGCCATGACCCGTATTGACTTCTATCTGCTCACCAGCATCGCGCCCATCGCACGGCTGCAGCTCGTCTGCCGTCTTGCTGACAAAGCGTTCCAACAGAGTCACCGCATCACTATTCACTGCGAATCTGCGCAGCAATCGAAACAGCTGGACGACCTGCTCTGGACCTTTCGTGACGGCAGCTTTCTGCCGCATAGCCGCTACCCCAACAACGAAGATCCACCACCGCCCATCCAGGTCGGCCACGAGACTCCACCTGACGGCGATGCGGATGTGCTGATCAATCTCGCAACAACCGCGCCGGCGTTCTACACCCGCTTTGCCCGAGTCCTCGAAGTTGTGGATGAGAGTGAAGCGAACAAACAGAGTGGGCGCGCGCGCTTCCGCTACTATCGGGACCAAGGCCACACGCCCAACACACACAAGGTGTAACCGGGCATAGCAGCGAACAACCTGCACCACCGGCCTTAGCTACTGAAACTACTGACCAATTTAAAACCATCACTTAATAAACAAGCTGAACAGATCAATGGATAAAGCATACAACCCCCACGCCATCGAAAAACAGTGGTATCAAAAATGGGAAGAGAGTGGTCACTTCGCACCGCAAGGTGGCCAAGGCGACGACGCTCCCGCCTACTGCATGATGATCCCACCGCCGAATGTCACCGGCACGCTGCACATGGGCCATGCGTTCCAAGATACATTGATGGATACCCTGACGCGCTACCATCGTATGCAGGGCCACAACACCTTGTGGCAAGCGGGCACCGACCACGCCGGTATTGCCACGCAAATGGTTGTGGAACGCCAACTGGCTGCCAAAGGGCAGTCGCGCCATGATCTCGGCCGCGATGCGTTTATCGACAAAGTGTGGCAATGGAAAGAGGAGTCAGGCGGACACATTACCCGCCAGCTGCGCCGCATGGGCTCTTCGCTGGACTGGTCGCGCGAGCGTTTCACGATGGACGACGGCCTCTCCGCCGCCGTTCAAGCGGTGTTCATCCAACTCTACGACGAAGGGCTGATCTATCGCGGCAAACGGCTGGTCAACTGGGACCCGGTCCTGCACACCGCCGTCTCCGATCTCGAAGTGGTTTCGCAAGAAGAGAACGGCCACCTCTGGCACATGCGTTATCCGTTGGCGGATGGCAGCGGTCACTTGGTCGTCGCCACCACCCGCCCGGAGACCATGCTCGGCGACAGCGCTGTCGCGGTCCACCCGGATGACGAACGCTACCAGCAGCTCATCGGCAAAAGCATCAAACTGCCGCTTAGCGGGCGCGAAATCCCGATCATCGCTGACGACTACGTTGATCCCGAGTTCGGCACCGGCTGCGTCAAAATCACCCCCGCTCATGACTTCAACGACTACGCCATGGGCCAACGCCACGACCTGCCGTTGATTAATATCTTCACCATCGACGCAGCCATCAACGACGATGCACCCGAGCCCTATCGCGGCCTTGATCGTTATGAGGCACGCAAGCGCATCGTCGCTGACCTTGAAGCGCTCGACCTGCTCGAGAAAATTGACGACCACAAACTCATGGTTCCGCGTTGCGA
>JAADGQ010000157.1 GCA_013152295.1 Gammaproteobacteria bacterium | reverse complement strand
TGGACGATGCCCGCGAGGCCTATGAACAACTGCAACAGCGACTGCCCGAGGGGATGGTCGATCTGTTCCACGCTCGTTATGCAATGGCGGATCGTCTGGCCATCGAGCAACGGGTGCTTCACCACTTCGGTGCTACGAGTACGCCAGAACTGCGTCGAGGCAGGGTGCTGGTGGCGACCCAGGTGGTGGAGCAGTCCCTCGATCTCGACTTTGACCTCATGGTGACCGACCTCGCCCCTATCGATTTGATTATCCAGCGTGCAGGCAGGCTCTGCCGACATGCGCGGGATGAGAGTGGGGCGCGGCTTCAGGGCAGAGACCAACGCGGTAAACCGCTGCTATTGATCCACGGGCCTGATCCTGCGGGTGATATTGATGGGGGTTGGTATAAGGACTTTTTCAAGCGGGCGGCGGGTGTCTATCCCAACCACGGCCAACTTTGGCTGACGGCAAAGCTCTTGCTAGACGGGGGCAAATTTCAGATGCCCGCCGATGCCCGGATTTTGATCGAAGGCGTCTATGGCGAAGAGGTGGAGTACCCAGGCGTTTTACAGGAGTCTGTCTGGAGCGCTGAAGGCGATAACGCCGCCAAACGGGGTTTGGCGGCTCTGAATGCGCTCGACCTGAGCGCCGGTTACGGTGGCGGTTTCGAAAACGGCTGGTGGGAAGAGGCGAACACACCCACGCGCCTGGGTGAAGAGACAACCACCGTCTATCTGGCTCGCTGGGATGGCGAGCAACTGAGCCCGTGGGTGAGCAAAAGCGATTTTCCGTGGCCCAATAGTGCTGTTCAAATTCGTAAAGCGCTCATCGCCAGTGAAAGCAATACTCAGGTGCCGGAGGCAGTGTTGGAGCAGGTTCGGCAAAAATTGCCCGCCAAAGGAAAATGGGGGGTATTGCTGGTGATGGAGGAAGGAGCATCTAGCGAATGGTTTGGCAGTGTGATGGATGAGAGAAAAAGGGACCGCTTGGTGCGGTACAGTTTGGCGTCGGGCTTAATCGTAGATAGCTAAGGTGAAGATTCTTGAGGAATGAGGGAGGAACAGGGAATGAACCTAATAAATGACAAATGGATCCCCATCCGCCGCCTACATGGCCGGCGGGAGCGCATCGCGCCGTGGCAGTTGAGCGATCAGCACGAAACAGACCCTATCGTTGCACTGGATGCACCGCGCCCCGATTTTAATGGTGCGCTGATGCAGTTTTTGATTGGTTTGCTTCAGGTTGCCGCGCCACCTACCGCAGACGACGACGGGGATTGGATCGATTGGCTGGAAGCACCACCATCCCCCGATCTATTGCGGGAGCGGTTTTCACCCTTCGAGGGTGCGTTTAATCTAGCAGGTGATGGTTCTAAGTTCAAGTTCATGCAGGATTGCGATGAGCTTGAGGTTAAATCCCAGGAGCCTGTCTCCGCCCTGCTTATCGACTCGCCAGGTGCCAACGGAATCAAAAATAACGCGGACCACTTCATCAAACGGGGCCGTGTCTCCTGCTTGTGCCCCGCCTGTGTGGCTACGGCGCTCTTTACCTTGCAGACCAATGCCCCTTCAGGTGGCGCTGGCCATCGCACCTCGTTGCGCGGTGGCGGTCCGCTGACGACCTTGGTCGTGTTCGACCCGCAGGGGGAGAGTTTAGAGCCGAGTCTGTGGCGTGACCTCTGGCTCAATGTGCTCAACAGATCAAGTTACTCAGCTCTAACTGGTAACGTTGAGTTAACGAATGACAGCGATATTTTCCCCTGGCTGGCTTCTACCCGCGTTAGCGACAAAAAGGGTGAAGATACTTACGCCGAAAATACCCATCCACTGCAAATGTACTGGGGAATGCCGCGACGTATTCGCCTCGATTGGGATGATGTGGCACAAGGGCAGTGTGATCTGTGTGGTCAGGAGTCAGAGCAGTTGATTCAGCACTACGCCACCAAAAATTACGGTGTGAACTACAACGGCGTGTGGCAGCACCCCTTGAGTCCTCACCGTGTGGATAAAAAGACGGGGGAGCTGATTCCGCTCCATCCTCAAACTGGTGGTTTTAGCTATCGCCACTGGCTGGTCTGGGCCGATGGTGATGAACAGAACAGGGCGGCGCTTGTAGTGAGAGCTTTTGCCGATTCACATCGAAAAGAGAAGCAGGCACAGCTGCGACTTGCCATCTTTGGTTACGACATGGACAACATGAAAGCGCGCTGCTGGTATGAGTCCACCGTTCCCCTCTATACGGTATCTGACGACTATCGGGAGATTTTTTCTCAGCGGGTTGATGCGTTGGTCAAATCAGCCACTGAATTTTCCGGTTTTGTCAGAAGCTGCGTGAAAGAGGCTTGGTTCAAGCGGCCGGGAGACGCCAAAGGCGATACCACATTTATCTCCGACTCCTTTTTCAGTCATACCGAAGAGGACTTTTATGCCGCTGTGCATCAGCTTCGTGATCAGTTGGAGGGTGGTGCGGACGGTATAGCTATATTGAACGATTGGCACACGATCTTGCGCAAAGCAGTTATTGATTTGTTCGATCACTGGGTGGCGCAGGAGTCGCTGGAGAATGCCAATCCTCGGCGTATTGCCATAGCCCACCAAAAGCTGATCTCGCTGATCCATAGCAAGAAGATTAAGGATACGTTGTTTTTGAATAACAGGGAGAGAGCCGCATGAGCATAAAAATTGACCCTGACTCAGGGGTGGGAAAGCTGTTGGCAGAGTTCTGGCAGCAGTTACAGAAAAATCCGGGTACGCGGGCCGAGTTGAGGCGTTGCAAAGATATCTCAGAGGTGATGATGACACCCGCCTATCATCACTTCTGCCAACGCATAAAACCACTGATGGCTGAGGCGCATGACTGGCAGAGCAGTTTCGCCGCCTTGATCGGTTTGCTCTCGCATCTTAAAAGCGAAAAGGTGCTGGAGAAAAGCAAGGGTAGTAAGTCCTCTTATGCCGCGTTGTGTGCGTTAGCGATGGCGAAACCTCAAGGAGAGCGCCCGCAGGTGAGTGAATTGCGTTTTCGACGGCTGTTGCAACGTGACAGAAGCGATCTCTATCCGGCGATGATTCGCGTCATTCGAATGCTTGATGGCAACGTCAATCTCTACGGTCTTGCCGAGTCGGTTTATTACTGGGGTGATCGCATTAAAAAAGAGTGGGCGTTTGCCTACTTTCCCCGAGTGCCGCAGAAGAGCGCCTGAGCATACTGCTTTCGTTCCCACGCGGGAGCGAGAGAACCCTATTTTTAACTAAAAAATGAAACTAACAAGGAGTGAGTTATGAAACGTTTTGCCCAATTACATCTGTTGACATCCTACCCCCCGGCCAATCTTAATCGTGACGATCTGGGGCGACCAAAAACCGCCGTCATGGGGGGCGCGACACGTCTTCGTGTCTCCTCTCAAAGCCTTAAACGTGCATGGCGCACCTCGGATGTTTTTGAGTCCGCATTAAAGGGCCATGTGGGCACTCGTACCAAAGAGATGGGCTGTCGTGTCTTTGCTGATCTGAAAGTGCAGGGCGTGAAGGAGAAGAAAGCGGCAGAGTGGGCCAAGGCTATCGCCGCTTGTTTTGGCAAACTGAAGACATTGAGCAAGGATGAAGAGAAGAAACTTAAGGGAGAGGATCTTTCACCGCAGGAGAGGGAGAAGTTAATTACTCGCCCACTGGAGATTGAGCAGTTGGCCCACTTCTCTCCCGAAGAGGAGCAAGCGATTGCCGAGTTGGTGACAGTGTTGGTAGAGCGTGACGATGCACCCACTGACGATGAGTTAAAGCTTCTTCGTAAACAACACACCGCAGCTGATATTTCACTGTTTGGTCGTATGTTGGCCTCCAGCCCGGCTTTTAATGTGGAAGCCGCGGCCCAGGTGGCCCACGCTATTTCTGTACACAAAGTCGCTGTTGAAGATGATTTCTTTACCGCAGTGGATGACCTTAATAACGGTGAAGATGATATGGGTGCCGCCCACATGGGGGAGACGGAGTTTGCCGCAGGTCTCTTCTATCAATATATCTGCCTAGATCGTGTTCTATTGGAAGAAAACCTGGGTGGCGATTCTGAATTGGCGAAGTCAACA
>JAADGQ010000048.1 GCA_013152295.1 Gammaproteobacteria bacterium | reverse complement strand
CCAGGCGCGCCTTTTCCGCCACCTGCAACCCCAACGGTGTCGGCATCACCTTGCGTTTAGTGCGCTCCAGCAGCGCCACACCGAGCACGCTTTCCAACTCCTGAATCGCCGTGCTCAATGTCGATTGCGTAACGTGGCAGCGCTCGGCAGCCTGGCCAAAGTGGCGCAGCTCGACAACAGCGAGCAGGTACTGAAGTTGGCGAATCGTCGGCAGATGCATAAATCTACCTCCCTTAATAAATCTATTTTTTCAATTAAATATTAAAAAATTATCAATTGGACCGAATGTAACACAGCCGCTACCATGGCATCCACACTCAACGAACAAACCATTCGCAAGTAACCCGCAAATGGCCAATGAGTGATTAACCGCAACCAGGAGAGAACCATGAGCAACGACAACCGATCCAAGACGGTGACGAATCTCGAATCGGCCTTCGCCGGTGAATCGATGGCTAACCGCAAATACCTCTATTTCGCGCGGCGCTGCAGAGCGCTGGGGGCAGACGATGTCGCACAAGTATTTGAGCGCACTGCGGAGCAGGAGACCGCTCACGCCTTCGGCCATCTCGACCTGCTCTACCCGGCACAGACATTAACCGTGCAGAAGATGCTGGAGCTGGCCATCGAAGGTGAAACCTACGAATATACGGAGATGTACCCTGCATTCAAGCACACCGCCCTGGAAGAGAGAAACCACGCAGCAGTGGCGGAGATCGACGAACAGATCAGCGAATCCAAAGAGCACGCCGAGCGCTTCACATCAACCCTCGAACTCGCCGCCAAACGTTTTGCCGCGCTGGCGAAAGTTGAAGAGCGGCACGCCAATCGCTACCGCGAAGCATTGACAAAAGTGTCGGCTTAAACCGACCATTAGCAATGCTTTTCTATTCCTAAACAAAGCCTGAAAAAATAAGTAAGGAGCAAAACACAATGAAAAAATGGCACTGTATTGTATGCGGCTTTATCTATGACGAAGCGCAGGGTTTACCGGGCGAGGGCATCGCCCCCGGCACACGCTGGGAAGATATTCCGGATGACTGGGCCTGCCCGGACTGCGGGGTCTCTAAAGCGGATTTCGAGATGGTTAAAGTGTAGCGTAAGGCACCCGCTAATTAACCAGACAAAAACCAAGCCCGGAGAGAGACCATGAAACGACCACTGTTGCTACTTGCCCTGCCACTGCTTGCGCTGCTGCTGAGCGCCTGCTCCGTCATCCCCGATATGCCTGGCCCTATCGGAATCCCGGGTTTATAGCCAGACAGAGTCTTTTCAGCGGTCTATTAAATACCCAGAAAAGTACGTATTGCAGCAACCGGCTTGCGCAGTAGCTGGGCAATCAGCGGTGTCGATTCACCGTATATTTTCGCCATACCCCGCTGTCCTGGTTGAATGCCTGTTGCCGTGCCGTCCCAGCGGGCTTCCGCTTTAACCGAGGGGATCTGCTGTTCTGACAGCGTGACATCGAAACCGATGCGTGACACGGTAGCAGGTATGCCGGTCAATGGATTGCGGTCAAGGAAGACCTGCATAGCAGCAGACTTTTGCAGCAATCCGGCATCGGCGGCAGGAACAGCGAGTTGCAGCTTGGTGCGCTTGGGGTCCGCAATACTCATCACCAACTGCCCGGTGCGCAACGACGCCCCGATCAGCGCATCAGGATCATCCAGAACGACGACACCACCAGTGGGTGCGCTAACTTCCGCGCGGTCGTGCTGACCGGTGAAAAAGACCACATCGGATTCGGCACGCGCCACTTCAAGCTGCTGCACAGGAATCCGCGCACGTGCCTCAGGGTCCTGGTAGGCAGCCGCTTCAAAACGGACCAGCTCGGCACGTGCAACCGCCAGCGCTCGCCGCGCCTCTTCGAGGCGCTTCTTCAGCACACGATCATCGTAGCGAAACAGCAGCGTGTTCTCTTCAACCCGTTGGCCGGGCACCACCAGTAGTTCACGCACGATGCCATCCATGCTGGCAAACAGGTGGTGGGGTTGGTCGGGGACGACACGCGCAGGCGCGGTGACGCTGGAATCCACCGGTATGGCGAATATCGCAGCAAGCAGCGCCGCACCAATCAGGACGCTTTTGCGTCGATACCAGCGGCGCACTGTTGACGGTGCTTCAGTGAGTGCGCGACCCAAAAAGAGCGCCGCATGTTGTAGCAGATCAATCTCTGACGAGTGCCAGGATTTGTTGTTCCAGCGCTCCAGCCACAGTCCATAGCGGGGCTGTTGATTTTCGTCATGAGAGCAGGGCAGAGGTAGCCATAAAATGGCCGTGCCGCCCATCGCCAGCTGTATTTTATTGAGCGCACCGGATACTTCGCCCATCTGCTTCTGAGGCGGCAGAATCAATGCGCCACCATGACCCCGGTGATGATCGCGAACCCAACGTACCGCATCAGCCAGGGCACCCTCTTGCCCCGCGACGCCCCCGCCAGTCACCGTTGCAATAGGTGCCTTGCCTGTCATATGCACCAGCACTGCGCGGTCGGTAATGACCAACTCGGCGATGCGGTTGACGATAGTCGCCGCTGCCTGCTGTGTCGTCGCAGCGGCAAGCGCCGCTTCGGTAACGCGAATGAAGCGCGCCAGCAGCGCTTCGCTGGAGATTGACGCACCGTTATCAGTGGACAAGTTGCACCCACCCCTTCATGCCGGCCAGCAGGCCGCGCGCGCCTTGCTCGATGCGCCACACCACCTGAACCGTGTTGCTGGTGACATCGACATCAGGTGACACGGCGATAACCGTGCCACTAACGCTGGCACCGATATCATCCACACGAAAATGGTGTTGATCATCAATTTTGATGTTGACACTGGCGCTGACGTTAGCTGTTGCACGCAGGTGCTTGCTATCGAGCAGCTCGATCACCGGCTGCCCCTCCGTCACCCATTGGTGAGCGCGCGTATGCCGCTTGACAATGGTCGCGGCAAAAGGGGCGCGTATCCGTGATTGCGCCATCTGCCGCTCAATAATCGCAATATCCGCACGAGTGAGGTCGCGCTCCATGCGCACTTTGTTCACTTCGTCCAACGTGGCCAACCCCTTCTTTTCCAGGCGCAACAGGTTATCCAGCTGGCCATCGAGAAACTTCAGGGACAACGCAGCACGTTTCTTCAATAGCTTCAGCTCACCACTATCGACCGTCGCCAATATTGTTCCAGACTTGACCCGATCACCCAACTTGAAATTCAGCTTTGTTAACACGCCACTGCGCTCTGCAGACAACACCGCACGATTCACCGCTTCAAAAACGACGGGTTGATCAGCAGCAGAAAACGCGGGCGTCGCCAACGGATATAAAAACAAGAGGAGCATCAAGCGAAATAGATAGCGGCGAAAATTGTATTGCGCAGTCATTATGGCGATTACCGGCACCACGAAAAAATCCGCGTGCATCTGTTTGTGAAAATAGTGGGATCAATCATGGCTGGCAAGATTTTGCACCAGCCAACCCGCTGCATCGTTGATCAGAGGCTCGCTGTCCAGCCACAGCCACGTCCAGCCGGGTGTGCCGTAGGGCAGCGGCTCGGGTAGTTCAGCAAAATCTATTGTAACCGCAAAGTGTGCATCTCGCGGACGCCCGTGCTCAATACCACCCTGAGAGATAATAGGGCCACCGGCAAAATCATAGAGCGCCTGATTCGGCAGGGCGCCAACAGGAAACGGGCTGATCTCCTGCACTTGGGCGCTGATCCCTGCATCAAGCAAAGCGCTTGTATGTAAGGTTAGCTGCTTGATGTTGCCCGCGATAAAGCGATCAATCAACTGCTCATGAATAAATAGTTTCGCATGGTTCAACGCTGACCCCGAGATAGTGGCGATAGCACCCCCTTCCTCGATAAAAGCACCGGCGTAGAGTGCCTCGTTCAAGTAGGCGATCCGTCCGGCGGCGGGTGAGCGAACCTCAAGCAGCGCGATCGCCTCGCGCACCTTGGCAATTGCAGAGTGCAAACGCTCCTGCTCCGTCAGCAACCAACTACGATAGCTGCCCTGTTCACCGCCACCGGTAAGATTTTTCAATATGGCGCTCATAGACTGTTGATCGAACAGCAACTGCCTGGCTTCACGCTCCAACGCTTCATCGCGAATGGTTGCGATCAGCTCGCCTGCCACGACCGATTGACCCTCAGTAACAGCAATTGTCACCAGCTCACCCGCAGCAGGTGCGTTGAGTCGATGGGTGTTCTCTGTCAGCAGTAGCGCCCAGGCCCGGTGCGGTTGCGGCAGTGGCACGACCATCAATGCCATAATCAGTAACAACACCACGCCGCTAATAGAGAGACGAGAGCGGGAGCCCAGCAGTTGGCGGTGCGCGACAATATATTTCACCTCCCTGACAATGGGGTAGAGGATAAAAATCCACAGCGCCACACCCAGCAGCAGCAAGCCCAGAGCAGGAAAGAAGAAGTGGTAGATCACCAGTGCGATAACAATAGCAATAACGATGCGATACAGCGTGGTCAACAGCGCATAGGCGACCATCCGTCGCTGATGGGGATGCTGCTCCGGCACCGCACCTTGCCAATCCAGCACGATGCGACGCATGCGATGTTTCATCAACGCCAGCGCTCGCGGCTGGAGGTTATCAATGCCCCAGCTATCCATCAGCATATAGTAGCCGTCAAAACGCATGAACGGATTCAGGTTAATCGCCAACGATGAGATCAATGACGTACTGGAGAGAAAAAACATGATGCTGCGCAGAATACCGTCAGGTAGCAGTGCCCAAGTGAGTAGGGCGAGGCCTGCCACCACCAGCTCAAAAATAACACCGGCAGCACTGATACGCAGTCGCTGGCGACGATCAGCAAGGCGCCACGCATCGGTGGTGTCGGTATAGAGTATTGGCCAGAGAAAAATAAATGCCAGGCCCATGCTGCGCACATGCAGACCCAACGCCTTGGCTGTGTACGCATGACATAGCTCGTGCCCCATTTTGAGCAGAACCAGGATAACGACAAAGGCCAGCGCACCGCCGGGGGTGAGCAGATAAGCAGAACTCTCCAGATATTGGTCAAGCTGCTGAAAGGTCAGCAGCAAGCCCAGAATGCCAGCAATAACATAGAGCGCCCTGGCTTGGAGGGACCACAGCAGCTTGATGGTTGGTAGTGTGCGCGTGAGTCGCGCATCGGGACGCAACAGAGGGAGCCGTGAGTAAGCATAGCCATGCAACAGCCGTTGCAACCAGTGCCCTTCAGTAGATTGCTGGCGCTGCTGCTCCAGAGCGATGGCTGCTTGCGCTGACTGCTGCGCCAAACCTTCATCACGCAACATCTCTACGAAGTGATCCACCTCTTCCCGTGGTGGCCGAAAGGCGCTGGTTTCGCGCAGCTGCTCAACTGCCTGGTCGATGGTTGTTGCGCTGGCAAGGCGGAGCAACAATTCACCTTCTGCAGGTCCGAGCTGGTAGTGGTTACCGCTGACAGGATCCTCTACAACCCAGGAACGCTCCCCCATCTGTCCCGGCGGTCCGGGATGAATAATAAGGTCTGGGCGCAGGCCCAGCCACTGCTGCTCTTGGGAATTGGAGGTTTCCATGGTATCCGCTGGATTGTGCCATGGTACAAATTGTGAAAATGAGACGCTGGTAACGGTTTTTAAAAATCGACAACCGTGACGCTATAAATTTGCAGGAAATGGTGGGGCTCACCATCAGTGATGAGCCCCAATTGATCACTCTTCTTTGGGCTGAATCGGGGGTGGCGGCTCAACGGCTGGACCAGCCTCGGCAGCCTTGTCAACGACAGGGGCGGTGACAGGAGCACTATTTTGCGCTTGCGGCCCCGCTTGATAGGCCGCAGCAAACTGACCGGGAGGCACTTCAAAACCCGGCTCGGCAGATGGCGCGAAGGCTTGGTCCACTATACCCTGCTGCCCATCAAGATTAAGCGGCTTCCAGCCCAACGTCTCGCTGCCCGCAGCATCCAGACGGCTATCTTCTGTCAGCGCAGGCGCAAATCGGCAACCCTTCTCAATCACCGCTTCGAGGCTGCACAACTCCATCCCTCCCCCGGCAGCAGTGGTAATACTGGCAATACGAAAACCACCGCCTGCTTCCTCTTCCATCGCTTCTGCCTGCATACGCAGTGCGTTGACGTTAATGCCGCTGAGCAAGCTGTCGTGCTCTTCAGCGGGCGCGCCAAGAATGTTAACCGCACGACCGGCCTCGGTTGCACCCTCATTCTGCCCACCACCCTCTTCGGGTGGCAGACCGGCGCGGAATGCCTCGGTGATTCCAATAGTAACCGCCGTATCACCCGTGAGCGCGCCGTCAAAGGCGGTTATCGTCAAGTTATATTGCGGTGTGGTCTCAAAATCGAGCGCACTATTATTGGCAATGGATAGCTCACCCGTGGTTGCGTTGATGGCAAATATACCGTCTTCGTTACCAGCGCTAATACTGAAGGTCAGCGCATCACCTTCGGGATCACTCGCGGTAACAGTGCCAAGCAGAGTGCCGTTAGCGCTATTTTCAGGAATGCTCTCAACAGTGAGACTATCAACAACCGGCGCTTCATTGACGTTACCAACATCGATAATGACGGTGCCCGCATCGACGCGCACACCGTCAGAGGCAAGAACCGTAAGGGTATAACGGGTGGTGGTTTCAAAATCGAGATTACCATTGCCAGTGAGAATGATCTCACCGGTGGCTGGATTGACGGAGAAAAGACCCTCTTCATTGCCATTGGTGATGAAGTAGCTGAGTGCACTATTTTCTGGATCAGTCGCGTTAATAGTCGCAACCACGGTGCCTGCGGGCATATTTTCATCGACAACGACAATGGCCTCCTCTTCGACAACCGGCGCTTCGTTGACTGCCGTAACGTTGATAGTCACCGTGGCAGCATCACTGAACTCACCATCCGCTACGCTGACAGTCAATGCATAACTGGGCGTTACTTGAACGTCCAGAGTGGTGCCGTCCGCAACCGTGATACGACCCGTGGCACTGTCAATCATGAAAATACCTGCGTCATTCCCCGCCGTTATCGTATAGCTAAGCACACTACCATCGGGATCGCTGGCAGACACCTGACCAACCACGGCGCCGTTGGCGGCAGCTTCCGCCACAGAGAGGCTCTGATCGGCGATTTGCGGTGCTTCGTTAACATCCGAGACGCCGATGGTAACCGTTGCCGATTGCGTCAAAGTGCCATCCGACACTTCAACGGTAAGCACATGACTGGGCAAGTTTTCAAAATCGAGCGTGCTGTTATTCGCGACACTGATCTCGCCACTCGTGCTGTTGATAACGAATATACCCGCATCGTTGCCGCCAGTAATGGCGTAACTGAGTGTGTCATTTTCTGGATCACTGGCCGATACAACCCCAGCCACGCTTCCATTCGGCGCATTTTCAGCAACGCTGCCAATAAATTGATCGCCAACCAACGGCGCCTCATTGACCCCGGTCACGTTAATCGTGACGACTCCCGTATCGGTCAATATGCCATCTGACGCCTGCACAGTAAGGGTGTAGATCGGTGTGGTTTCAAAGTCGAGGTTATTGTTATTAACCACGCTGATTTCACCGCTGGCACCGTTGATGGTGAACACGCCTCCGGTATTGCCAGCGGTGATGGTGTAACTGAGGCTGGAGTTGTCGGGGTCAGTCGCGGTAACCATTCCAACGACCACCCCAACAGCGGCATCTTCGGCAAGCGCACCCAGAAACTGGTCACCGATAACGGGGGCTTGATTGACATCAGAGACGTTGACGGTGATCTGAGCGGAATCGGTAAATTCACCGTCGGATGCCTGCACCGTCAAGGTGTAACTTGGCATGGTCAAAAAATCGAGCTGACTACTGTCGGCGACCGATATTGCGCCACTGGCAGCATCAATAGCAAACACACCACTTTCATTGCCACTGCTAATGGAGTAAGTCAACGCATCCCCTTCGGGGTCGGTCGCTACCACCGTATCGATCACGGTGCCGTTGGGTGCCTCTTCAAAAACATTGCCCAGCACCTGATCCGCAATCAAAGGTGCCTCGTTAACATTGCTGACATTGACTGTAATGGTGGCGCTACTGAGCAAAGCGCCATCCGATGCCTGTATCGTCAGCGCGTAGCTGGGTACGGTCTCAAAATCGAGCACACTGCTATCGGCAACGCTAATCGTGCCCGTGCTCGCATCGATAGTAAACGCGCCATCAGGGTCACCACCAACAATCGCATAACTTAAAGCGTCACCCTCTGGATCAGTGGCTGTAACAGCTCCAACAGCAGTGCCATTGGCTGCGCCTTCGCTCACCGTACCGGCGGTTTGGTCACTGATCAGCGGCGCTTCGTTAACATCAGCAACGTTAATCGTTACCGTGCCGGCGCCCGTTTGAGAGCCATCGGACGCCTGCACAGTCAGCGCATAACTGGTCGTGGTTTCGAAATCGAGGGCGCTGCTATTGGCAACACTAATGACACCGGTAAACGAATCGATGGAGAAGGTTCCCGATATATTGCCGCCGACAATCGAATAGGTCAGCGCATCATTTTCAGGATCAGTCGCTGTGACACTACCAACAACATCACCGTTAGCAGCGCTCTCTGAAACCGTACCCAGCAACTGGTCGTTCACCTGCGGCGCTTCGTTAACCATCAATACACCAACGGTAACTATGGCAGTGCTGCTCAGCGCCCCATCGCTAACATCAACCGTCAAGCTGTAGCTTGGCGTCGTCTGAAAATCCAGCGCACTATTGTCAGCAACTGAAACGACGCCCGTTGCTGCATCGATAGTAAATACACCGCCGTCGTTACCAGCAATGATGCTGTAGGTCAGCGCATCAACTTCAGGATCACTGGCACTGACCGACCCAACAACTGCGCCGTTACCGGCATTCTCCGCAACGCTGGCTAGGGATTGATCCGCAATGACGGGGGCTTCATTCGCATCACTAAGAGCGACCGTCACCGTACCGCTATCGGTCAACACACCATCGGAGACCTGCACGGTCAGCGCGTAAGTCGGCGCTGTTTCAAAATCGAGAACGGCGCTGTTGGCAACCGATATCTCGCCACTGACCGCATCAATAGCAAAAGCACCATTGTCGTTACCGCCGGTAATGCTATACGTGAGTGCATCATTTTCAGGATCGGAGGCGACAACAGTGCCAACGACCGTGTTATCGGGTGCGCTTTCAGAGACAGGACCAAGGGGCTGATTGTTGAGCAGCGGTGCCTCGTTGACATCTGTAACAGTGATGGTGACCACACCGCTATCACTCAACACACCATCACTCGCCTGCACGGTGAGTGAATAGCTGGGATTGGTTTCAAAATCCAGCGCACTATTATCGGCAACGCTGATCGTGCCAGTCGCCCCATCAATGGAAAATACGCCGTCGTCGTTGCCGAAGACAATGGCGTAGGCGAGCGGACCGCCCGCCGTATCGGTCGCGTTAACCGTGCCGACTTCTGTCCCGTTGGCAGCATCCTCACCAATGGCACCCAGCGGCTGATCATCGAGTGTAGGCTTGCTGAGGGCAGCGGCGCGAGAAACAAAACCTTCATCGTCCTGAGCACTTGCCGCGATCGATGCATCTGCCACATCTGAATCTGAGCCATCACGGCTCTCAATCACAGCCGCGGGTTCAGGCGATATACTCTCAACATCGGGCTGAACACCGCCCGGCTGGGCTGCTGCGGATGCAGTGCTAGCAAGCTGTGCAGCTTCCACCATGGCCGCGCCGTCAAGCACGATGCGCTTCTCAAGCTTGGTGAGCGTTAACATTACTGCGCTACCACAGATGACTGTTTGCCAACGAGCCAACAATCGCCCCCATAGCTACCCCACTCTTCACAAATGCTCCGTGCCTGTGACTCAGGAAGACCGATAAAGCGTACGCGACGAAAGTTAATGTCATCTTTAAGCGTCTTGCTAATAACCGCGTCGCGCGGATCAAGCATGCGCTGCTCCAGATGTTCAACCTGTTTGAGCAGCCTGGCAGGCCCGCCAGGCAGCTCGAAAGCACCCAGCTGTATCGCCCACAAATATTTTCTCACCGCATCACTAAGCGCGGACGAACTTTTTTCACTGCTGTTACCCGCATCGGACATCAGCAGCGCCTCAAGCGCCGCGGCCTCGGCATCAATGCTCGCATCGGAAGCGCCTGCATCACGCCCACCCGCTGCGGTCTCAATATCACCCAGGGCCAAAGCGTCAAGCTCGACCGTTTCGGCATCACTGACTTTGTTGATACCAAGCTCGGCCAAGCTTTTACCAAAATCCGACGGATTAACACCAATGCTGGTCAGCAACCGTTTGTGAGCAACGAGCAGATCAACCACAGCTTCGTCGCGACGCAACTTCGCAGCCATCTCTTCCAGCAACCGTTGAGTCACCGCCAGCTTGGACAGCTTGCCAACTTCAGCCCGGGCGCGCGTCATGCTGAGCAGCTCCTCAGAGAGCCCGTATGTATCTTCGAGCAGCAAAAAACGATCAGCTCTGATCGCGTAGTTAAGTAGCGCCAGATTGGTTTGGGTCAGCACACCAACAGTAACCATCAGACGCTGCGCCTTGACCATCTCGATCTCACGCTCAGAGCCTTTAAGTCGCGCATAGCTAGAAGGCAGCTGGAACAGGTCGAGAGAGAGATTGGCGCCGACATTGCTCCAAGTGTTGGAGAACAGCAACGGGTTACGATCATGATAACGGCCGACAAAAAGATTCACACCAGGAAACATGCGCAGCAGGGCAGTACGCGCCTCTTCGCGCTGAATGCGCACCTGCATATCCTGTTCAAACAGCTCTGGACGATTGTGCAGCGCGTAGGTCTCCAATGAGCTGATATCCAGCTCATCGGGGCGCGGCAGCGCAGCCAAAATAGGCTCAATGGGGGTACGCGCCAGGGTAAAGTTAACCGACTGATGCAGACCCATCAGCTTTGCCAATTCCAGGCGCGATTTTGACAAATTAGCCTGGAGCTGGCGAATCGTCAGCGCTAACTCAAGCAGCTTGACCTCGGCATCCTTAGCGGCAATGGGATCAAGACGCCCCTCGGCAATGGCAATCTCAATTTTCGACTTTTGTGTTTCAAGCTCTTCTTCAACTTTGCGAATATGATCAAGCGCATCCTCGGCAACAGCTGCTTTCCAGTAAGACTCTGTGATATCCAGCGCCAATTTCTGCGCATTGCGACGCAGACGCCAATCGAAAATTTCACGCTCTAACCCGGCCTGCTTGGCACGAACCGAAGCAACCATGAAATCCAGCACATCCCAGGAGAGCACTAGGCTGCCGCGAGTGGTCGTTTTTGTCTCCAGCACCGAATCGTAAGGGACAACCTGGCCACTGTTGGTATCGATAGCATTGGTCTTACGCAGCGAATCGCGACGCGAAGTACCGTATTCAAAATTGAGGTTAGGCAGCATCTCAAGCTTTTTAACCGCCACATCGTCATCGGCGAGCTGCTTTTCAAACTCGGCAAGACGCAACGTCAGGTTGTTGCGCAGGCCAAAATCAAGCGCCTCTTCTAGTGTTAGCGGATGGTCAAAAATAGCCTCAGCATCAGCGGGCAGGGAGACGGCGGCCAAGTCATGCTCAACACTTTTGGCGCGATCATCAATAATTTCGGCGCGTGTCGGCAGAGTAGAATTACACGCAGCCAGCAGAACAAGCAGCATTGAACAGAGTAGCCACTTTGACAAAGTGCTCGTGACTACCGGTAAGGTGTGGCGCGTTGGTATTCCAGTCATTGCTAATGCCTATATTCTATGCCCGTTTTTGTTGCCATCCGTTACAACCAGGACGCTGAACTTCATGCCAGGCGGAGTCAGTTAAAATTGCATCTTTTTCGTTGCGTACTGTAAAAACAAGAACAAACGGCATGAAACAGTGAAACAGACTTTGCCGTTTTGCAGAAAATATCATGAGTGTCATCATGTTACAAGAAAAAAATCAACAATCACATTAACTGCGCAACGTAACCAGGAAAAGACCACAAACCAGGGGATGACTTGCTTGCTTTCGCACCAACCATTTCAATCGGACAAAAGGGGCGATAATTCCTACTATTCATCGAAATAGGCACTGATAAACCTTGTGCTATAATCCCGCGGCTCTAAATTCTGCTCCGCTCACTGTCACAATTTATTGGCACCACCTCTTTTCAGTGCGTTTGCGCTGCCTCCGCGGCAGCGGTGTGTAGCGGTGATACCGGCTAGCAATGTGGTGATACTAGGCACGACCATGACCGATCAACTCGATAAAAACCAGACCCGTTTACCGCCCAAGCAAGGGCTGTACGACCCCGCTAATGAAAAAGATAGCTGCGGCGTTGGCTTCGTTGCCAATATTAAAGGCAAACCAAGCCACCAAATAGTGGCTGATGCCGACCATATTTTGTGCCGCATGGAGCATCGCGGCGGCTGTGGTTGCGAAACCAATACGGGCGATGGCGCCGGCATGTTAACCGCTTTGCCGCATGCGTTTCTGCGCAAAGCCGCACACAAAGCATTTAATACAGAGCTACCTGATGCCGGGCAATTTTGTGCTGGCAATGTCTTTTTTCCTCGCCAGAAAGATGAGCGCCGCCACTGCCGTAAAGTCATCGAAGAGGTGATTGCGGCGCAGGGTCAACGTCTTGTCGGCTGGCGAGAGCTACCACTGGATGCGGCGGGCGCTGGCCTCGGTAGCATCGCCCGTGAAGCGCAACCGCACATCGAGCAACTTTTTATTGCCGCCGCTGATGGCCTTGACAATGATGCTTTCGAGCGCGAGCTCTACCTGATCCGCAAGCGTTGTAGCCACCTGATTCGCGCCGACGAAAACCTGCAGCAAGCACATCTGTTCTATATTTGCAGCCTCTCTTCAAAAATTATCGTCTACAAGGGCATGCTCACACCCGATCAGTTGCTACCGTTTTACGGCGATCTAACCGATCCCGATTACGTCACTCATCTGGCGATGGTGCACTCACGCTTCAGCACCAACACCTTCCCGTCGTGGGATCGCGCCCAACCCCTGCGCTTTATGTGCCATAACGGCGAGATCAATACACGCCAGGGCAATATGAACTGGATGGCAGCCCGCGAAGGCATGGCGGAAACCAATATGTTTGGCGAACGGCTCAAGCAGCTGTTCCCCATCATTGAGAAAGACTGCTCCGACTCCGGCAGTTTCGACAATGTGCTGGAGCTGCTGCTCATGAGCGGTCGCACCCTGCAGGAAGCGATGATGATGATGGTACCCGAGGCGTGGCAGGGCAACTCAAACATGCCTCAGGAAAAACGGGATTTCTACCAGTACAACTCAGCATTGATGGAGCCATGGGACGGGCCTGCCTCCGTCGCGTTCACCGATGGCCGTTACGTGGGTGCAGTGCTCGATCGAAATGGTCTACGCCCCAGCCGTTACTACCTGACTCACGATGACCGCGTCATCATGGCATCGGAGGTAGGCGTGCTGCCCATCGACGCAGAAAACGTCAAGCTCAAAGGTCGCCTGCAACCGGGGCGCATGTTTCTAATCGACTTTGAGCAGGGACGGATGATTACTGATGATGAGCTCAAGCATGACTTCGCAACGCGACGCCCCTACGGCGAGTGGCTGAAAAAACAGCGCATTGAACTAACGGACTTGCATACCAACGCTGAGACGCATGGTTTCCACCCAGATACGCTGCTACCGCGCATGCGCGCATTTGGTTACACCACAGAAACCATGCAGTTCATGCTGCTGCCGCTAGTCTGTGAGCTACGCGACCCTGTAGGGTCCATGGGCAATGATGCTGCACTAGCGTGCCTGTCTGACAAACCGCGCATGCTCTATGACTACTTCAAACAGCTGTTTGCCCAAGTGACCAACCCGCCGATCGACTCCATCCGCGAAGAGGTCATCATGTCGCTGGCGTGTTTTATCGGCCCTGAGCGCAATCTGCTCGACACCTCGGAACAGCACGCCCACCGGCTGTGGTTGCCACACCCTATACTGCGCAACGAAGAGTTGACCGCGCTGCAGCACATCAACTACCTGAACTGGAAAGCGAAGACTATCGATATCACCTACGCAAAATCTGCGGGTAGCGATGGTCTAATCCAGACGCTCGACCGAATTTGCCGCGAAGCCGCTCAAGCGGTGACAGACAACTACAACATTATCGTGCTCTCCGATCGCAACGTCGGCCCCGAACGCACCTCGGCCAGCATGTTACTGGCGTGTGGCGCAACCCACCACCACCTGGTGAAGAGTCACGACCGCACCCGCGTTGGCCTCGTGCTCGAGACCGGTGAAGCGCGCGAAGTGCATCACCACTGTCTGCTGGTCGGTTACGGCGCAGATGCGATCAATCCCTATCTCGCCTTTGAAGCGTTATGGCAATCACAACGCGACGGTTTGCTTCCCGGCGAGCGCTTCGACAACGATGACAAAATCGTCGCTGCGTACCGCAAGGGCGTCGCCAAGGGCATGCTCAAGGTGATGGCGAAGATGGGTATCTCGACCCTGCAGTCCTACAAAGGTGCACAGATATTCGAAGCGATCGGTCTGGCACCCGAGGTGATCGAGCGCTGCTTTATCGGCACCGCGAGCCGCATTAAAGGCGTCGGATTTGAGGTGTTGGCAGAAGAGGCCGCCAGGCGCCACACGCTCGGCTACCAAAAGAGAGCCGGCGAGCGTGTCGTCACACTGCCCAACCCCGGTGACTACCACTGGCGCGCACAGGGCGAACGGCACATGTGGGATCCTGAATCCATTGCCAGCCTGCAGGTCGCAGCACGCACCAACAGTAGTGACGCTTACCGCGATTTCGCCAGACACGCCAACGAGCATGCAACCCGTAGCTGCACGCTACGCGGCCTGCTTAGCTTTAAAGATGGCGTGAATGGTGGGGCCATTGATCTTGATGACGTTGAACCGGCCGCCGAAATCGTCAAACGTTTTGCCACCGGCGCGATCAGCTACGGCTCGATCTCGGCAGAGAGTCACGAGTCACTGGCCATCGCCATGAACCGCTTAGGCGGTAAATCCAATACCGGCGAAGGCGGCGAAGATCCGACGCGCTTCGAACCGATGGCCAACGGCGACAGCAAGCGCTCAGCAATCAAACAGGTCGCCTCGGGCCGCTTCGGGGTGACGATTGACTACCTCACCAACGCTGATGAAATACAGATCAAAATCTCCCAGGGCGCCAAGCCCGGTGAAGGCGGTGAGCTGCCCGGTCACAAGGTTGACGAGACCATCGCCAGCATCCGCCACTCCACGCCGGGTGTAGGGCTGATCAGTCCGCCGCCACATCACGACATCTACTCCATTGAAGATATGGCGCAGCTGATCCATGATCTGAAAAACGCCAATCCATCTGCGCGTATCAGCGTCAAACTGGTCTCGAGATCGGTGTTGGCACGGTAGCGGCGGGCGTCGCCAAGGCGATCGCCGACCATATTTTGATCTCTGGCCACGATGGAGGCACCGGCGCATCACCGCTCACGTCAGTGAAAAATGCGGGACTGCCGTGGGAGTTGGGGCTGGCTGAAACCCACCAGACTTTGGTGTGGTGCTCAACGACCTGCGTTCGCGCGTCACCATTCAGACCGATGGCCAGCTGAAAACCGGCCGCGACGTGGCGATTGCCGCGCTGCTCGGCGCCGAAGAGTTCGGCTTTGCCACCGCGCCGCTGGTGACGCTGGGCTGCATCATGATGCGCAAGTGCCACTTGAATACCTGCCCGGTCGGTATCGCCACGCAAGACAAAGCGCTGCGTAAAAAATTCAGCGGCAAACCGGATCATGTGGTGAATTACCTGTTTATGGTGGCCGAAGAGTTGCGCGGCATCATGGCCCAGCTCGGCTTTCGCACCATCAATGAGATGGTCGGCCGCGTCGATGCGCTCGATACCGACAGCGCTATCGATCACTGGAAAGCCGGTGGCCTAGACCTAACACCCATTCTGACGCCCGCTAAGCGACGCGATGAAAACGTCGGCGTCTACCAAACCCAACCACAGGATCACAAGTTGGATTTGGCACTGGATAACCAGATTATTGATTTGGCGGCTCCGGCCATTGAACGCGGCGAGCGCGTCAGCATCGAGCTGCCAGTGATCAACATCAACCGCGTGGTCGGCACCATGCTCTCCCACGAGATCGCCAAAAAACATGGCGCGGCGATGCTGCCTGATGACACCGTGCATATTAAGTTAACGG
>JAADGQ010000087.1 GCA_013152295.1 Gammaproteobacteria bacterium | reverse complement strand
TAAACTGGCCCACGCTACGCACCAGCTGAGGAAATTCATCAGGACCCACCACCAGCAGTGCGATCACTGCGATGACGGTGATCTCCCAAAAACCGATATCAAACATGGCTACTCAGATTTTCAGGCGGAGTCTTTGCTTTTACGCTGCGCAGCCGGATCCGCTTCACCATCGATCACCTTGCCAACGTTGGAAAACTGCTCGTCGTCTTTACCGTGCTTGATCTGTTCTGCCTTGCTGTCGTCTTTTTCGCTGCTTTTGTCTTTGTCAGCGTCATCCATGGCCGAACGAAAACCTTTGATCGCCCCCCCTAAATCGCTGCCGATACTGCTCAATTTTTTTGTGCCGAACAGTAACACAACGATGATCAAGATAACGATCAATGACCCAATACCAATTCCACTAACACCCATAACAATTCTCCACTGCTTTAATTTGAACTTGCGCCTCAACGCATCATAAACGCCCCACTCAAATAACAGGGCCATCTATCCAATCTATTTTGCCTGCCTGGCGGCCTTCTCTTCGATACCGGAAAGACCAAAACGCCGATCCAACTCCTGCAACACAGCATCTGGCGCGATATTCAGATGCTCCAACAGTATCAATGTGTGAAACCAGAGATCAGCAACCTCATAGACAATATGCTCAGCATCGCCATCTTTGGCAGCCAACACCGTCTCGGTCGCCTCTTCGCCGATCTTTTTCAAAATGCTATCCAGCCCCTTGCTGTAAAGGGATGCCACATAAGAGCTCTCGGGCTCGGCCTGTTTGCGCGCTTTAAGCACGCCAGCCAAACGTGCCAGCACTTCAGCGGAGCTCTCCGGCTCCACCATCGTCGACGCCACTACCTCCGATTGCCCGATGCTAGTGCCATATATCTGCTCCGGATCTTTCAACGGCGGCTCGACATCAACCCAGACACCACTATCGAGTTTTTTGTAGAAGCAGCTATGACGCCCGGTGTGACAAGCGATGCCACCCTTTTGTTCAACACTCAACAGCAGCACGTCATTATCACAATCTGCCCGAATCTCCTTAACGAGCTGCTCATGGCCGGAGCTCTCGCCCTTGCGCCACAGACGACCCCGCGAGCGCGACCAATAGACAGCGCGCCCCTCCTCCAAGGTCAGCGACAACGACTGCGCATTCATCCAGGCAAACATCAGCACCCGTCCGGTGTCATGCTCCTGCGCGATAACCGGCACCAGCCCATCATCCGTCCAGCGAATGGCATCAAGCCACGCGGGCTGCTGAGTCGCTTCAGTCATCAGTTATTCACCATACGCACAACGATGCCCCGCTCTGCCATGTGGCGCTTCGCCTCATCAACACTGTAGGTACCGTAGTGAAAAATACTGGCCGCCAGCACCGCATCCGCCCTGCCCTCGACCACACCATCAGCAAGGTGATCGAGAGTGCCGACGCCGCCGGACGCGATCACCGGAACAGAAACGGCCTCACTCACCGCTCGCGTCAGCCCCAGATCAAAACCATCCTTCGTCCCATCACGGTCCATGCTAGTGAGTAGAATCTCCCCCGCCCCGTACTCCGCCATTTTAACCGCCCATTGCACCGCGTCGAGCCCGGTTGGGTTACGTCCGCCGTGGGTGAAAATTTCCCAGCGATCCTGCTCACCCTCAGCACTCACTTTTTTTGCATCGATGGCCACAACAATACATTGTGAACCAAAACGTTGCGCCGCTTGGCGTACAAACTCCGGCGTTTTAACCGCCGCTGTATTGATGCCGACTTTGTCCGCGCCGGCATTGAGCATGCGGCGAATATCCTCCAGCGTACGAATCCCACCGCCCACCGTCAGTGGGATAAAAACCTCGTTGGCCACCTCTTCGACGACATGAACCATGGTCTCGCGACCCTGATGGCTGGCACTGATGTCGAGAAACACCAGCTCATCCGCACCTTGCTGGTCATACTTTTCCGCCACTTGCACCGGGTCACCCGCATCACGAATGCCGACAAAACGCACCCCTTTGACAACACGCCCGTCGTCAACATCCAGACACGGAATAATGCGCTTCGCCAATCCGCTCATGAGCAGAGTTCGTCCACCAGCTTTTGGCCCTCGGCAAAATCCAGCGTGCCTTCGTATATCGCACGACCCGTAATCGCACCAACGATGCCTTCATCAGCCACTTCGCACAACGAACGAATATCGTTCAGACCAACAATGCCGCCCGAGGCAATCACCGGAATACGCACCGCCTGAGCCAGTGCCACCGTCGACTCCAGACCAACGCCCTGCAGCATGCCATCGCGACTGATATCAGTGTAGATAATCGCCTCAACACCATCGCGCTCAAAATGCTGCGCCATATCGATCACATCGTGATGGGAGAGTTTTGACCAACCATCGGTGGCCACTTTGCCATTTTTAGCATCCAGACCAACAATAATATGGCCGGGAAACTCCAAACAAACCTCCGACACAAAGTGCGGTGCACTCACCGCTTTGGTGCCGATAATCACATACTGAACACCAACGTCCAGATACGACTGCACGGTATCGTCGTCGCGAATTCCACCGCCAATCTGAATCGGCACATCCGGGTGCGCCTTAGCAATCTGTTCGATAATTTTGCCATTGACCGGCCGACCCGCGAAGGCGCCGTCCAGATCAACAAGATGCAGGCGACGCGCGCCCGACCCAACGATCTGCCATAGCAACCGGATCATCGGAAAACACCGTATCGTCTTCCATGCGCCCCTGGCGCAGACGCACACACTTTCCATCTTTTATATCAATAGCAGGTATTAATAACATGGCTCGCCCTCATGGCTCTCGGTTCAGGAGGATACTTATTCACACCGACCGTCCCAGGCCACGAAATTTCGCAACAGGGTCAATCCGGCATGCTGGCTTTTCTCAGGGTGAAACTGAACTGCAAATAGATTATTGCGGACAATGGCGGAGACAAACTCAAGCCCATATTGCGTCGTTGCGGCGACCACCTGCGGGTCGTCCGGCTTAACAAAATAGCTGTGCACGAAATAGAAGCGGCTATTCTGCTCTATGCCGTGCCACATCGGATGTGTGCTGCACTGATGAACACAGTTCCAGCCCATATGCGGCACCTTGAACCGCCGCCCCTGCTCATCGCGCATCGTGCCTTCAAAAACCAGCGACTCACCGGGGATAGTGCCCAAACCAACAGTGCCACCACTCTCTTCACTGCGCTCCAGCAGCGCCTGCATACCGAGACAGATACCGAGCACAGGCTTGGTGGCAATCGCATCACGCAACGCCTCAATCAGTCCCAATCTGCCCAGCTCGGCCATGCAATCGCCCAGCGCTCCGACACCGGGAAACACAACCCGGTCAGCAGCGCGGATCAACGCAGGATCAGCACTAACGGCGATACGCGCCCTCCCGGCAACATGCTCCAACGCTTTGGCAACAGAGCGCAGATTGCCCATGCCGTAATCGACAACAGCGATTGTCATCACCATGCGCTCACCCAGCTTGCGCTCGAATCCAAGGCGCGGGGAAACCGACATGCTACGGCGTGCAATACGGTCCCGCTAAAGGAGATATTTGAGATCATCATGGGAAGAGAAAGAGAGGTCGTAAGAAGTTCGCAATAGAAGTTACAGCAACCCTTTCGTTGTCGGCAGCGTATCTTTCATGCGCGCGTCATACTCCGCAGCGCTACGCAGCGCACGACCAAACGCCTTGAAAATAGTCTCCGCAATGTGGTGCGCGTTTTGCCCACGGATAACATCGATGTGCAACGTCACCTGCGCGTGGTTCACGAAACCTGCAAAAAATTCGCGAAAAAGATCC
>JAADGQ010000014.1:9308-39988 GCA_013152295.1 Gammaproteobacteria bacterium | reverse complement strand
ACTCAAGCGTTGCGTAACGTCTCTCGGGCAGTAGCGTGTAGCCCTGCCCGCCATCAACAACCAACGTCTCCAGCACCAGTTCACCGCCACGACGCAAGCTACCGCGCAACTCAAGTAGATGATCCATCGGCGAACGCCGGTGGTAGAGCACACCCATAGAGAAGACTGTATCGAATGCACGCAATCCCGGCGGCAGTGCCTCGATCCCCAACGGCAATACGTAAACGCCATGGTTGCCGACGAAATGGCGAATCACCTGATATTGCATCACAAACAGCAGGGTCGGGTCGATGCCGATAACCAGCTCGGCACCCGCGCCCGCCATGCGCCAGCAGTGGTAACCATTGCCACAGCCAACATCCAGTACATGACGCCCCTGCAGCGGCTGGATCTGCTTGGCGAGGCGCTGCCACTTCCAATCCGAACGCCATTCGGTGTCGATGTCGATGCCGTGAATGTGATATGGCCCTTTGCGCCATGGATGAAAACAGTGCAGCTGTTGTTCGAGATGGCGGCGCTGTTCGTCGTTGAGTTTCGTGGCGCTGCTGACACTGACGGCATCACCGCGCATGTCGATGTGATCCGCTGCGATGGATGGCAACTGCGCCACAACCTCCTGCCACTGAGTCAGATTGCCGTGTGCCTTTTCATTAAACACAGCATCAATCTGAGTGGGTAGTTTTTCAAGCCAGGGTGCCAGGGGTGACTCATCCAGCACGTCATACAAAGATGCGTAGTCAATCATTTGATGGCGAGCATCGAGGCAAAATTCAAGCACTGGAACCAGATATGGCGCTGCTCGAAACCGGCACCAGCCAAACGTTGTAGATGGCTATCAAACGAGTCGCTGATCAGCACATTTTCCAACGCTGTCCTTTTTTGACTGATCTCCAGGTCGCTATAGCCATTGGCTTTTTTGAAGGCGTGGTGCAACGTGGTCAGTAGATCGTCACCGTCATCACTACGAACACCATCGCAAACGGAGGGCTGTGCTATTTTTTCGGATAAAACCAGCACGCCGCCCGGCAGCAGGCCACGATAGATTTTGCTCAGCAGCGCTGCACGCGATGCCGGTTGAAAAAACTGCAGCGTAAAATTGAGCACCACCAACGATGCGTTTTCGATCTGAACATCGTTGATATCGGCGCACACCACATCAACACGGCAAGCGCTGCCTGCATCAACACGACTGGCATGAACATTTTGTTTACAACGCGCTACCATGGCTGCAGCATTGTCGATGGCGACGATGTGGCAACCGCGCTGCTGAATACGGCGCTGCATGGCCAATGTTGCTGCACCCAACGAGCAGCCCAGATCGTAACAGCGGCTATCAGGCTGAGCGTAGTGTTCGGCGAGCAAGCCGATCATCGTTATCAGCGTTTCATAACCCGGCACCGAACGCCGAATCATATCCGGAAAAACGTTAGCGACCGATTCATCGAATGCAAAATCAACAATCTGATCACTCTGCGCCGCGTAGAGTTTGTCACGAAAGTAGCGAGAACCGTGGGCAGACATATCTATTGACCGAGCCTTGGCACGAGTCAGCGTTTTCCCTTGCCAAAGATATAGCGCGTTAGAGCGGCTTCATCATGGCTGACCCGACGCACTAAGTGGTCAAGACTAATAATGGCGTGCTCGAGCAGGTTGACCGCGATGTAGGGGTGCTCGACGCGCAGCCGGTCATACATAGCGCGGGTGAGCTTCAGCAGCAAAGTCCCCGGCTGGCTGGCACGAATACGCAGCAACCTCGGCTCATGGTCAAAAAATGACATCTCGCCCATCAGCTCGCCCTCTCTCATGGTGCCCACCGCGACCTCGTGCCCGCCATCGTCATGAAGCAGCGCAACCTCACCTTTGATGACAAAAAACAGCGCTTCGCCAACTTCACCCACCTCAGCTATCACCTCATTTTTCTTGCAGTTAACGACAGCAGTATAGTCCAGCAGAGTCTGCGTCTCCTTGATGGTGAGCGATTCGCACAGGTGCTGTTGACTCAAAAACTGGGTCAGCTCAATTTGGTTGGGGGCCATATCACTACACTCCTGAAGTTGGATGCGAAACGTGTAGCATACCATTGTCACCCTCTTGAACGACGGTTGAGCACGTGCTTTGTGAATGGGGCGCTCAACGCGCTTTCACGAACTATTCGTTTCACCACGCAGTCCAAATTTGGCACGCTGCCCAACGCACGCCAGAATCGGGTATACAATAGGGCGCGATGCAACTACGCACTATGGATATTGAAAACTTGAGGATAAATTTGAGAGCAACGATGAAAAAAATAACATTTCTGTTCAGTGTAATTATTGGCTTAATGGCCAACCCGTTGATTGTCTCGGCAGCCGAGCCCTTCGTGGCCGGCGTCGATTACGAGCTAATCAGACCCGCGCAAGCACCTATGACAGAGGGAAAAATTGAAGTCACGGAGGTTTTTTCGTATGGCTGCATCCACTGTTCAAGACTAGAACCACTCATGGAGCGCTGGCTCAAAAACAAGCCGGATGATGTTGAATTTATACGCATGCCCACCGCACTGGGTGGTGAGCGCTGGAAAATCTATGTGCGTGCCTACTATACCGCAGAGGCACTGGGCGTTTTAGAGCAGACGCACCAGGCGATGTTCGATGCCATCCACCGCCTCAAAGAGCCACTGAACAGCAAAGAGCTTCTGCAAGCTTTTTTCGCCAATTACGGTGTTGATGCAAAATCTTTTAACAGAGCTTTTGGTAAGCGCTCCTTTTCGGTGAACCTCAACGCCAACCGCGCTATCGATCTCAGCAGCCGCTATGGAATCAAAAGCACACCAACACTTGTTGTTAACGGAAAATACCGCATAACGTCAAGTGAGCGCGGTGGACAACGAGCGATATTCAAGGTGCTCGACTACCTGATTGCCAAAGAGAGAGAAGCGGCCAACCTTTAATATGCCCTGCATTGATATGACCAAGATAGATCACCAACCATGAAAGCTGCCGAACTGTTTGTCCGCTGCCTTGAAAACGAGGGTGTTGAGTACCTTTTTGGCATCCCCGGCGAAGAGAATCTCGCTGTAATGGATGCGCTGCTCGACTCGCCGATCATGTTTATTACTACGCGTCACGAACAGGGTGCCGCATTCATGGCGGATGTCTACGGGCGACTCAGTGGCCGCGCCGGAGTCTGCATGTCGACGTTGGGGCCGGGCGCGACTAATTTAGTCACCGGCGTCGCTGATGCCAATATGGACCATGCACCGCTGGTCGCCATCGCCGGACAGGCCGGAACTGACCGCCTGCACAAACAGTCGCACCAGGTTCTCGATCTGCAGGAGCTGTTTCGCCCGATCACCAAATATTGCGCGCGCCTGCTCACACCTCACATCACTGGCGAGGTGGTGCGCAAGGCATTCAAAGTAGCGCAGACAGAGAAGAGTGGCGCCTGCTTTATCGAGTTTCCAGAGAATATTGCAGATATGGAGACCGATGAGCAGCCGCTGGCGATCCATCAATCAGTGATGCCAGAACCGGCAGCTGATCGCGTACAACACGCCGCCGCGATTATCGCCACCGCGACCAACCCACTGATCCTGGCTGGCAATGGCGTGGTGCGCGCACATGCATCGGGCGAGCTGGCCGCTTTTGCCAGCGCGCTGAATATCCCTGTTGCTAACACGTTTATGGCCAAAGGTGTCATTCCATTCAAACATCCGATGGCACTCGGCACTGCCGGTTTGCAGTCGCTCGACTATCGCGGTTATGGCTTTGAGCAAGCGGATGTCATCATCTGCATCGGTTACGATCTGGTCGAGTACCATCCCTATCTGTGGCACCCAAGCCGCGACCGCAAAATCATTCACATTGACGCATCGCCCGCAGAGGTTGATGCGGCCTATTCGGTAACAACAGGCGTGGTGGGTGATATCCGCCACACGTTACCGCGCATCGCCAAGTTGAGCAGTGCACATGCCGGGCATGATCTCAAACCGTTGCGTGGTGCGTTGGTTGAAGAGATGGACCGTCACAGCAACGACCTCTCATTTCCGGTTAAACCACAAAAGCTGATTTGGGATTTGCGTACTGCCATGGATCGGGAAGATATCGCAATATGCGATGTCGGCGCCCACAAGATGTGGATGGCACGGATGTTCCGCTGTGATGTGCCCAACACCTGCATTATCTCCAACGGATTTGCCAGCATGGGTATTGCCGTCCCCGGCGCTATTGCCGCACACTTGGCCTGCCCCGGACGCAGGGTAGTCGCCGTCACCGGGGATGCCGGCTTTATGATGAACTCGCAAGAGATCGAGACCGCGATGCGACTGAACGTGCCTCTGGTGATTTTGATCTGGAACGACAGCAGCTACGGTCTGATTGAGTGGAAACAGCGCAACACCTATGGCCGCATTAGTCACGTTAAATTCAACAACCCCGATTTCGTGAAATATGCGGAGTCTTTTGGCGCACAGGGCTACCGGGTAGAAAAGACAGACGATCTGCCGATACTGCTTGAGCGGGCATTGAACAGTGACACCGTCACCATCATCGATTGCCCGGTGGACTACAGCGAAAACGACAAACTAACCGAGAAACTCGGAGAGCCCATTTGTCAGATCTAAGCTCAAGTGTGGGTACGACAACGGTGGCGCCAGCCTCCAGCCGTTACCCACTATCCGCTCCATTCAGACAGGAGATGATGACCACACCCGGCAAACAGCAGTTGCGCCTGTTGAGCTACAACATCCAGGCCGGTATCGCTTCGGTGCGTTTTCGTCACTATCTAACCAACGCCTGGAAGCACGTTCTGCCTCACCCAAAAACGATGGAAAATCTACGCCTGATCGCGCAGCTGGCCCGTGATTTTGATGTGGTGGCACTACAGGAGGTCGATTCCGGCAGTCTGCGTAGCGCCTTCGTCAATCAGGTGGAGTACATCGCCATGTACGGCCACTTCCCGTTCTGGCACCATCAGACCAATCGTGATTTCGGCAAATTTGCCCAGTACAGTAATGGTCTGCTGAGCAAAATTCGACCTGATGAAATTACCGAGCACAAGTTGCCAGGCATTGTTCCCGGTCGCGGTGTCATCCTCGCCCGTTATGGCCAGGGTGAGCACCCGTTAATTGTGGTGCAAGCCCACCTCTCTTTAGGCAGACGTGCACGCGCGCTGCAGCTGGAATTTATCAAGGAGTTGATTGCAGCCCACAAACACGTGGTACTGATGGGGGATCTGAATTGCCAAACCGACAGCGGTGAGCTGAACCGGCTGCTTGATTGCACTGCGTTGTGCGAACTCGCTGAAACCACGCAGACATTTCCGAGCTGGAAGCCATCGCGCTGCATCGATCACATTTTGGTCAGCACGCCCCTCAACGCGACGGGAATGCCACTGGCTGAACATAAACTCTCCGACCACCTGCCGATCGCGGTAACAATCGACATTCCGAATGATGTCGGCCTGTTGCGCGATTGAACCCAAGCCTGACGTTAGTCGTCGTTAACGGCCGTACGAGACAGCCTTCGCCAGAGGCACGACTGTGCCCTCGCTGCTGTTGGCGTGCTGCGCAGGCGACAGCATTTCTGGGACCAGCTCTTTAATCAGCTTGATGAGCTGACGGTTGTCATATTTGCAGCAAGCCTGCTCCATCGCCACGGTTACACCATCAAGCCACGCCCACTCCACATCACGCGCCTGGGCAAGCAATATTTTTTCATGGTTGGTCGCAGCAAGATCTTCGTGCTCATGAAACAGCTCTTCGTAGAGTTTTTCGCCGGGGCGCAGGCCAGTGTAGACGATTTCGATATCGCTGCCCAACTCCTCTCCGGAGAGGAGAATAAGCTGCTCAGCCAGATAGCGAATTTTGACAGGCTCACCCATATCGAGCACAAATATCTCACCACCTCTGCCCATCACCGCTGCCTCCATAATCAGTTGGCACGCCTCAGGGATTGTCATGAAATAGCGAGTGATATCAGGATGGGTCACCGTAACTGGCCCACCATCGGCAATCTGTTTTTGAAACAGCGGCACGACACTGCCCGCCGAGCCCAGCACATTACCGAAACGGACCGTGATGAAACGGGTCTCCGAGCGCCGATCCAATGTCTGACAGATCAGTTCTGCTGCACGCTTGCTGGCACCCATTACATTGGCCGGATTAACCGCTTTATCGGTGGAGACCATAACAAAGGTTTCACAGCCCCATTTCGTCGCCGCCAGCGCCATAACCTTGGTACCAAGCACGTTATTGCCAACCGCTTCCCGCGCCTGCCCCTCGAGCATCGGCACATGTTTGTATGCCGCTGCATGAAATATGATCTGCGGACGGTACTGATCCATTGCGTGCTCCACCGAAACGGCATCGGCCACACTCCCCAGGTAGTCATGGATGGTAACGTTTGGAAATTCACGACGCAGCTCCATACCGATGGTGTAGAGATTAAACTCGCAACGTTCAAACAGCACGATGGCTGCCGGGCCGAAGAGCGCTATCTGGCGACACAGCTCAGAACCGATAGAGCCTCCAGCACCGGAGACGAGCACGATCTTGTCCGCAACGCCGGCGCGAATGCGCTCACAATCGAGGGATACCGGTTCACGACCAAGCAGATCCTCGATTCTCACTTTACGCAAAGCGCCAAGATTGACGCGCCCGGAGACCAAATCCTGCAGACGCGGCAGTGTGCAAAACGGCACCTCAACCTGCTCGCACAGCTCGACGACCCGGCGCATCTGCACATTAGTAGCTGATGGCATGGCGATAATGATGATGTCGACAGCGGTGCTGCTGATGATTTCGGGCAGCTGGTCAATGGCACCAAGTACCGGAACACCGTAGACCTTCGCACCCTTCAAGCGAGCATCCCCATCGAGAAAACCAACAAGCAGATACCTCCCTTCGCGGCGCATATCGCGCGCCAACATCTCTCCCGCGCGCCCGGCACCGAGTACCAACACGCGCTGGCGGTCATTAGCCGGGTGCAGTTTGATGCCGTGGTCCCGCCAGACGCGGTAGAGCACCCTGGGACCACCGAGCAGCATAATCAGAAAAATCGGGTAGAGCACCAATGAAGCACGAGGAACGCCGGTGAGGCGGTTAAACAGAAACAGCAACAGACCTATAGCCAACACACCAAGCACCGAGGCGCGGATAATGTTCCACAGATCAGGCATGCTGGCAAAGCGCCACACGCCACGATAGAGCCCGGTGAGCCAGAGCACCACCCCCTGAGCAATAACCACAATGGGCAGCAGTTGCACAATGATCTGCCACTCACTGGCGTCGAGCTGCAGGCCAAGGCGCAGCACACAAGCCAACCCCCAGGCGATCGATACCATAACCAAATCGTGACAAACAACCGCGGTACGGCGGCCGACGTTAATCATGAACGTTGTTTTTTTATAGATAATCGCATGGCGCGCATTGTAACCCCTTATATTTCCGAATGGAATTACTGAATCCGCACATGGTGCGCTTCAATGTAAACTTGGTATTAATTGGCACTTTGAAGTCATGATGCATGGCTTTTTGCAGGTGACTTTTGTAAGTGGCTTTGCTGAACAGATTTGACAAACAGATAACGGTAACGACGCTATGAAATATAGAGATTTGCGGGATTTTATCGCCCAGCTGGAACAGCTCGGCGAGCTGAAACGAATCACAGCAGCAGTCGACCCCTACCTTGAAATGACCGAAATATGCGACCGTACCCTGCGTGCCCAAGGGCCGGCACTTCTATTTGAGAACCCGGTCAATTCGCACATCCCCGTACTGGCCAATCTGTTTGGCACACCGCGGCGCGTGGCACTGGGCATGGGGGAAGACAGTGTCGATGCGCTGCGCAGCGTGGGCGAGATGCTCGCCTTTCTGAAAGCGCCGGAACCACCCGGTGGCGTGAAAGATGCCTGGGAAAAATTGCCAATATATAAGCAAGTGCTTAATATGTCGCCCAAAGAGGTGCGCCGTGCACCGTGCCAAGCCTGTGTGATCAGCGGCGATGATGTTGACCTCGGCCAGCTGCCGGTACAAACCTGCTGGCCGGGGGATGTCGGCCCACTGATAACCTGGGGTTTAGTGGTAACCAAAGGTCCGAACAAAACACGTCAAAACATGGGTATCTACCGCCAACAAGTCATTGCACCCAACAAAGTGATCATGCGCTGGCTCTCACACCGCGGCGGTGCGCTCGATTTTCGTGAATGGCAGCAGGCTTACCCCGGCGAGCGTTTTCCACTCTCGGTTGTTCTTGGCGCCGACCCGGCAACTATTTTGGCGGCGGTGACCCCAGTGCCCGATACCTTGTCGGAGTATGCCTTTGCCGGACTGCTACGCGGATCGAAAACCGAGGTGGTGAAATGCCGCAGCAACGACCTCTGCGTACCCGCCAGCGCCGAGTTTGTTCTCGAAGGCTACATCGAACCCGGCGAAGAGGCCGCTGAAGGACCATTTGGCGACCACACCGGCTACTACAACGAAGTGGAGAAATTCCCCGTTTTTACTATTGAGCAGATCACCCACCGCGAGGCACCGATCTACCACAGCACCTACACCGGGCGTCCACCCGATGAACCGGCCGTATTGGGGGCCGCGCTGAACGAAGTGTTCGTGCCCATTCTGCGCAGCCAGTTTCCCGAAATTGTCGATTTCTACCTGCCGCCCGAAGGCTGCTCTTATCGGCTGGCGATTGTCAGCATGAAAAAGCAGTACCCCGGCCACGCCAAACGGGTGATGCTCGGCGTTTGGTCTTTTTTACGTCAGTTCATGTATACAAAATTCGTCATCGTCACCGATGACGATATCAACACACGAGATTGGCAAGATGTGATCTGGGCAATGACCACGCGTATGGACCCTGTGCGCGACACCACCATGATCGAAAACACCCCAATCGACTACCTCGACTTCGCATCACCGGTGTCGGGGCTGGGTTCAAAAATGGGTTTTGACGCTACTAACAAATGGCCGGGAGAGACTGACCGGGAGTGGGGAGAGCCCATCGTGATGGATGAGACGATAAAAGAGAAGGTCGATATCCTTTGGCCTACGCTGGGTATCGATCTGCACTGACAACGATTTTACCGTGAATATGCGGAGCGAATCATACTTATTCTATCTTTCAGGGTTGACCCCATCTGTTACGAAGCTATCATGGAACTTTACGGTGTTTAGTTGGGCGGCGTTGCTACTGTCAGCGGGCAGGATGGCAGAACTCCCTGCTTGTCACTCAGTGCTGAAGATACAGAGGCGATGATGGAATCGGCATTACAGCTGGCTAAAGTTTCCCTACCCAACGTAAGCAATGGATTTGTAAGAAAAAAACTACTGGATCAGTTTGACGAATATTTTGACCGGCCGACCCTGTGGGTTGCGGCCCCGATGGGCGCGGGAAAAACCACACTTATATCAGACTACATCCGCAGTCGCCTACCCGACTGCTTGTGGTATCGGCTAGATCGTGGCGATGACGATATCGCATCTTTTTTTCACTACATGGGGGCTGCCCTTGTTAACCGTAGTCACCGCGACAGCGACCCCATAGCCCTGCTCAAGTACGAAAACCAAGCCGATGTAGAGAAGTTTTCGCTCAATTTTTTCGAGACTGTCTTTAGTCAGCTAAAAAAACCTGGCGTTATCGTTTTTGATAACTATCAGGACCTCACCATTAACTCACAGCTGCACTGGGTTGTTCACGCGGCAATGGAGGCTGTTCCAGTAGGCATTCATATTATTGTTATCAGCCGAGTGCCACCGCCTTACCACTACGCCGACCTGCTGACAGACAACAATATCAGCGTTATCGACGGCGAGCAGCTGGCACTCTCTGAAAACGATATCTCCGACTACTACCAACACCGCATCGGGAAACACCATCTTCCCGATGAGCTGATCACCGCGATAAACAAGACGGCTGAGGGCAACGTATCGAACGTCACATCGGCGCTCCCATGCTTTGATCTCAGCGCGGCCTCTGTCTCCTCCTCTGAAGATGCCACCGGGCAAGTTGTGGGTTATAACGAGCGCGCTAACGAGACGTTTAACACGCTAAACGAAGAGGCGCAAAATCTGCTGCTGCAATCGGCCCTGTTCACCCGATTTACTGCTGACATGGCCGAGCGGCTGTCGAATTGCCGCAATACCCGCATGACTCTCGAGCTGCTCTACAAGAGCGGCATGTTTCTGACACGCAGCGCTGATGTTCCCTGGCTATACGAATATCACCCTCCTTTTCGTGAATTCCTGCTGCATAAAGCGAAAACATCGATGGATGACGCGCACTTCGATGCAACGCTGGATGGCTCAGTGGCACTATTGGCTGAGGCTGGCGATATCGATCAGATGGTCAATCTGCTGCTAGATGAAGGCAGGTGGAGCGATGCAATGCTGTCGATACTGGAAAACGCACAGCAGCTGGAGAGACAGGGGCGAACCGACACGATCAAAGCGTGGATCGCCAGACTGCCGGCACACTGCTTTGAAAAGCAGCCGTGGCTGCTGTACTGGAATGCAGTATGTGTCCCCAAGCCGGGTGACGACCTACCTCCACTGACGCGCGCCTTCGATGCATTCAAGCATGCTAATGATGTTAAAGGCATGGTGATCACCTGTTGCCGGATCATCGATTCTCTAGCGCACTCAAGCCACAACATAAAAGATCTTGACGCGTGGCTGCAGGAGCTTCACGACTTGATTCAGTCCGAACCCGAAGCGATCGAAAACCCTCAACTGGGATACATCTGCCAAAGCACTTTTTCCGCATCCGCCTGGCACGACGCACAAAGCGGCAAGGCAAGCAGCCTTGAACAGCGCTGCCGCAAGCTGTGGCTGGACTCCGACGACGTTGAGTTGAAATCCAGGCTGGAACAAAACTTCGCCGCCTATTACCTCTCCAAAGGCGACCTGTCAAAAGCCAAGTCAATACTTGAGCAAGGCAACCAACTCGCTCGGCACACGCCGTTTCAGGAGATCGTTGGGAAAACCATCAAAACGCTCTTCTACTGGTCAAGCGGCGACTTGAGCGCGAGCCGCAACCATTTTATGCAAGGCGAGGAGATCATTCGCTCAACCGGTATCGATGTACTGGACTCCAGACTGATCGACGCCGGAATTTGCGTTGCGCTGAGTCAGGGCGAGCTAACTGAAGCCGACGACCTACTGCAGCGTTTACGAGACCGATTGGAGGAGCGCCGCAATGGCACCGAGTGGGCTCGCTACCACTTTTTGTTGGCGTGGCTCTATATATTGCGTGGCGACACCTCCTCCTATGCCGCCGAGTGCGTTCACCGCGGTATCGAACTGGCCGAAAATATCGGTGCGATACAAGAGGAGTTCATCGGTCGCTACGGATTGCTGGTCATCTCCCTGGCCAACGACGACATTGATGACACCGTCCGCCGCCAGCTTCCGCGGCTGATGGGGCTCAGCCACCTTATTGATAACCCATGGTTCCGTTATGCGATGATGATGATGGAAGCCTACCTGTCGCTGCGCCATGGCGTGACACAAGAGGGCGTCGGAAAGCTGCGTCGTGCCCTGCTGCTGGCCCGCAAAACGGGCTACCGACAGTTCTATTTCTGGCACCCGTTACCCTTGGCCGATCTCTACGCAACGGCGTTACGGCACCAGCTGGAGACGAAATATGTGCGCAAAACCATCGTCTCATCGAACTTTCAATCGTATGCGCCACCACCAGACCTGGAGAGCTGGCCATGGCCATTGAAGATCTATGCCCTGGATCGTTTCCATATCGTTCGAGACGGCAAAGCTATTTCCATCGGCAGGAAGAAATCTAATAAACCCATAGAGCTGCTGAAGATATTGATTGCCATGGGCGGCAGCAATGTCAGCGACCAGGACCTATTGGCCGCGCTGTGGTCTGATCTCGACGGTGACGCGGCCTATCAAGCCTACTCCACAGCACTGCACCGCCTGCGCCAAATCATCGGCCCCGGTTTTGTCAAACATGCAGAGGGGCAACTAACACTGGCGCGAGAAAATTGCTGGATAGATGCCTGGGCTTGCGAAAGGTTACTCGACAACCAGCTGAATCTACTGCGTAGCGGTGACCTTGAATCCGCACGTTCAAACCTCGACGCCCTGCTCAAGCTCTATAGTGGCCCGCTGCTATCTGGAGACAGCAACATACATGCCATTCTCTCAGCTCGCGCTCGACTGCACTCGCGCGTCATGCACAAGATAGATCTAACCGGCAAAACACTGATAAAGGTTGGTAATTATCAGCAAGCGCTACTGCTATTTAAGCAGGGGATGGATCTCGATGAGCTGGATGAGCCTCTCTACCAAGGCGCAATGAATTGCTATCTCCAACAAGGCCGTTATGCGCAAGGCATGGCTATCTATCAACAGTGCCGCTTGACGTTAAACCGCGTATTAAATACGGTTCCCGCGATCGAAACAGAGAACATTAGAAAAAAACTCCAGGGCGATTAGGGCGGCGTTACAAACGTTGGCTCTTGGAGAGCAATGCTCCACCTCACCTCATTTCAAAATCAATCGCCACCCCAACGTTATCTACGTTCTGCTTTGAAAGGTGGACTGTTTTTCAAAATTTTCAATAAATGGCACCTCAAATAAATTGATCACAGCTCAATTCCTTACATTTTTAGTCAAGAATTTAGCTTAGTATTTTAGTCAGGATTTAGTCAAGCACTGACCCCAAAAAATAAAATTAATTGATCTACAGCGTGATTTTGATCTCTATCTGTCAATAATCTGTGACTCCCCAGAGCTAGACTGTCCCCAGCCCAAATGGATAACGACAAGGATCTGCTTGGAAAAAAACCTGGACTAGAGTGCACCTTCATAGGTGAGTTCTGGATCCCCGCAAGGGGAAGACGTAACCATGCATGTAAGCATGAATTTATAATTAAAACGGAGGGCTATCGCATGATAAGCATTAACATAGATAAAACGCGTTTCTTAGCTATCGCCGCTGTGTCCGTAACTCCCCTGCTGTTTTCAGGGATTGCTGGGGCAGCAACACCAGCTTTCGATGAGTGGGGCGTCACTAGCGGCAACATTACCAGCACAGGCAGTTGGGCCGCAGGTGGCACCGATGTTGTTAAGGATACCGGCTTTCTGCAGACACAGATGACCGATGCCTCAGGCGAGACCTACATTCGGCAGGTCATTGCCGAAGAGTTTGCAGGCTCTCCCGGCTTCATCGCGTTCTCTGATGAGTCGATCATCAAAGTCAACTTCTCGCAAAACCCACTGCTCGATACCAACAATGGTATCGCACTGAAATCGGTGGTTAACGACGAAGCCAATCCATCCCCTGGTGTCGCGTGGGACTTTGATAGCGTCGCCATCATCAACACCGGCTGGGCAACTGCTTCTGGAGGCAATAACGACAGCGAAGTGCTCTTGGAAAACACCTACTCGGTAGGGACCGGAGTCGATGGCGGCGGCAATGTCACGGGTCAGACATTCAACTTCGGTTTTGACCTGGACCAGTACGACAATAACGGTGACGGCATTATGGATGCCAAATCGGTAGGGCTCACCCAAGGGGTAGCATTGGGCGGCGGCGCACTGGAAACCCCCGGTAGCGGTGACAACACCATGTTTGCCTTGCAAGAGCTGTCGGGCGCCTACTCGACGGGTGGCGCAATCAGCGGCTTAAACACGGGTGCAGCTTTGGGCCTTGTTGCAGGCTATTCGGAGACGGTTGACTGGACGGCTGGAGAGACCATCAAGATCTTTGGTATCGGCCAGCAGATCGCGCTGGGCGCAACCAGTGGTGGTGCTTCCGCAAGTTTTGGCCACATACAGGTTGAGACCAAAGGTGATGGGGCCGTGGCCAGCGCTGCGCAAATCGGCTTTGCAAGTGCCGGTGGTGGTCAAGCTGAGCCTAACCCGCTGCATATCGGCAACAACGCCACAGGGACCAATCCGGGTCAAGCGGCCGAAGATTGGGTAGCTGATGCGGACCTTGGCGCATTTGCAAACCCCTTCACGCTCGCTACCACACCTGTGGGCTCTTCGCCGATACCGGCGCTGTTTAACAACGACTCCACGGATACAGATCACGCTGGGGGTCACAGCTGGGCTAACTAATAATAGTAAGTTCTTGATTGCCCCAAGTTGAACGGTTTGACCGCAGTGGATGCGGTCAAACCCTTTTTTTGGCTCGGTTTAAGAGGAGAAATAGCTTAATAAAATTGATTTAACTCCGATACATGTGCACACAAACACAAGGAGCACGAACGTATGTTATGCGAAAGAACAGATGGAATAAGTTCTCTTGGAAGAAAGCTTCGCGCTATCATCTGTGCGGCTGTCTATTGTGCCATGTTGCTCCCGTCATTCTCAGGTCTAACCTTCGCAGCTCTCGCGCCGCCTGAAGCGTCTCCTGTTACACTCAGCCACACCAAAGCGTACCCCCCCCAAACATTGCTCATCGAGACATTACCCTCTGTATTTATAAAAAACGTAGGGCAATTACCCAGTCAAATTAAGTACTATCAGGTTGGCTCTAATGGAATAGTGACGTTTTTGGATGATGGAATTGTTTTTAATCTAAATTTGAAAAAATCTGTCACGCAAAGATTAAACATAAACCCTCTTATTAAAGCACCGTGGCAGCATAATAATTTCACCAGAAGTTTTGCGGCTATCTATCACTCCAACTCTATAAAGTTATCCTTTATAGGTATAGGGAAAAATCACCAATCAAAAATCATGGCTCATGAGATCAGCGATGAGACATTCTTCGCACACAGAAAAAAAGATAATAAACAAGCAGCCGAACACTTACTTAACGCATATGAACAAATTATTTACAAAGATGCATACCCAGGCATTGATATTTGCTTTAATAGAAAAACACTTCCCCTAAGCTATGATATCGTTATTCATCCGGGAGCTAACCCCAATGACATCATACTTTCGATCAATGAGTTTATAAATGGAAAAATCGATTCCGCAAACCCGCTACCAATGAATTCAAATAGACTCTCCTCTACTCTTGAGCGAATCTCCGTATATCAATACATAAACGGCAGAAAAATAACAATTCAAGCAGCATACAGAATCAACAAAGTTGCCGAAACTGAAATTTTGACAGAAAGAAAATCAGCAACATATAAGGTAAATATTGGCGCATATAATAAAATGATTCCACTAATTATGAATTTTGGATGAAGATGAAAGAGGCAAGCCCAGCGATAGCAAACCCGCCACCAATGCAAAAGCAGCCGACCACCACAAGCAACCAACCAGCCCCTGACTCTGGTAGACCCAACCAGAAAGTACTGTACCGGTCAGTCGTCCACCGGCATTGGCCATGTAGTAAAACCCCACATCCATCGACACCCTATCGTGCCCAGACCAAGCAACAATCAAATAGGAGTGCACAGCTGAGTTGATGGCGAACACTGCACCATAAATAACCAACCCCACGACAATCACCCGGTTCGGCTCTATGCCCTGCTGCAAAGCCAACGCGATAACTGCCGGAATCAGCACCAGAGCAAACACCCAGACCTTGGCCGTGGTTTCATTGGGATGGCGACCACGTAATATCATCGGTGCGCAAGATTGAATAATCCCGTAGACAATTACCCACGCTGCCAAAAAAGCGCCCACTTCGCTAAAGCGCCANNGCTAAAGCGCCAACCCAGCACCGAAAAGAGAAACACCGGCAACCCCACCACAAACCAGATATCCCGCGCTCCAAACAAAAAAAAGCGTGCTGCCGAGAGCCCGTTAATCGCAGGTGTACTGGAGAAAACCTGGATGAACTTTACCTTGGCTTTAGTTTTACCCAGCCCCTGTGGCAACAGTATGGCGGTGACAATCAACACCAGCAGCAAACCACCCGCCAATATCAACAAAGCGTTGCGAAACCCAACACTTTCGAGCAGTGCCGCGCCAAGAAAAAACCCCACGCCCTTGAGCGTGTTTTTTGAACCGGTCAGCACCGCCACCCACTTGAACAGGCGTGAGTGACTCTCCTCTCTATTCGCGCGGGGGACCAGGGTTTTCACGCCAGCTTTGGCGGACATTTTATTTAGATCTTTAGCGATGCCCGACAAGGCCTGCGCCAACATCACATAGGCGACACTCAACCACGCCTCCGGCACAGTAAGCATGGTCAGCGCCATCACCTGCAAGCTCATGCCAATGTGCATGGTGAAGTTGAGACCGACACGCGCCCCGAGCCACCCGCCCAGCAGATTGGTGACAATGCCGAAGAACTCATAAAAGAGAAACAGCATCGCCACTTCAAATGGCGAATAACCCAACTGGTGGAAATAGAGCACCACCAACATACGAATCGCGCCATCGGTCAGAGTAAAAGCCCAATAACCACCAGTGATTACCCGGTAGTTGCGTAACCCAGCCTGCATTTACAGACTCCTGGCGACCTTGGCAACCAACTCCATCATGCGGTTCACATAGCCCCACTCGTTGTCATACCAAGCGTAGATCTTCACCTGGGTTTCATCGACAACCATGGTCGAGAGCGCATCGACAATAGAGGAGCGTGGATCATTGAGATAATCGACCGAAACCAGCGGGCGCTCCTCGTAGCCAGGGATGCCTTTTAGCTCACCTTCCGCCGCACCTTTAAAATAGCCATTGATCGCGTCAGCCGTCACAGGACGTGAGGCTTCAAAAACGAAATCGGTGAGCGAAGCATTGAGCAGCGGAACACGCACCGCATGACCGTTAAGTTTGCCGCTCAGCTCAGGAAATATTGTGGTAATCGCCTTGGCCGACCCCGTCACATCGGTGGCAATCTCGTTGATCTGCACAATTTCAAATTCTGATTTGTCCCAGCCTGCGCGCAGCCCAAGCCGCCCCATGCGCCCAAAACCGTTGATACCTACCCGAACTGCCATTTTCATCTCCTAGCGCATACCCGTATAAACAAATATATTGACCCCTTAAAAAAGCGAGCCCCCCATCAACCACACAGCCTCCGTTGGACCGTCGTCGTCAACCGCGTAAGGTCTGCCTGCATCTCTTCATTAGCTTCACTACATTGGCAGATATGCTCAAAAAGTGGCCCACAGCAGCCATCCACTACCTTGTAATAGACCCAAACACCTTCACGACGGGTCGATACCAAACCATTATTTCGCAGATAGGCTAAGTGGCGCGACACCACGCTCTGAGATAACTCCAGAGTTGCAACTAGATCGCAGACACATAGCTCACCCGCTTTCAGCAACAGATAGACAATTCGCAACCGTACCGGCTCAGAGAGGGTTTTAAACAGGGCAGCGAGAGATTCAGTATTCATGGCAGCTCATTATATCTGCTTAAGCAAATATATTCTATATTCACCTCAAATCATCCGGTCGAGCACAAATAACGGGAGCGAGGTAAACTAGGTTTTCGATGAAAATTTTTGAAATGGTATTTACAGCACCACTTCAAATGGCTTAAAATTTCGGCACGAAATGTGCTTGCCTCATTTTTATTCTACGGGTAACGAAAGGGCATTTCACATGCTGTTTTCTCCTCAAATGAACCTGAAACCAAGCTTCTAAGAGCCTCTCTCGGGGCTTCCCTGTCATTGAGCCGTGAAAAACATGCGAATGAACAAGTCGCAGGGTGTCGTTTGCCTGCAACAAATACCTGACTATTTTAGTCATATATAATGCGGGGTTAATATGAAACAAGATACAGCACATAGCAGTCAATGGCGTACAGCTGATATAGTTTTTGGTTTTTGCCTAGCGCTGGGTTTTACCCTCGACTACTTGTGGCCCCTGTCGTTTCTTCAGCTGCTACAACCCGATATGCTCCATCTCTTTGGCGTGCCGCTATTAATTTTGTGCGCAGCAATTATCTATCTATCAAAAAGAGAACTTGCCCGCGAAGAGCAGCCGTCAATACCGCAAGCTGCCACGATGAAAATCGTTAAAAGCGGGCTCTTCAAATACTCAAGAAACCCTCTCTACACAGGATTAGTAATTGGCTTTATTGGGCTCTCGATTGGCACCGATACACCTTGGGGATTGATGTTGATTCTTCCCATGATGCTGGCGACTTACTACTTTTTGATTTTGCCCGAAGAGCGTTACCTAACCGCGAAGTTTGGGGATGAATACTTGCGCTATAAAGCTTCGGTGAGGCGATGGTTGTGAGCGCAACAAGTTATACTACAGACGAGCTTTGACCTGAGAACTTTGTTTGAGATGCAAGGTCGAACAGGTCCGTCGACGACTGGAGGGGTCCATCCAATGCTTGCAACACTTAAAGTTATCACTGTGAGTTACATGCTCACACAGCTCGGCGAGATTGTGGCGTTTAATCCGCAGTACGGCGCTCGCGCAGGCATCGTGCTGTTCGGTGTCGCGATGCTGCTCTTGGCGATGTTGCTGACCGCCGCCGCTGTCTGTTTGTGCAAGTTTCTTCAGTTACGAAACAGGCGCGCCTGAATTGAGCTTGAACTTAACATGCGTTAATCCGCCCACGGCTCGCTCTCTGAGGGCCTTCTCTGCGCATCGTACATGGCCGTGTCAACAACAACATTGACGCCATAGTCGCGCTGCAGCTGTTTTGCAATGGTCGCGATGAATCTGTGCCCAGGTGCTGCCTTGTATGGATTTTTGATTGTGTACCAGCAAGGATTGTCGGGAACAGCTGACGGCATATTTAGCGCGTTCATTGCCAAGGCGTACCAGCCGTAGCGCTCCACTTCACTGGCAAAGCCGCGCGTCTTGACGCCGGACTCAAGCACCAAGGCAACCGCTTTATCGTGGACTTTTTGTTTATCCACCTTTTTTAACTGGCCGAAGGTGTGTTTGGCGAACAACACATTACACGCTGCACTATGGCGAATTTTGGTGTCGATAATTTTTTTGATGACAAAAGCAACGACCAGTACGCCAATTATAGGGATCAGGGTATCCATCTCTCTCCAGTGTCACTATTTCTGTTGTGGTATATGGATTCTCAGCACCCACCCTATCCCACGCGGATGCCATGTTCGCTGAAAAACAGGATGCGCTGCTTATCGATGGCAAGCCATACCTTCTCTTTGCTGCGCACGCGGCAGTCGCCGGGAAGGCGGGCAATCAGTGTCGCTTGGGATGTCGTTGAAGGAAGGTGAAAATGGATCAGTGTTTCGTGCCCCAATGGTTCCACCGCATCGACGCGCACCTCCACATCACCCACTTCGCTATTGCTTAGCGAAAATGCTTCCGGCCGAATTCCCAGCCACACCATCCCCATCACATACGGCAACAGGCGCGCCTGCAATCGCGGGCTATACGCATTGACAATAACGCGCTGATTGCCAAAATCCACCGAAATTTTATTGTGCCGGGCATTGACGTGGCTCTCAAACAGATTGATTTTGGGTGTGCCGATAAAGCCCGCGACAAACAGGTTAGCCGGGCGCTCATAGAGCATCTGTGGCGTTGACACCTGCTGCAGACGCCCGGCCTCAATGACCGCGATTCGGTTTGCCAGCGTCATCGCTTCGGCATAGTCTTCGCTGGCATAGATGGTAGTGGCACCAAGGCGCCGTTGCAGTGCAGCAACCTCTGTACGAATACCACTGCGCAACTTGGCGTTCAGGTTACGCAGTGGCTCATCGAGCAACAGCAGCTGTGGATAGCGCACCATAGCGCGGGCCATCGCGACCCGCTGGCACTCCTCTGTCGTAAGTTGACGGGGTTTGAACGCCATAATTTCACGCAGATTTAGCGTATTTTCAGCCTCTTTAACGCGCCACTCCATCTCCAATTTATTGAGCTTCATCATCTTGAGAGGAAACTGTAAGTTTCCACGCACGCTCATATCGGGGTAGAGGGCGTAGTTCTGAAACACCATGGCAATGTTGTGTTGGCGTGCAGTCTGTTCATTAACGCTGTTACCGTCGATGAGAATCTCGCCAGAACTGGCCGTCTCCAACCCCGCCAACATGCGTAGCAGAGTGCTTTTACCACTCCCTTGCGGGCCGACCAGCGCAACGCATTCGCCTTTTTCAACTTCAAGACTGAACTGATCAACGACGTTGCCCGCGTTAAAATTTTTACATACCTGGAAAAATTCAACCCTGGCCATGTTTCGTCCTTATCGAGCCAACGTTATCAACCCTGCTGCCCGGAAAAATTCTGGCGCACAGCGCTGCTGTGCATAGTGGCGGCAACCTTGGCACTCTCTGAATAATAATGCAAGAGGCGGGGCTGAGTTGTGCTTCTCCACAAGACGCGGAGAGGCCGAGAGGTCAGACTTTATGTTGCGTAAATATGCAGCGTGAAAAAAGTCAGGTTCCGATCTTCTTCGCCTTGCCGGGAATACCTCGAACGAGGTGAGTGATGGTAAGCAACGCCGCGATCAGCGCCACTATCATGATAATGCTGTCATCAACTTGCTGGTGTGAAAACGCCAAGCGAACCGCTTCGTAATTAGCGGCGGTCACGTCACTGCTGATCGTAGCCTCAGCCTGCTGAAGCAACTTGGCTGCCAACACCACCATGGCCACCAGCACAAAAATAAGGCTGTAGCGCAGTCGTGGCAACGTAATGTAGCGGAACCGCTGCCAGCGCCTTGCACCGTCAATGACAGCCGCTTCGTAGAAACCTTCCGGAATAAGTTGCAGGGCGACTAACAGAGTGGCAACAAAAAAGCCCATCCACTGCCAGATCGCCGTCAACATGATGGCAGGTAGTGCCAACAAGGGGTCATTGATAAAATCCCGCGCTTGCCAATCACTACCCGCGACCAGCGACATCAGGCTATTCATCATAGTGTTGGGATCAGGCGCAAAAACGGCGCCCCACAACAAGGTAGCGAGCAAGAATGGCAACAAGATAAAAACCAGCAGCGGCCCCCGGTAGAGCGGCCAACTGCGCAGATGGTGCGCAAATAGCAGCGCGCTGGCCAACGCCAGCAGTAGTTGCCCAGGCACCATAACCAGAATGAACAAGCTGTTACTCACAACGGTTCGGAAAAAAGGCGCGTCTCCGAACAGCCACTGAAACGAAGCGGCCTGCTCACCAGCAAGCGGAACCGCTAACCATTGTCCGACCAATGCAAGCGCCCATGCCGCGAGCACCGGCACCAATATGAACAGCGTGCCACCACCAAATATTGAGGCGACGAAGGCGATGATGCCGTTTTGCTGCTGTTGTCTTACCATGCGTTGTTACCACGTATCTCTGATCGTGGGCTGTCTTATCCCAGGTCGTTAAACCCGGCCTCCATTTTTCGACAGCCCCATCGGCGGCGCTCCGCATCTATCGGACGTGCTACCCAGCCTGAAACACACAGCAGAGGCAACGCTTAGCGATCGTATATCCTTGATTGATGACCAGTCCGGCCCGGATATCCGTATTAGGGGAAGGGAGCAAACAGGCGCAACTGCGCACTGGGCTTAAAGTAGGTTGTACTTTGCCGCCGATGGTACACGAAAGATGCACCCGTTGAAAGCATGGTTATTGCGACTTGAACCGTCAGGGTGACGGGTGCTGCACTGAAGAAAAGATACAAAATACCTGTATAAAAGTGGTAAACGGCGATTGAACACCGTTTACAATAAATCTCCGTTTTCTAAAAATAGATCTCGTTACGACCGATGCGCTACGCGGGCGGCTGCCCAACGGTACCGTTCACAATGGGGGCAAAAGCGGTGAGGCTATCCATCATGGTTGAATTACCCAGACCATGGTTGGGGAACATACCCGTATCGGCGAAGCTGCCCTGCTCACCATGCAGCGCCATGTAGTTAAGGATCACCGTCTCTACCAACAGATTGACGTTGTTGGCCGCTGGGCTGGATGCCGTCTCGACCGAGGCATCGGAACGGAAATAACCGATCTGCTGCTGGCGCGCCTGCTCCTCTGGGGTACCGCCCAGCAGTGTGGGCCTACCGTTAGGGTCATAGACGAGAAAAAACGACGCCGCAGTCGATGAATTATCACCCGTCCACACCCCCTTACCACGCCCGTCGACAGAGTTATCGATGGTGCCGTTGCTGGCAACTGATCCGTCACTGAATACATAGAGCATCAATGGCACACCGACTTGTGCTGCATATTCAAGGCACGCCCCCATGCAGCGACCCGCACGCAGATCGCGAATTTCGCCCGCTGCACGGTCGCCGGTATGGTAGTCATAACCACCCATTTCGATTGTACCCGCACCAGCGAACCCATTAATCACCAGCTTCATCACCGATGCAGTTTTGCGAAATTCGCTATCACCACCACTATCAGCCAGCTCTTCTGCGCTGAAAATCGGCCCAACAATTTTCGGGTCAATACTCGGATTGAGCGCAGTGGGGTCACCGTAGCGGTCAACTAGATCCGCACTTTTGACATAGCCGCAGTTAACCAGATCCTTGATAACGTCGTCGGTAGTGACTTTTGTGTCCATCTGCCCCACTTTTTTGGCGCTGATGCGCTGAATGGACTCCATCACTGCCACGGCATCAGCCTGGCTGAGCAGGCCAACCAGCTTGCCCGTATCGACCAGCCCGGTCACATCGCTGGGCCGATCCACCTTGGTAGGGCGAACTTCGGGGTTAATCATCAGCGGCGGCGCGACGGAGCTGCCACCGGAGTCTGAGCTGCGCGAACCGATCAGCGTCAACAGCTCACCGTCTGCACCCGCCCGGTTAATGCCGTACATGGGGTTATGCGGATTGTTGCCGGTATCGTTGTCGGAACGAGCGGGGATGACCGCGCCATTAATATTAGCGGCAGTCGTTACTGAAACACGCTCCAGAATGCCGCGCAAAAAAGCACTGTCAGAGTGAAAAGCCAAGCCGAGATCCGTATTGATGAAATCGTTGGTGGCTGTATTGGGATTCAATAGCGGCGGAATCATATCGCCCGGCAGGCCCATTTTGCTGTAGCCGGCAGAGGTGAGAAAATCCAGCTGCCCGCCCTGTTTTCCGACCAGCACATTGGAACCCGCAATATTAGCGCCACCGGCAAGGTCAAAAGTGATGAAGGGGATTTTCCCCGCACCCTGAGTCGCGATGCCGCAACTGGTTTTGAGATCTTGCAGATCTTGCGATAGCGCTGCCTGCGCCTGACGAGGGTTGGCAAACAGACCGAACAGCGACGGTGCAGCAACTGTCGCCAGCCCAGCGCTAAACCCTTGTGCCAGAAAGTCGCGGCGGGTAACGGGACGCTTGTGGTCAGGGTGACGTAGCGGCGCGTCGGCAGACAAGGTGATGCGTTTTTTAGCCATGGTAGTTTCCTTAAAATATCCGCTTATTGAAGCAAAGTGACTGCACTGCCAAGCACAGCGGCGCACATCGCCTTGACCACCGTGCGCGTACGCACCGCGTCGCAACTGCTGGGGCAGTTCGTGGTCAGCTTGTCAAAGAGACCGCCGCCCTGCAGCGGATCACTCAGCTCCGTCTTGATGTCGGCGCGGCTCGGGGCGCTGGCCAGATTGTCGCCGACCATGTTATCCACCAAGGCATTGATGATCTGCTGCTTTTCGCTAGAGTCACCGCTGCCAAAAGCAGTTGCCACATCAGCGTCGAAGTTGAAGTTACCGAAAAAGTTGCTGCGCAGTGTGCTGTCTTCCACCAATGCGTTGCAATATTCGATGGCGAGCTGAGATACGGCGACTTGGTGTGCTGAGAGAAAGCCACCGATGGTCTCTGTCGACGGCAGCTGCTGCTTGATCGTATCGTAGGTGCTTTGCACGTCTGCGGTCGTATGCGGCACGCCGGTTACTACTGACATGCTTGCATTGATCTCATCAAAAGTGCGCAGACCAATATCCGCTGACGGCGCTGAATCTGCTGGCGCAGCCGGTTGCAGTGGCGCAGGTTCGATAACAACATTGGTGTTGTCACCCAGCACCTCAAAGGTGAGGAAGAACTCATCCGCATCTGCGCCCTTCTCCACAGCGATGACGGTGCCAAGTCTTGATAATAGTTGGCCCGTGGTACTGTCATATTGTGCGGCGCTGATAATAGTGTCCAGATTGCGATAGACCTGACCCGCTGACACCTCTTTACCGTTGAGGCCGATACGCATGCCCGCGAGCGGAATATTATCGGGCACTGCGTTGGCATCCAGGCTGATGAAGATTGGCTCGCTGAACAGATAGCTGTAGCTATCAAACTGACTGACTTCGAGCAAAATGTAGCTATCGGCGACATTAACGTAGTCACTAACGCTAAATAGCAGAAAAAATTTCTCACCAACACCGGCTTCAAAGTTCTGATTCACCTGCGCTGCCGTCAGCGCACGGTCATGAATAGCAACCAAACGTAATTTGCCTGCCCAGGAGCGGTTGCCGGTCACTTCATTGCCCAATACGAACGCGTAGCTATCATCCCAATCGGCAAGATTACCTGCGGCTTCGCTGTCTACATCGTCAGTAAAGACGCCGTTGACATAAATACGCCGACCGTTAACCGGGTCGAAGGTAACAACAACATGCTGCTGGGTCGCCTGCAGATCTTCATCGGCGTCAGCGGTAGAGAGCGCCGGTGCACCGTTGCCGTCGGTGGTGCTGCTGCGGTGCATGAAGTCGTAATTATAGAGGGTCTGGCCAAGGGTAAAGTTGCGTGCGTCGGTGCCCGCCGAGTAGCTGACAATGCCTGCCGGTCCCTCCTGGGTAACGTTGGCCGGAACCGCCCACGCTTCGATGGAGTATTCACCGCTGCCTTGAATGCGATCAAAGAGTTTTCTGCTCGGCGTGGTATTACCCTGCGCTTTACCGTCGATAAACTCAACACCCCAGCCGCCAACCCATTTGTAGTCAACACCTTCAACACCGTTGAGCTGCAGGTTCAGCGCTGGCTCGACGCCGCTGGTGTCGTAGATGCTGCTGCCTGAGCCCGTTTTAAACTCATACAGCGCGATGACGTTGGATTCGTAACGACTGCCACCGCTGGCAACGATACCATCGGCGAGATTGAGCGCCTTGCTGGCAACAAGCTGTGGATCGACTTCAGTCAGCGGAATCTGATCAGCAAGGGCGACAATTTGCGCCTCCATCTCGTCAGCATCCACCTGACAGCTGGCGCTCCAACAGTTATGAAATTCATCGCGCAGTCGTACCACCAGGCGCGAATTGGCCGGGGTACCGAGATCAATTTTCTGACTGCTTTTGACCGCTTCATAGGCCACATCGGGATCGCTGTTAGAGAAAAAAGGCGCCTGCGGAATCACTGCCGTATCGACGTGACAACCCGCACAATTAGCGACCAGTAACGGATGAACCGTTGTTGCAAACAGCCCGGAATCGGCAGGAAAGTTTTTACTGCTACCCGCAGCCTTGATCGGCGGAGCGCTGAGCTCAATCTGTCGCGACTCAACCCCCGATGCGCTACCGCCCGCCCAGGCCTCGATAAACGCAGTCATCACAGCTGCACAAGCACTGGCACTATCGAGCCAGCAATTATGCCCACCCCCGACCCTTATGACCAACCGCGAATCAGCAGGACTGGCCAGATTAACAACACCCAACGCAGCGCTATAAGCCGCATTGATATCATCTTCACGGGCGAAACGCGGACTTTGACCGGTGATGTTGTCGTGACAACCACCGCAACGACTGCTGGACTTGATGTTATCCCACAGATTGAGCTGAAACAGACGCACATCCGCAGTTGCCGGAGCCGGGCCGGTGTAAGCCGCAGCAGGAGAGGTGTTATTGGTGTCGATATTCGACTCGGTGGATGCACCACCGCAACCCGCTACGACCAGCACTGCCGCAATGGTTGCCCAACGAGACAGCAGCCCAGGCCACGGTCGACACATACAGTGCCACATCTTGTTTTTAGTGCTGTCTTTTACGTCTGTCTGTTTCATCTCTCTATCTCCTAAAACGGCGTGAGTTGCCTGGTTTTTTTGATTAGCGCGCGATTGGCCTGCGCGTCATCAATCACCCATGCAATAGGCCGCCGTCTCAGCGAAGACCCGTTTAAGACTGTAGTTATTGGCTTTAAAGGAGGCAGTCATGGCATCAATCTGACTGCGATCAGTGCCGTTGCCCGCGTCGCGGAAGCAGACATTCTTGAACACTTTTTTAACCTGACAGCGAGCAAATGCTTCGCTGTTTGCCAGTTCATTGCCCATCGATTTTGCGCCGCTACCACTGCTCGGCAGTGACTCGTTCCAACCCAGCAGTGCATTGGGACCATTGCGCCAGTAGTTATCCCAGTTATCATTTTCAGTGATAAAGCCAGGCTCGAAGTTGCTGGCATTGATGCGGTATTTGCCCTGCACGCGGCCGCCACTGATGGGGTCAACAGCGCCAACATCGTTGTAGAGAATGCGTCCGGCTGTCTCATCGTAATCGTAGTACGCCAAAGCCTGGGTGAGCGGATCCATACCCGCATGACAGCCAACACACGCATTTAGAAATAGTCGGCTGTCACCACCGGGACTGCGCGAAACATCCTGACGCACCCGGTCCGGTGCACGCGTGACATCTTTAATTTGCTCCAGATCTGTGCACAAGTGATTGAGCATAGTGAAGCGAAACATCGAGCGATTGGTACCCGCAACAAAAAAAGCTTCTGCGGCGGCGCGCGTTGTGATGACGCCCGCAGTGGCTGCAGAAGGAAGATCGGTCAGCGCCGATTGGGTGGTGGCGACCAAGTTATCTTTCAGGTCAACGCCTTGTGCCTCCATCGCTGCGTAGTGATCATTATTATTCATGGAGTAGGCTGGCAACCCTAGCCCCGGCGCACCGGTATAGAGTATGTCGGCAGACAGAATCTGATTGAACGGCACATCATCGCGCACCATACCGATAACAGTAGCGGTGTAGTCGTTGAGTGGTGCAAATACAGTCTGTGCTTCATTGGTCCATGGCGTGATCATGTTTTTCAGGGTGACGTTGTAGAAGGCACTATTCTCCAGCGCGATATCTGCCGCGCCCTCAGCATCGTTGGCACTAATCAGCGTTGCCATGGAGGCCAGTACCGTCTCTGTTGGTGGAACACCCGCCAAACGATCGTGAATACGTTTGGCTTGTTCACGAGGCCCGGCGGCGAGCGGCGCAATGGCGCCGACAAACAGAGATGTTGCCAGAGCGCTGTAGCCGACCCATTGAGCGGCGGTGGTCTTGCGTCTGCGTTTTGCGTTCGTCATAGCGTGTGCCCTGATGATGTTTGTACGGTGAACCATTGGTGTTAAAATTTTTCTTTATTAAACTTTGTTAACGCGCTGCTGCATCTTTTCTTGTGCCGCTTTGTGCGACCGAATCACCGATCATGGGTGGACGGTGATGATTACCGATCAAGTTGAGGTTTATCATATTGGCTAAGGTGGCCAATTTTCTGCGCATAGCCTGACGTTTAGCGCGTGACCTCATCCACAACTTATTGTTTATGCTCGTTCGGCACCACCTGCAATGTTAAAGGTATCGTACTTGCGCCCCAAACAGACTGTAATATTAGACTCAAGTAATAACCAAGCAGCAACAGAACCTCAATGGGGTCGGGCTTGATAAACTATCTTTGCCGTTTTAGTTCACTGCTTCAATTAATATTGCCGACAGTCGATATTGTAACTGCAATGGACAGATGCTTCCTGGCGAGTGATCACACAACGGCAAACAGTTACAGCGTGTTATCGGCCACCGACAACAACTATTGTGTGATCGCGTCTACAGATTGATCGTCAACAAAAAACTTTCGTGACCATGATCACTGATCGATTACGCGTAGCCACTGTAACCTGCTCGAAGCATCGCGTTATTAGCTGTAGCAAAGCCTTAGTGAATTTGGGTGTTGGTTGACGGCAAGTGATGGCGTGTAGTGCTAAGCTTATTCCCATCCGAGCCACGCAATAAATTTTCAGCAGAAGGCACGTGATATCAATGAGGCGTGTAATGAGCAACAGACAGTGCGGCGGCAACATTATAATGAGGCAAAAAATAACTACACGAGTTGCACTGCTGCTGACGGTTGCGATGGCTCTCACTGCCTGTGGTGGTGACAGTCAGGCCCCTGATCCCGTCGTGGAAGATTTTGGTATCGCCTATCTCAAGCGCCCGCTGTCACTCAATGGCAACCCCAATCCGATCGACTCCGATGTCAGACGACAGCTTGATTTCAATGCAGGTGCGGATCTTTATGTGCGCGAGCGCGCCGGCCCGACGGCCACCGAGCGCAATGTAACCCGACGCTTTACCGGCGGACTCGGCGGTGCGCGCGATGTCGAGGTCTCTTATGATGGCGGAAAACTGCTGTTTGCCATGCGCGCTGCCGAGATCGAAGGCGCCGACCCCGAGGATCAGCCCACCTGGAACATCTGGGAGTACGTCGTTGCCGACGATACATTGCGCCGCATCATCAGCTCTGACAACACGGCAGAGGCCGGGCATGATGTCGCCCCCCACTACCTGCCCGACGGCCGTATCGTCTTCTCCTCCACGCGCCAGCGCCAGTCCGGGGCGATACTGCTTGACGAGGGCAAACCCCAGTACCCTGCGTTTGAAGAGGGCGGCAATGAGCCCGCACTGGTACTGCATGTGATGAACGATGACGGCAGCGAAATTCGCCAGATCTCCTTCAACCAGAGCCACGACCTTGACCCCAGCGTGCTCTCCAGTGGTGAAATCGTCTTCACGCGCTGGGATCAGGCCGCGCGCCGCAATGAGATGAGTCTCTACAAAATACGCCCGGATGGCAGCGAGCTACAGTTGCTGTACGGCGCGCACAGCCACAACACCGGCACCGACAACAGCGTGGTGCAGTTTTTGGCCCCCCGTGAGATGCCCGACGGACGCATGATGACGATGCTGCGCCCCTTCGATGGCACCAACGGCGGCGGCAATATCATTATTATCGATACCCCCAACTACATCGACAACGACCAGCCCACCCAGGTTAATCAGGGCACACTGAGCGGACCTGCGCAGACAGCGGCAACCATCAATGATGTGCGCAGCGATGAGATACCCGCACTGGGCGGGCGCTTTCGTTCGTTCTTTCCGTTGTGGGATGGCACCAACCGAATATTGGTGAGCTGGAGCCAATGCCGACTAATGGAGAACGGCACTATCGTCCCCTGCACTGCCGCCCGCCTTGCAGACGCCAACGCTGTCGAGGCACCACCGCTGTATGGCATCTTTATCTACAACATCGATGATGAGACCCAGCGCCCTGTGGTTGTGCCTGAAGAGGGCATGATCATCTCTGATGTCGTCGCCATGCAGCCGCGCACTGCACCGCCGGTACTGTTTGACAAACAGGGCGGCGTCGAGCTGGATGAAGATTTCGTCACCGAAGGGGTTGGTGTACTACACATCCGCAGTGTCTACGACATGGATGGTGTGGATAGTGCCAACCCGGATATCGTCACACTCGCCGACCCCGGCCAGACAACAGCAGACCAGCGCCCGGCGCGTTTTCTCAGAATTGTTAAAACCGTATCGATGCCTGACAGAGATCTGCTCAATCTACCGGGCAGTGCTTTTGGCCGTGACCGCAACCAGACGATGAAAGAGATCATCGGCTACGCCCCGATCGAACCCGATGGCTCGGTGATGGTCAAGGTACCCGCCGATGTAGCACTCGCCATCAGCGTGCTGGACCAGAACGGTCGTCGCACCAGTGCGCGCCACCAGTACTGGATTCAGGTCAGGCCGGGAGAGGTCAAAACCTGCAATGGCTGCCATGACCACAACAGCGGTATTCCGCACGGCCGCCCCGAAGGCCCGGCTTCGATCAATTTTGGCGCACCCACAGGAGGCACGGCATTCGTCAACACGGAACCCACGATGGTTGCTCAGATGGGCGAAACGATGGCCGAGACGCGCATGCGTATCAGTTGTGAGACCGACTGTGCCGCACTGCTGCCCAGTGTTGATCTGGTCTACGACGATGTGTGGACCGATGCCAGCGTGCGTCCCAAAGACCCCAGCTTTGCCTACCGCTATGCGGACCTCACCACAACGCCGCCCGTTACCAGCAAATGCCTGAGCAACTGGACGAGCCTGTGCCGAACCGTGATCAGCTATGAAGCACATATCCATCCATTGTGGGCAGAGCCACGCCAGGTGCTGGACGCTAATGATGTTGTGATCGCCGACAATACCTGCACAACCTGCCATGGTACGCTCGATGCCATGAGTCAACCGCAAGTGCCCGCAGCGCAGCTTGATCTGAGCGACGGGCCATCCAGCGACGAACCGGATCAATTTAAAGCCTATCGAGAGCTGCTGTTTGCCGACAACGAGCTGGAGCTGGTCAATGGCGTGCTGCAAGAGCGGCTGGTACAAGCCACCGATGGCGCCGGTAATTTGCTCTTCGAGGTGGATGAAAACGGCGTGCAGATTCTCGATGCTAACGACGCACCAATTCCCATAATGGTGCCCGTGCGTGCCATTGGACCATCGATGTCTGCAGCCGGGGCTGGCTCAAGCTATTTTTTGAATCTATTCGATGCTGACGGCAGCCATTTTGGGCGGCTGAGTGAGGCAGAAAAGCGACTGATTGCAGAATGGCTGGACGTGGGCGCGCAGTATTACAACAACCCATTTGATGTTCCACTGCAGAATTGACCCGCCGCTGTAAACCGGTAAAAAGGTTGTTGGCCGAGATCGCCGTGAGCAGTTAAGATGTGCGCATTGAAACGCCCCGGCAACGATAGCTTTTTAGGGGCACTGACTCACACAGGTTTTCCATGCATAACAATCGCACTGCTTGCCCGGATGCACACATCAATAGAACGGTGGCATATCGGCGCGTGGGCTTGCTGTTGCAGAGCGGACGATAAGTAGCGAC
>JAADGQ010000014.1:0-9198 GCA_013152295.1 Gammaproteobacteria bacterium | reverse complement strand
CACCGGCCCCGGTGCCGGGTACCCTATTTTATACGTCGTAGAGAGAGGTGGCTGGATCAGAATCCTCAAACGTAAAACCGACTGGTTCAAAGTACGCACCCCGGACAATAAAGAGGGATGGGTTGATCGCGTGCAGATGGCGGAAACGCTGACACCTGCCGGAAAAAAGACCGCCATTAAAACCACAACCCAAAGCGACTTCGCGCAACGTCGTTGGGAGATGGGTGTACTCGGTGGCGACTTTGATGGCGCCGATGTCATTACGACCTACGGTGCTTTTGCGTTTAACCGCTCACTATCAACTGAACTGACCTATTCCCAGGTATTGGGGAATTTTTCCGACAGCAATATGTTTCTGTTAAGCCTTCTTTCCCAACCTTTTCCCGAGTGGCGCGTCTCACCGTTTTTCACCCTCGGTGGCGGCACCATTAAGACCAGCCCTAATGTCACCCTTGTTCAGGCGCAGGATCGCGAAGACGCACTGGCCAAAGTGGGCTTCGGCGTGCGCGCTTACCTGACGCGCCGATTTATGTTGCGCGCCGAACTGAACAACTACGTTATCTTCTCCAGCGATAACAACAATGAAGAGATCGATGAATGGAAAATAGGTTTCGCCTTTTTTTTCTAGCCGTTTTTTATGCAACAGACTCTATGCGTTGCGGAGTAAAAACTATGTCTGTATCCACCCTTGCATCTTGGTGCCGTTATCTACCGATGCGCGCTACCGTTAAAACACAGGCAACGCTAGCGCTGCTATTAACGTTGAGCAGTGCGCCGTTGATGGCTGACGATGGCGATACGGCTAACAATGCAGCAGCAGGGTCGCAGGTCATCCAGCCTGAAGTGGTGCGCCAGGAAGTTGATATCGCGGCCATCGATACCGAAAATTTTGAGTTCGGGATCTTCGCCGGATTGATGAGCGTCGAGGATTTCGGTACCAACGCCATCGTTGGTGCACGGCTGGCCTATCACATTAGTGAGGGGTTGTTTGTGGAGGCCGCGTACGCACAGACCGATACAGAGGAGACCAGCTTTGAGCGCTTGAGCGGCGCAGCACAGCTGCTCGATGACGACGAACGCACGCTGACGTACATGAATATCTCTCTGGGTTACAACTTGCTGCTCGGCGAGGTATTCCTGGGATCAAAGCGAGCATATAACACGGCGCTGTATGTCATCGGTGGCATCGGTTCAACAGAGTTTGCTGGCGACAACCGTTCTACAATGAATTTCGGTGCCGGGTATCGTTTTCTTTTAACCGACTGGATGGCGATTCACCTTGATGCGCGTGATCATATCTTTGATATCGATGTGACGGGCGAAGACAGAACAACAAACAATCTTGAGTTTACCGGGGGGGTCTCACTCTTTTTCTGATTCAAGCCGAGTAACCTATAGGCTGAAGATCACGATACGAACCCGAGGAGGTATTTTGTGAAAGATAAGAGAGATGGCAAAAATAGTGTGACTGCTCGCCTGATGTTACTGTTTGTCTGCACACTGTTATTCGTGGCGCCAACATACGCACAGGATATTGCAGGCCCGGCCCCCGATTTTTCGTTAAAAAGTCGTAGCGGAGATAACCTGAAGCTCAGTGAGTTTCGTGGCGAAGTAGTGATGCTTAACTTCTGGGCATCGTGGTGTGGACCCTGCCGTCAAGAGATGCCACTGCTTGAAGCACTCTACAAACGCTATCAACCGATGGGCTTTACACTGCTGGGCGTCAACGTAGAAGAGAACCCCGAAGCAGCCCTGGCGATGCTTGAAGATATTCCGGTAAGCTTCCCCATTCTTTTCGACAATGAAAACAGGGTGAGCGAACTATACGACCTGATCACCATGCCGACGACTGTGCTGATCGACCGCGACGGTAACAAACGTTACCTGCACAGGAGTTTTGTGCCAGGTATGGAAAAAGATTATGAGCGTCAAATAAAAACCTTGATTCGTGAATGAAGGCCGAACAAGCATGCGCACGACTGTTCTGATTATCGCTCTTGTGGTTATACCACTGCTCAGCGCATGCAGCATCAAGCCGTGGGTCAAACCCTATGAGCGTGCACACCTGTCAGACCCCATCATGAGCTTCGACCGCAACCCGGTCGCATCATCCTACATGCACCACGTCTATCAAGCACGAGAAGGGGCGCGCGGCGCGGAAGGCGGACAGGGAGGCGGGTGTGGTTGTAACTGAGTGGCGATGCAGCATCGTGCAACGCATCGTTGCGACACTGCTGTGTAGCAGTGCGCCGCTACTGCTCAATGCAGCAGTACTGCCTGAGGAGCGCGCAGATCTCCTCTACCACTCCTACGATGGCGGTGGCATCGAGATCAACGGCCCGTCTCTTCTGGTGCGCAAGCAGCTGGGTAATCAAGCATCGGTCAGCGCCAACTACTATGTCGACTCCATCACCAGCGCCTCTATCGATGTCGAGGTCTTAGGTGCCAGTGAATACAGCGAAGAGCGTGTAGAGAACAGCCTGGGTTTTGATTACCTGCGCGGCAAAACGATCATGAGCCTCGCATACACATCGAGCAGTGAAAACGACTTTGATGCCAAGTCGGCCCACTTTAGCGTGAGCCAAAGCATGTTCGGCGACCTGACCACCGTATCCATGGGCTACTCAAGAGGCTGGGACACGGTTAGAAAGACCGGCGATGAGACATTTGAGAAAGAGGCAAACCGTCAGAACTATCGGCTGGGCATCTCGCAAATCCTCAGCAAAAATTTACTGCTCGATTTTGGCGTAGAGCTGATCACCGACGAAGGCTTTTTAAATAATCCCTACCGTGCGGTTCGCTATGTCGATGGCGCAAGCACCAGCTTTCAGCCCGAGCTCTATCCCAACACCCGCACCAGCAACTCAGTGGCGCTACGCACGATCTACTATTTACCCTACCGCGCATCGGTACATGGTGAATACCGGCTGTTTAGTGACTCTTGGGGCATTAAGGCAGACACCGTAGAGATCGGCTACACACATCCATTCAGAGAGAACTGGATCTTCGATATCAAATACCGTGTCTACAATCAGACACAAGCCGATTTTTACAGCGATCTGTTTCCTTTTATAGACGCGCAAAACTTTTTGGCACGCGACAAAGAGCTGAGCACTTACAACAACCAGACCGTCGGTGTTGCCGCCACTTACAAATTTGCCCGTGGCGGCTGGGGGTTTATCGACAAAGGCACGCTGAATGCCTCATATGATCTCATCCAATTTGACTACGACAACTTTCGCGATGCACGGGTGAATGTGGCAGCGGGCACCGAGCCTCTGTACAGTTTTAAAGCGGACGTTATAAAGCTGTTTGTCTCTATCTGGTACTGACGCCTGGTACTCGCGTTAACGCTCATTGACGCCCCACCCCACAACTGCCAGCGGCCATCCGCTCAGCAATAACCCTTCAAATCCAACTGGATATCACCGATTTGATCTCTATTGATCACTCGGCAAGTACGCCATCATAATAGAGCGCTTCCCCAAAGGCCGCCGCAAAAAGGCAAAGGAGAACCTTTTTCATGCAGCACGAAGCCACTCATGCCACACCGAACATCAACAAAGCAGAGCTGCTCAAAGAGCTGAGCCACATCGTATCCGCAGACGGTATACTGCACGAAACGGAAACGATGCGTCCCTATGAATGCGATGGACTCTCCGCTTATCGGCAACTGCCATGGATCGTCGTATTGCCGGAAGAGACCGACCAGGTGCAACGAATCGTCGCGCTATGCCATGAACAGCAGGTGCCGATCGTAGCCAGAGGCGCAGGCACCGGCGTCTCTGGTGGCGCACTACCGCACGCACACGGCGTGTTGCTCAGTCTCGCCAAGCTCAACCGCATTCTCGACATCGACCCCAACAATCGCACGGCGCGAATTGAGCCCGGCGTACGCAATCTCGCCATCTCTCAAGCGGCAGCACAATATAACCTTTATTACGCCCCTGACCCCTCTTCACAGATCGCGTGCACCATCGGCGGCAATGTCGCAGAGAACTCCGGCGGCGTGCACTGCCTCAAATACGGCCTAACCGTGCACAACATCATGCGCCTTGAGGTGATTACCGCCAGCGGCGAACGCATCACCATCGGCAGCGAAGCGCTGGATTCACCGGGCTACGATCTGCTGGCACTAATGTGCGGCTCGGAGGGCATGCTCGGCATCGTCACCGAAGTGACCGTTAAACTGCTGCCGCGACCAGAGCGAGTGCAGGTGATGCTCGCTGCATTTGACGACGTTGTAAAAGCGGGCGCAGCGGTAGCAGCAGTGATCGAAGCGGGCATTATTCCTGCCGGTCTGGAGATGATGGATAAATTAGCCATTCAGGCGGCAGAGGATTTTGCCCACGCAGGCTACCCCCGTGATGCCGAAGCGGTGTTGATCTGCGAAGTGGATGGCAGCAACGAAGAGGTCTCTGAGCACGTCGCCACCATCCGCGACATTTTTCTCGAACAGGGCGCGACCAAAGTGCGCACCGCCCAGGATGAGCAGGAGCGCGCCATACTCTGGAAAGGGCGCAAGTCAGCATTTCCGGCAGTGGGCCGTATCTCACCGGATTATTACTGCATGGATGGCACCATTCCGCGCAAGGCGTTGCCGTTGGTACTCAAGCGTATCAGCGAGATGTCTGCAAAGTATGACCTTGCCGTGGCCAACGTCTTTCACGCCGGTGACGGCAATCTTCATCCCCTGATACTTTATGATGCAAACAAGCCCGGCGAGCTAGAGCGCACCGAAGCATTTGGCGGAAAAATATTGACACTGTGCGTCGAGGTCGGCGGCACGGTAACCGGCGAACACGGCGTCGGCATAGAGAAGCTTGATCAGATGTGCGTACAGTTCGGAGCGCTTGAGCTCGAACAGTTTCACGCCGTGAAAGCTGCATTTGATCCACAAGCTCTGCTCAACCCCGGCAAGGCCATACCAACGCTGCATCGCTGCGCCGAACTGGGCGGCATGCATGTGCACAATGGTCAACTGCCGCACCCTGAACTGGAGCGTTTTTAAATGGGCGGGATGGATCAGGATAACAGCACGGCGATACAGCAGCAGGTAACACAAGCCTCTCACGACAAGAGTGTATTGGATATTCGCGGCGGCGGCAGCAAAGGTTTTTACGGTCACGCAGTAAATGGCCTGCCGCTCGACGTTACCCCTCACCGAGGCATCACCAACTACGCGCCCGAAGAGCTGGTGCTCACAGCGCGCGCTGCAACACCGCTTGCCGAAATCGAACACGCGCTGAATGAGAGGGGTCAGATGTTGCCTTTTGAGCCGCCGCACTATGGTGACAGCGCAACACTGGGCGGCACCATCGCCTGCGCGCTATCTGGCCCGCGCCGTGCGGCTGCGGGTGCCGCACGCGACTTTGTGCTCGGCACCCGGCTCGTAAATGGCTGCGGCCACTTGATGAGCTTTGGTGGTCAGGTGATGAAAAATGTAGCGGGTTACGATGTATCGCGCTTGCAGTGTGGCGCGCAAGGCACGCTGGGTGTGCTGCTCGATGTCAGCCTCAAGGTGCTGCCGCGCCCCGAGCAGGAGTTAACCCTCACCCTGGCTGCCGATTTCAGTGATGCTTTGACGCGTGTTGCAACACTGGTCGGGCAATCACTGCCCATCTCTGCCAGCTGCCTTTATGACGATCACCTGCATCTTCGTCTTTCGGGTGCGCGCTGCGCGCTGCAAGCGGCAATAAAAAAAGTCGGTGGTGAGCACTCATCACAAAGCACCACTTTTTGGCAACAGATCAAAGAGCAACAACACCCCTTTTTTAGTCGCTTTGCAAAACAGGCGGGAAGCCGTCTGTGGCGCATCTCGTTACCGGCAGCCACACCACACCTCCTCCTTGACGGCGAGTGGCTGATGGAGTGGAACGGTGCGCTGCGCTGGTTAACCAGCGACGTGAGTATAGAGCAGGTTCGCCGCGTGGTCAGTAACGTCGGCGGGCATGCCACACTCTATCGTGGCGGCAACAATGACGATGCGCGCTTTCACCCACTCAGTGATGGTGTGGCAAAACTGCACTACCAACTGAAACGCGCATTTGATCCCCACGGCATATTAAACCCTGGGCGAATCTATCCCTCGCTTTAACACGCTATTCACAACGCCCACACAATAAAAAGCAGCAACAGAGCAGACTATTCAGATGCAGACTTCATTGACGAAAGCATTTAAAAATAGTGCATTAGGCGAAGAGGCAGATAATATTCTGCGCGCCTGCGTGCATTGTGGTTTCTGCACCGCAACCTGTCCCACTTATCAAATAAGCGGCGACGAACTGGACAGCCCACGAGGACGCATCTACCTGGTCAAACAGCTGCTTGAGGGCAACGAGGTGAGCACCAAAACCCAGCTGCATCTTGATCGCTGCCTCACCTGTCGCGCCTGCGAAACCACCTGCCCGTCAGGTGTGCGCTATGCGCGACTGCTGGAGATCGGCCGACAGCTGGTTGAAGAGCAGGTGCCACGCAACATTACTGAGCGCAGCCTGCGTAAGCTGTTGCGCATGACACTGCCCTACCCCAAACGCATCAAACCGCTCATCGCTCTCGCTCAACTATTCAAACCACTGCTACCGAAGAGACTCTCTGTAAATATTCCAATTAATCAAGACAGCCCCCCTTATCCACTAGCCAAACATCAACGCAACATGCTGGTACTGGAGGGCTGCGCCCAATCGGTGATGACACCCGCAACCAATCGCGCTGCAACCAAGGTGCTTGATCGACTGGGGATTACTGTGCTGTCTGCCCCTGATGCTGGTTGTTGCGGCGCGCTGAGTTTGCATTTAAGTGCACAAGAGGAGAGCTTTGGATTCATGCGCCGTAACATCGACGCATGGTGGCCCTATATCGAACAGGGTAGTGAAGCGATCATCATCACTGCCAGCGGTTGCGGTACTACCGTTAAAGAGTACGGCCACCTGCTCAAAGACGACAGCCGCTATGCCGAGAAGGCCGCCCGTGTCTCCGCGCTAGCCAAAGACCTCAGCGAAGTGATCGCAGCACAACCACTGGACGTGCTGAATATCAGAGGCCGTGGGCGCACAGTAGCCTTCCAATCACCCTGCAGCCTGCAACACGGCCAGCAATTAAATGGCACTATTGAAGGAATATTAGCGGGATTAGGCTATCAGCTAACACCTGTCCCGGATGACCATCTCTGCTGCGGTTCAGCAGGAACCTACTCGATTCTCCAGCGCGAATGGTCCCATAAATTGCGCGAAAACAGAGTCAACGCACTGGAGAGCGGCGGCGCGTCGATCATCGCAACCGCCAACATCGGCTGCCAGCTGCACATCAAAGCAGCGACCGAAGTACCCGTGGTGCACTGGATTGAGCTGTTGGCTGAAGGACTCGAATAGCCAACCATAGACCACGCGAAGTCCACTCACTATTAGATGCCCGATATGAGCATGTCGATAGCACCTAAAATCTCGTAACGAAAACTTTCTAAAGAAGTTACTTCTGTTTTTAAAATTGACCTTGGAACAGAGGTCATTTGATGAGTTAGCAACACAAATTTGTCTTCACTAACATGTATGACAGGGCACAGCTTTTTAGTATCGGTATTATTCAAGGTCTCGTGTGGCGAGAGAGGAATTACCAAACGTGAATTTAAATCATTGAGCAGCGAGTTTTGAACGTCAATGAAATACGGATACGTTTCATTTGATGAGCTATCCTCATTTTTGTAGAGCGTAAATTGGGCCACTAGAACCCCCTGTATGCATCAGAAAATAAACCACTTTTATCAACCAATTTATTTAATTCTTCAATAGCTTTTTTATTATCTTTCAACCAGTTATCGCGCTCATATTTTCTGAGTTCATTTGCGAGAGCATGCTCCAAGGTAGCGGAGAGGTTAATTTTTAATTTTCGAGCTTTTAACAGTAAATCACTGTTAATGCTAAGGTTAGTTGCTTTTTTTGAAGCACTCTCATCAAATAGCTGCGGCATAGAATACACTCCAACATCATTAATGCGCATCAATCATACGCATATGCAATGTAGCACACGGAAGAACACCTAACAAAGACTATGGTTTCAATCCACGCACCCGCGAAGGGCGCGACTCCACCTTGGTGCCTATTCACTGCTAGTCTTATGAAAAATAATGAATTTTAATTTTCACTCTTGAAATAATTAACAAATCCGTTAATATGTATAAATGGAATGGAATATCATCTACTACAGCGAGGCGCTCCAAGAAGAGGTTATGAATTTACCGGTTGGAATCCAAGCAAGGTATATCCACCTCACAAAGCGAATGCGTGTTCACGGAGCTAATCTTGGAATGCCTCACACAAAACCGATGAAATATGGACTGTTTGAGCTGCGAATAAAATCAAAGGAAGGTATTGGAAGAGTTTTCTACTGCACTTTAATGAATAAACAAATTGTGATGTTGCATTGCTTCATTAAGAAAACTCAAAAAACACCACCAAGTGATCTCAAGCTAGCCATATCAAGAATGAAAGAGGTAAAAGCAAATGCTGACACATGAAGAACTTACAAAGAAAATGTTGGATAACTTAGAAGTTAAAGCTGAATATGATTTGCTAAAAGAAGAGTTTTCACTTTTTGATGAGTTATTAAGAGCCAGAATGAATGCGGGTCTTACGCAGTCAGACGTAGCAAATCGTATGGGGACTAAAACACCGGCGATAGCAAGACTGGAAGCGGGGGGTGGTAACAAACAGCATTCTCCTTCAATATCTACGCTTCGAAAATATGCTTCGGCAGTAGGGTGTCATCTGGAAATAAGGCTTGTACAAAATTAGAGTAGAGTTTGAGCGTTTCAATCCACTGAACTACTACAGGTTAGACCATCCGGCAGTGAACCATCATCCCGCGCAGAACAATCCGTGATACCGTTTCTTAGCTGCCTATCCGGCAGTGAACACCGGTGAGCACACAACCCGCAACGCCTGGGATTTCTTAGCTGCCTATCCGGCAGTGAACACAATGGTAGCCAGCTGTTTACTCCGTCGTGGTTTCTTAGCTGCCTATCCGGCAGTGAACGCGTAGCCCACACCGGATATTGACGCCGAACGTTTCTTAGCTGCCTATCCGGCAGTGAACCAGTTAAAAACGCATAACGTCGCCAATCAACATTTCTTAGCTGCCTATCCGGCAGTGAACTTTTAGATGTTGACGGCTATCCATTGACAGAATTTCTTAGCTGCCTAT
>JAADGQ010000104.1 GCA_013152295.1 Gammaproteobacteria bacterium | reverse complement strand
CCGATGCCGGTGCGGCTTGGCAGTCTGACGCGTTTGGGTGATGGCTTGATGGGCTATTTCATTAACGATGACTATAGCCAGTTCTACCCGGTGCACGAAAGCATCGCCGAACAGAATCGCCCCAACCGACCGCGCCAGGGATTCCTCGGTGCTATCCAGACTGTTAACAGCTACTACGAGGGTTTTCGCAACGACGTTGCACCGGTCGTGCACCCCTACATTAACCGCGCGCCAACGCTCTCGGTTCGCCCCGGGCAGAGCGTGATGCTCACGCTGTTAATAGACCCGCGTGGTGCGGTGCACGCCACTTCAGGCATTTTGCCGCGCAAACGTATCGAACTGATGCGTGAACATGTCGCCAGCGCTCTGGCCAATATGAGTATGACCTTTCGCGTTGGCCCGGTGCTGACCGATCCTGAAACTGTACGCATGCCTTTGCCGTCAGAAATTCCCGGCAACTGGAGCTGGATAAATCGCACCGGCCCCACTGTTTGGCAGGAGGGTCGTGTTGTCACTGCAACCGATGACGCCAAATTTGGTGATGAGCCTGCCATGTTCACCGAGGGTTGGCTGAAATTGAGCGAGTCGATGGGCGCTGGAGATAAGAGCAAAGGGTAAGTCGGGCGGGATAAGGTGGGCACCGCGCTATGCGACGCTGCGCTCCTCGTTCCATGAAAAGCCACCACGGTTTTCGACGATATCCATCAGTGTGACAACGACCCTGCGGTCGTACTTTGTGTCGGCGTTTTCGTGAATGATGTTGAGTGCGTCGTGAATGGGCATGGAGTTGCGCCATGCGCGCGGATTGGTCATGGCGACCAGAGCGTTGGCGACGGCGAGAATGCGTGCGGGCAGAATGATCTCATCTTTGGTCAGCGCCTTGGGGTAGCCGGAGCCATCGAGGCACTCGTTGCTCTGCACAATGGCTTCGACGACCGGGCCATCAAAGGGCACGTCTTGCAATATTCTCTCGGCGTGAACAACGTGGTTATAGAGCTGCTGCCACTCTTCACCGGCCAGCGGTCCTTTCTTGGTGAGGATCTCTTTGGGTACGAAAAATTTACCCAGGTTGATCAGGCTTCCCGCCAAGCGGACCGTCTCTTGCTGTTTTTCGTCAAGGCGAAGGCGTTTGGCGATACTCAGCGCAACCTCGGTGACGCGCACGGAGTGCTCTACGGAGTAGGGGTCGTGGCGGTCGAGGATTTTGGTGAGTGTGGATATGAGTTGCCACTTGATGTCATTGCGGCGGGTTTCGCCAGCGATCAGGTCGGTGATGTCGTGAGCGACAACCAGCACTTGCCCGGAGAGTTTGCCAAATGTTGGCAGTGGAATATAAGTGGCGTGAAAGTTCCGCTGGATGCCACCGATCTCCAGTGCTTGCTGCAGCGTCTGTGATTCACCCTCTTTTTTTACCGTGGCAACAACCTGGCTGATCTTGTCGGATACGTAGGGGCCAAAAACACTGGGCAGGGTTTTTCTCTCCAGCTCTTCGGGCTTCATGCCGTAGCTGATTGCCAGTAGCTGGTTGGCAAAGGTAAATCCACCTGAACCATTAACGATAAAAATGTAGTCGGTGACGTTGTTTGTGATCGTCTGCAGGAGTGTGCTCTGGGTTTTCAGCAAGTTGTTAGCCTGCTCCAGTTGTGTGGCCGTTTGGCGATAGCGACGGCTACTGCCATTGCGCCATGCTGCAATAATGACAGCCGTGATCACGAATAGCACCAGAAAAAAGGTGGTGAGCAGAAAGCGTCGGTGGGCGTAAAAAGGGGCCATGGCTTCATCACGATCCACTTTATGGATCAACACCCAAGGTAGCTGGTTAAAGGTGCGGCTGACCAAGAGTACCTCGTTGCCGGTGTAGTCTCTTTTTGTTGTAGCAAAGCGTCCTGGGTGCGCCGTTGCGAAGGCGGCAGCCAGCTGATCTAAGCCTGCCGAGAGGCGTCGCTGCAGGGCCGGGGTACCATCTGCCTGTGGATTGATGTAGGTGATGCTGCCGTTCTGTGCACGCACCAACAGTGTCTCGGCGCTGGTTTGGATCTGGCCGCGCCTGAGCAGGGGGAACAGCGCCCCCACCTGTTTGACGCCGATAACCAATCCGGCCAGTTGCGGTTTTCCATCGTCAGCTTGAATGGCGTAGACCGGCGCAATGAAAGCCATGCTCGGGTGCTGTTGTGCGTTAAGAAATACGTCTCGAATGTAGGGTCTGTTTTTGGCTATGGCTTTACCGATGGCCTGACGCATGTCGCTATCGAAGGGAGGCATAGCAGAGGTTGCGGCGAGTACCGAACCGCTGGCATCGAGGATCGCCAGCCCCGCCTCACCCAGTTGTGGCACATTAGCGTTGATCCCTTGCAGCGGCTGAGGTGTATCTGCAAAACCACTCTTTACTGCGCTGACGGTGAGCAGCTCTTCGAGGTAGATTTGTTGATACATATCTTCAGCGGCAGCGGGGTTGATCTGGTTGCGTGCGACGGCCAGTTGGGTCATGTAGAGTTGCAGTGAGGCGTTGCGAGACAGATCGCGGACCACGGATATCTGTTGTTCCAGCCATTGATTGACCGCATCATGGCGACTGTCTGCCACCAGCGACAGTTTATCTTCACTAACCTGGAGGTCACGCTCCAGCTCCCCATCGATGAAAGAAAAAATCAGATAGGTACCTAGTGCAAGCAGGGTGATCAATGTTGCAATGGCAACATAGACAGGTCTGCGCAGCTTGGATGAGGTGAGTGGTTTTGCCAAAATCAGTGCTCCTGCGTTTGTCTCTATCGAGATATCGGTATCCCTGTGTCAGGCGCGGCCTGCATAACGCCACCATCCGTTTTCGTTGATCGAATAGATCGGTTTCAGGTGAAGAACATTACGGTCAAGCATAACAGCCCGCACCCGATTATCGAGAATAATAGAGTTGCCATCAAGGTTGACCGCTAACACAACGTGGTAGATATCGATGTTGGTGTCGCGAACGACGACTACGCGCAGGTCGTCAATGTTAAACCCTAAAATGCGCAGTGCGTAGTATTTGGCGATCACGTAATCTTCGCAGTCGCCGCCATTGCGCGCATAGAACTCATCAGGAATCGCCCAAAAATCGAGCTGATTGTAGTTACGCAGGTCGGTGAGGTAGGGGATCTGATTGGCAAAACGGTGGATGGTGAGCAGCTTGTGTATTTTGTTCTGGTTAAGAATGCTTTGCGTCAACACCTCTAGTTGATCGGCAAAACACTCAGTGAAAAAGTTGGGTCTGCATGGCGGTGTGCCGCTGCGTTTGATCTGTACCTGCCGAGTCAGCACACCGTCCCACTTGGGAAACAGTCCGTTACTGGTTGCGAACGCTGTTTCAATATAGCCGAATAGCCCCACTTTCAGACCGAGCCTGCTGGCATTCTCTCCGTATGCAGGCAGAGAGAGCATCAGCAGGCTTGAGACGAGCAGCACTATCGATGTGGTTCGGTGCCCCATGCTTTTGCTTTGTATTAACCCGGTACGGTTAACAGCAGCTTGACGGACCACAGCTATCGCCGCTGTGGTGTGCCCCTTTGGTTTCAGTCGCCGGGCGGCGTGTGCCAGTGGGCGCGCACCATGCGACCGCGTCACAGAGTTGGTTTGGTGCAATGCCGATAAAGTGATCTTTATAAGGAGCCTCCTCGGTGAGCAGCTTGAAGGTGCGCTCACAGACCGCCATGCGTTCGCCGCGTGGATAGATGTGATCTTCGTCGTCACTGACCGAGCTGAACGGGCCACGGTAGATAACCGCATGACCTCTGTCCATGCAGGGTGTTGCAGCACCTTTTTGTGCTGTCAACGTCGCGGAGCGGAACTCGATGCCATCGACCGTTTGCCACGGGTTTGCTTCCCACTTGTCGTAAGCGACAGCAAGAAAACCGGCATCGAGGAAGCGCTGAATGAACTCCTGCTCCTGAAATGCACCCGAGATGCAGCCGCTCCACAGCTCGTCGTCAGCTTTCAATTTTTCGGGGATCAATTCGTCACTGATAATGTCTGAGATCGCCACGCGACCACCCGGTTTAAGCACGCGGTAGATCTCTTCAACCAGCTGCTTTTTCTCATCATCGTGAACCAGGTTCAAGACGCAGTTGGATATAACGAGATCGACAGAGTTGTCGGCGATCAGCGCTGTGCGGGTGCGTTGCTGATGTTGCCATTTGTGCAGTGCGGTTAGATCGTGGGCGCTGCGTACCGGGTGTTGTGCAAGGTACTGCTCCATGGCGTCAACATCCAGAGCCAGGTCTTGAATATGGCCTTTGACGAATTTAACGCGGTCACTACCGAGTTTTTTGGCCATCTCTGGTTGATATTTGCGCGCCAGTGCCAACATGTCATCGTTCATGTCGACACCGATAACGTGGCCATGTTTGCCCACCAACTGTGCTGCCATATAGCAGATTTTTCCGCCACCGCTGCCAAGATCGAGCACCGTATCACCGCTGCGCACATAGCGCGATGGATCACCGCAGCCGTAATCTTTATCGATGATCTCTTGCGGCAGCTGCTTGAGCAGCCCCTGGTCATAACTGACCGGGCAACACAGCGCAGCTTGCACCTCTTTGGCACCGTCGGAATAGCGATCCAGTACTGCGGATTGCACATTCATTTTATCTCTCCTGCAAACATAATGGGTGAATCAAAAGTGGTTGAGTTATCGCCGGGGCAAGCGGGTGCGTTCAATTTAATGAGCCGCCGCAGCTGCTGCCCTGTCCAGCGCTGCAGCCGTAGCAGTGGTCTTTGACGACGATCGGCAGTCCCTCTAAAGCGCTGTTTTTTACGGACTGAATGTGACTGCGCGGACGGCCGCCAATCACCGATGGCAGCTCCAGCATCTGGTTGAAATCGCAATCGTAGATGTATCCCTGCCAGTCGATGCTGAGCTGAGTGCGACACATCAGGTTTTTGAGGTTATCCGCTTGATAAGCGTCACGCAATAGCTGCATGTAACCGTCGAACTGACCTTTGGAGATCAGCATGCTGCCAAATCGTTTGATCGGCATGTTGGTCAGTGTGAAAAGGTGGTTGAAGCAGATATTGTACTCCTCTTGCAGATGCTTGCGGTAAGCGGCTTCAAGCGACTCCTGAGGTGGTGGCAGTGATGGTCCCTGGGGGTTGTAGACAAGATTCAACACCAGACCCGATGCAGGGTCGCCGTAGCCCAGACTGTTCAGGTTGCGCAGGCCACGAATGCTCGCAGCAAATACACCGTTGCCGCGCTGCTTGTCGACGTTGTCCTCGATATAACAGGGCAGAGAGGCGCTCACTTCCACCTGCTGTTCAGCCAGAAATTGCGCCAAGCTCTCTTGGCCGGGCTCTTCCAAAATGGTCAGGTTGCAGCGGTCGATGACACGGATACCCAGGTTGCGCGCATGTGTGACCAGGTAGCGGAAATTTTCATTCATTTCCGGTGCACCGCCAGTGAGATCCAGCGTGGTGATTGATGCCGTTTTCATCAGGTCGACCAGCTGCTCGGCAGTCTGTCGCGCCATCATCTCGGTGCGTTTTGGTCCGGCATTCACGTGGCAGTGCAGGCACTGCTGGTTGCAGCGATAGCCCAGGTTAACCTGCAGGGTGTCCAGTTGCGCGCGGCGGATGACAGGGAAATCGGTCTCTTCTAAAAGTGGCAGTGTTGCATGCATGTTGATTTACTCGAAGTGTCGTTGGGGGAATATCTATAGATCGCTGGCTGTGCCCCGATTCGAACGGGCGATCATAACATTGATGGTGTGCGAACTCATGGGCCGGGTTTTGCCGCGTATGTGTAGACTTTGGTCTCTGGGTGAAACGCGTACCAGGCAAACCAGAATGCAGTAATGGTGGGCAGCTCTTCCCCTTTTTGGTCCCTTTTTTTACTATTTTTTTCGTTACCTTCAGCATAAAAAATTCTGCCGCTCTGGCTGGTTGCGTCAAAGCGTATTATCAGCATTTTTTTGTTCAGCGTGTCATGTACGATGCCGTTGCTGCGCGCGAGTTCACTAAAAGGATAAGCCTTGAAATGCCCGGCAATCTCAACGCCGATGACGCGCTCTTTAGGGTGGTAGCGAGGGTCGCGGTGGCTGACGGGAAAGAATATCCCTGCGTCATTCACATAACCGGCATAGGGGTCGCGCTGGTAGTCGCGCGGAGAGCCGGTGTCGGTGGAGAGCACCACGCTTGAAGGGTGACGTGATCGCCAGTCGCGCCAGTTGGTGTGTGACAGCACGACCTTTTTTAGACGGCTGCCCTTGTGTGGGCCGCTCACCGCTCTGCTTAACAGCTGTGACCACAGCGAGAGGCTCTGTCGGTCGTACAGCAGCACATCGCTGTTATAGAGCAGGCCCGATACGCCGAATGTGCCGCTGGCCACAGAGAATGCCACGCCTGTTCCACACAGTGGACAGAAGCTCACCACAATGCGTTCGTCGCCAAAGCGGTCATTGACAATCTCGTGCCAGTTGAGAATTGCAATGGGATATGCTTTGGCGATGCCGTTGCGTTCGATGCCCAGCACCCGGTCATCGTCACCTAAAAAATCTGCCGCCGCAGCGCTGACAAAGTGTGGTTTGTCGATGGCGGGAATACCATCGCGGGGCGGGCCGCCGTGCAGTATTTCGGTAGCAGGTATCAGTGATCCGCTGAGATCAAAGCCGTTTTTGCTGTCGGCATAAGCTGGCAGTGCTGCCAGCACGAGTAGAGTGATCGTCAGTAACGTTGTGCACTTGTTTTCTGAATAGAGCCTTTTCAATATCCTCTCCCTTGCCATACTCGCCGCATGCAGCTTTTACCAAGAGCCTCTTGTTGTTGCAGAAATAGTCGCGTCAATATGGCGAAGCTTACAGCCTAGGCAGCTCAGCTTTACAGCTCAGGCGCCCGCCGCCTGCTAAAGAAAAAACCGGGCGTGGCCGACAACGGAATGGGCCAGAGAAAAGAAGCAATCCTATGCCATGCTGGACCGATAACGACAGTGGAAGTTAAAAAAATCAATAATATGGATGCTCTCAGTAACACTCACACCACTATCCCGAAAAACCACGGTAGCGCACCTCTTTTAATGCGTCAGCGCACCACAATTGTGGCGCGCGATCGTCAATGGCGTGTAATAACAGGGCGTGGCGGGTTAAAAGAGGCTAAACGACAGATGAGTAAAAATGTTTTTATTATTGATGATAGCCGTGTATCGCGGATGATGATTCGCACCATTTTGAGCAAAAGTCACCCCAATTGGAGCTTCACAGAGGCGTGTGATGGAGAGGATGCGCTGTCCAAGGCGCAGGGGAAAGAGATCGATTTGATGATTATCGACTACAACATGCCGGGGCAGGATGGTTTGTCACTGGCATCGGAGCTGAAAACGCGGCACCCCACTGCTTGCATCTCAATGCTCACTGCAAATATACAGGAGAAGATTCGTGAGCGCGCCGATGCGCTGGGTGTGGGCTTCGTCACCAAGCCTATTACCGAAGCGAAGGTTAACCGAATTGCATCATCGATGGAGTCGTAACCTATGCTCATGCTAACGGAGCTTCAACACGATGTAATTTCGGAGACGCTTAACATCGGTATGGGGCACGCTGCGTCCGCACTCAACGAACTGGTTGCAGAAGAGGTTGGGCTTGCGGTTCCCCGTGTCTCCATCGTCACTCGGGAAGAAGCGGTCGAGATGTTGCGCGATCGGGCGTCGGACCAGGTGAGCGGTGTCTCGCAAGATTTTAGCGCCGAATTTGAGCAGTCCGATGCAGTCAATGGTCAGGCTTTCCTGCTCTTTCCGCGGTCTGACAGCCTTCGAGTGGTCAATATGTTGTTGGGGGATTCGGTGCCCCTCGAAGCGCTGACCGAAATGGAGCAGGAGGCGCTCAGTGAAATTGGCAACATCATCATTAACGCTACCATGAGCAGCTTTTCTGATCTTCTCGGCCAAGAGATCAATACGGGGCTTCCCGTTACTCAGATTGGCACCTGCCGCAGTATTTTGCACGCGGATGATGTTGATTCCGATAGCGACTATATCCTCTTCTCCCACGTCTCTTTCAATCTTGAACAGCGCGCTGTCAACGGTTATGTGGTGCTGCTGATGGATGTTCAATCGATGTCTGCCCTTAAAGCGGGTATCAACTGCTATTTAGAACGCCTCAATGTACCGAATAGTGGCACCTACTAGACCATGAGTCATTGCGATATGCCCAAGTATGAAAAGAGCCTGATCGAGGCGATCGTCGATGTGGGTGAGTGCGGCATTATCCTGCTTGATGAGTCGCGCAACATTATTTTGTGGAATAGCTGGATGCATGGTGCATCGGGTATCAGTGCGAACGAGGCTGTGAATCGTCCTCTGGACGCTGTGTTTCCGAGCATTACTGGGCGGCGCGTATTTAGCGCTATTGACGATGCGATTCGTCGTGGTGCCTCCTCCAAACTCTCTCATGCGTTGAATAAATGGGTATTTTCACTTTACTGCAGTGCTGGGGCGACGCAGGTGCCACGAGAATGCATGGAGCACCAAGTCGTTATAAAGCCTATTGCGGCTGAAGGTGGTGCACGTCACTGCCTGATTCAGGTGTCGGATATCACTGCCGCAATAAAGCGCGAAAAAATGTTACGCGAGATCGCTCAAAGAGCGCAAGCTAGTGCCAAGGAGGCTGAGAAGTTGTCGCGCACAAAATCGGAGTTTATCTCTGTGGTGAGCCACGAGCTGAGAACGCCGCTGACATCGATTAACGGCTCGCTCAGTCTGGTTGCTGGTGGTGTGGCGGGTGATATATCCGAGCAGGGAAGGGCGCTTGTTGAGATTGCCATGAGAAACACCGAACGACTATTGAGGCTCATCAACGATATTCTCGATGTGGCAAAAATTGAATCCGGAAAAATGAATTACTACTTTGAGCCTCTGAAATTGGCAGAGCTTCTTGAGGCATCCGCGGTTGTCAATCGAGCTTATGCGGATCAATTTGGTGTCACTATCGAGATCTGTAATCGCGTGCCGGATGTTCGTGTTCGTGGTGACAGAGAGCGCTTGATGCAGGTGATGGCGAATCTGCTCTCCAACGCGGCAAAGTTCTCTCCCCGCGATGGACGTGTGCGGGTCAAAGCCGAACGCAACGGCGACGCAGTGCGCATCTCGGTGAGTGACCACGGCCACGGCATCCCCGATGAGTTCAGGGAGCAGATTTTTGGCAAGTTTGCCCAGGCAGACTCCACCGATACCCGGCAACGGGGGGGGACGGGATTGGGGCTGAACATTGTCAAGGCGATTGTACAGAACCACAAGGGTGAGATCGGTTTTGACTCCATTGTTGGCAAAGGAACTACATTTTATTTTGATCTTCCCGAGTTATTACCGGGGCTATTGCCCGAACCGTCAGCGGCATCACGGTCTGAGCCGCAAGAGCGTGCTGATTGTGATGCGGCGCTTTGCGAATAGCCAACAATACAAGGCATAAATAGAGGGTGACAGAATGCTGAATAAAATTCTCTACGTCGAAGATGAGCCCGATATTCAGACGGTAGCGCGCATGGCTCTGGAAGTTGTCGGTGGCTTCAATGTCGAGGTGTGTAGCTCCGGTAGTGAGGCCCTGGAGAAGGTTGTCGACTATGCGCCGGATCTGATCCTGATGGATGTCATGATGCCCCATATGGATGGGCCCGCAACGCTCGTAGAGCTGCGCAAACTTGAGGCGCTCGACGGTGTGCCGGTGATTTTTATGACTGCCAAAGTGCAACCTGATGAAGTGAAAGAGTACAAAGCGATCGGTGCGGTGGATGTTATCCCCAAGCCGTTTGATCCGATGTCGCTGCCCGAAACGGTGAAGCGCATCTGGGCTGAGCAGTGTGAAAAAACGGTGTGCTGACTTTTGGCAATTTTATTAAAGTTTGCGAATATGCCGCCGATATTTTAGAAACAAGGATGTTGCAGCACGCAAAAGGATAGGCACAGGAGCTGGACACTTCAGCCCGAATGGACCTCGGTAAGGGCGATTGTCAAGGATGCGATTACCCTTGTTTCATGGAGTGAAACCAAATGCTGGAAGCATTTTTTCATAGGGTGGTCATGGAGCAAGAGCCAGGATGGCTGTAGATAGAGTGTTTAGCGGGTGGTGCATGGAGCGCCCTCGTGGTCCCAGGGAGTGGGCACTATAAACAGGAGATAATACCCTTTCACATGGCGGTGACATACTGTGGTCATGATGACCGGAACCAGGGTATCAGGATGTCGTTAATAACAGGTGGCCTGAAAGGATTCAGACTTACTTGGGTTCCATGGAATGGGACAATATTTTTAGGAGCAACCCCCTCCCTTTCACAAGGTGGTGACGAAACTGAGGCCACGGACGGCCATAGTTGCTCTCTCGCAGTTCCCTCTTCTGTTTTTTCCTCTCAGCAAAAAACCTGTCACTTCCTCTCTCTTTTGGGTACACGTGCTCCTCCATTATTACGCAGCGCAGGGTGATTCTCGTGGGTAAATGCTGCACAATTCGCCCCCATGAATCAGATAGAGCAGGCCCGTGGGGTTCTTCGTAGCGTATTTGGCTATGAGCAGTTCCGCTCTCAGCAGCAGGAAATTATTGAACACGTGATCGACGGCGGTGACGCTCTGGTGTTGGCGCCTACCGGTAGCGGCAAATCGATCTGCTACCAGATCCCCTCCATCGTGCGCCGTGGCACCGGGGTGGTTGTTAGCCCGCTGATCGCGCTGATGCAGGATCAAGTGAATGGCCTGCGCCAATCGGGCGTTCGGGCGTCATATCTGAACTCGACGATGGCGCGCCAAGAGGCGGCAGAGGTGGAGCGCCAACTGCTGGCCGGTGAACTGGATCTGCTCTACGTTGCCCCTGAGCGATTGATGAACTCATATCTGCTGGATCTGCTTGAGCGTGCCGAAGTCGCACTGTTCGCCATCGACGAGGCGCACTGCGTCTCTCAGTGGGGGCACGACTTTCGCCCCGAGTACCACCGGCTTGAGATTCTCCACCAGCGCTTCCCCCAGATACCACGCATTGCAGTTACCGCAACCGCTGACGAACCGACACGCCAGGAGATTATCGAAAAGCTGGATCTGGGGCAGGCGGGCATCTTTACCAGTGGTTTTGATCGCCCGAACATCTTCTACCGCATCAACCAGTTTCAGAACGGTCGTGATCAGCTCCTGCGTTTTCTCAATAACGAACATCGTGGTGACGCCGGTATCGTCTACTGCCTGTCACGAAAAAAGGTTGATGCAACAGCGCAGTGGTTGAGCAGCAATGGGCGCCGTGCGCTGCCCTACCACGCAGGCTTGAGCAGCGACCTGCGTCAAAAGCACCAGGATTGCTTTATCAAAGAGGAGGGCGTCATTGTCGTTGCCACCATCGCTTTCGGTATGGGTATCGACAAGCCCAATGTGCGCTTCGTCGCTCACCTCGACCTGCCAAAGAGTCTGGAGGCGTACTATCAAGAGACCGGTCGTGCGGGCCGCGACGGTCTACCCGCCAATGCGTGGATGTCCTACGGGCTGCAAAACGTGATTACCTTGCGCCAGATGGTGGAAGGCTCCAATGCTGACGACAATCGCAAGAGAGTTGAACGGCACAAGCTCGATGCCATGCTTGGCCTGTGTGAAGTAACCACCTGTCGACGCCAGGCGTTGCTGAGCTATTTCGGTGAGCAGCGCGCGGAGCCATGCGGTCACTGCGACAACTGCTTGGAGCCCGTTGATACGTGGGATGCTACTGAGGCTGTGCGCAAGCTGCTCTCCTGCTGTTACCGCACAGGTCAGCGTTTCGGCGGTACCTACCTGATTGATGTGCTGCTGGGCAAAGAGGGCACGCGTATCATGCACAACGGTCACCACCAGATATCGACCTATGCGATTGGTAAGGAGTTGAGTGTGGCGCAGTGGCGTTCGGTGCTGCGCCAGTTGGTCGCGCGTGGCATTATGAGTGTGGATGTGGCAGGGCATGGCTCGCTGATGTTGACGGAGAGTAGCCGTCCGATTCTGCGCGGCGAACAGCAGATTTTTGCCAAGCGAGAGATTGAGCAGCCCAAATCCAGACAGAAAAGCCGCCACACATCCCACGTTAGCGAGGCTGATCGACTGTTTTGGGAGCAGCTACGGCAGCTGCGGCGCGAGTTGGCCGAGGAGCAAAACGTACCGCCCTACGTTATTTTTCACGATGCGACACTGATGGAGATGATGCGCTGCCAGCCACGCTCATTGGGTGAACTCGGTCAACTATCAGGAGTAGGCGAGCGCAAGCTTGAAAAATATGGCAGCCAGTTTCTTGAGCTGTTGCTGGAGCAGGGAGACGCTGAGCGCAGCGAGTCCGCAGTAACAATCAGCAGTACAGTGGAGGAGAGCCTCAATCTGTTTCGATTGGGTATGGATGTGCAGAAAATTGCCGCGCAGCGCGGCATTACGCCTGAAGTGGTCTATGGCCATATGGCCAAAGCGATTGAGAGTGGACTTGTGGCGATGGGCGATGTTGTAGATCTATCCGACGACGAGTGTCTTTTCATAGAAGATACGCTGTCGGCATTGCCCTATGAAAAACGTCATGAACTCAAAGGTGTCTATCAAGCGTTGGATGGCCAATACAGCTATGGCGTGCTGCGCTGTGTGCGTGCCAACCAGCAGGTTAATGCGTGAGTCACAGTGATCGCTGACATCGCGCGTTTTACTCACTCGCCGCAAAAAAACGGATGTTTTGTTAGCGGACCTTGAGCTCCCCCACCAGCAGGCGCAATGTTTTAGCGATCTCTTTATCTTTTTTTCTGCGCTCGCGCAGGCGTTGCGCCCCTGAACTCATCGTTGCGCCATCCCGATTAAAGCGTCTTCCCACTTCAGTTAGCGTGGCTGCATTGCACTCTACTGCTAGCCATGCAATAACATTGCGCGCTTCTGAATAGGCTCTTTTTTGACTGATGTCGGCCAGCTCTCTCTCTTTAACACCGTAGTAGCGGCACACTGCTCGCACAATCTTGGTCAGGCTCGGTGTTTTGATCTGTTTCGGTTTGCGCTTTAGCGCACTGCGCAGAAACTTATCATCCCCCATTACGCGACGGTCACGTCCGCAATTCAGTAAACTGTTTTCTGCCGACTTCTGGGCGGCAATAAATTCGCTGTATTTGCGTCGTGCAATGGCGGGTCGCTTGGCGAATTGCCCTAACACCTCTTTGGTGCTCAGCCAAGGGATGTTGTCTTTGTCCAGGTAGGCTCGATGCCCGGTCCACGTGTAGGATTCTGGTGTCTTGCTGATTCCCTGAATGACAGGTTGGCGATGGATGTGGCGAACGACATCGAGCAGATAGCAGGACGAGTCGATCAGCGTTGCGCGATATCTGCCGTGGAACAGCTGTCCTGTACGCTGTTGGTTGCCATTAATCCAGCGCGTATAGCGAAAGGAGAAATTCTGAATGATTTTCGACAGGCTGATGTCTGATATCTGAATCGCCAGATGGATCTGGTTTTGCAGCATACAGAAGGCGTGGACCTGGTAGTTAAAGCGCTCCACCCCCTCTTCCAGCAGCGTGTACGCATGGAGCCAGTCCTCATCACCATAGGCGATATTCTGGCCAGAGTTGCCGTTCAAAGAGACATGGTACAAGCCGCCAGAGACGTGAATTCGTTGTTTTCTTGCCATTCAATTTTAATCGTTTAGTTCGAGTCGCCGTAGCCAATAACCAGACAAATCGGCAATCTCCCGTTGCTGAATTAGAAAATCAGGGCTAGGGGGAGAAGAGCATTCATACGTTGTCAGGCTGAGGCGATTAGAGAAAAATAAAATTCGGATTCCAGTTTTATAGCGGGTTTTATCGTATGCCCTGCAAAGAGTGGTTCCTACTTATAAGGTTTCACCATCTTTGCGGGCTACGAAAACCGTGCTCTGTTCGCTGTTGGTCGTGTGACTACTGCTGCGGGTACTGCGCGCACAGAAAGTCATCCATCTCGCTTAATGTCTTGTCGATATCATCGACGGCGTCGGTGACGTCACAGAAGCCGATGCGATCCGCAATCCGGTGCACTGCATCATCGAAGTCAATGACACCTGTCATGGCGTCGATATTGGAGGCTTCTGCAATGCGTGGAAAAGATTCGATAATGTGTTGTTTCAACATGCGTACCATCCTTCTGTTGTCTGTCGGTTAATTTCACCCTGTTCGGAGTGCTAACAGCCCGCGGTTTTCGCGAGTTCCTCTAATCTGCGTATGTGAATATGAGCCAACTTCGTTAAGGTGTGCTCACCGCATATGTATCCTTTACGTTACAACTATCAGAACCCCGATGTGGTGAGTAGTTTTTTCAGTTAGTCCGGTTATAGCTAAAGCAAATCATATACCTGCATCTATAATGGTCTGATATTAAACAAATTATGTGGATTATGTTGTGTGTGTCAGGTGTATGTCAGGTGTGGGTGTAAAGAATGTTGACTTGAATTGGTGATAAATTCGTCAACTGGTTCACACTTTTGTTAGGAATATCACGTATTGCGAATGTATTGAGTGTAAAAAAATACGACACCACTAATTGGTGGGAAGGCTACAGGTAAAATGTGTGATAAAGAGGCTCTCTAACATCGAGAGCCTGAATGCTACAATAGCCCCCTTTTTAAATTAGGAAGTCATGTTGAGGAGTGGTTCGCCGCCTGCTCTTTTAATTGACTCAAAGCACAAGTAATAAGCAGCATCAAAAATAGAGGAAACCCCATGAATGGATGATAGCGTTAGCGTCATTATTCCCACCTACAACCGCAGTTATTGCATCTGCCGCGCTGTTGACAGTGCGCTTGCCCAAACTCATGGTGATGTTGAAGTTTTCATTGTGGACGATGGCTCCAGCGATGACACGCAGCACGTGATCGAAGAGCATTATGCCAATGATCCTCGTGTTCACTACTATTTTCAGGAGAATCGCGGTGTCTCTGCTGCGCGTAATCTTGCGCTGAGTTATGTCACCAGTCGTTATGTTGCATTTCTTGACTCCGACGACTACTGGAAACCATGGAAGTTAGCTTTACAGCTGTGTTGCATAAAACAGCTGGATAACGTCGGTATGGTGTGGACCAACATGGAGGGTATGAATGAAAATGGTGAGGTCTTCGATAAAAAATATATGACCCATATGTGCGCTGCTTATCAGTGGCACACGCTGGATGAACTGTTTTCGCAGTCACACACTATCGCAGAACTATTTACCCCATTATCTGCCCACGATGGTGACAGCGTTCCCGATAGCGCTAAAAAAGAGCGTGTTTACAGTGGCTCTATCTATCCTGAAATAGTGTTGGGTGATCTGATTTTGCCATCCACTATTTTAATAAAGCGCGAAATTCTTGAGGCGATCGGTGGTTTTAAAGAGAGCTATAAAGTCAACGAGGATTTTGAATTTCATGTCAGGGTCTGTCGCCACGGCCGAGTCGCGTTTATTGATAGCGCAACGACCTATTACCAGGCAGGGCACTCAGACCGTCTGTCGGAAACAAAAAGGCAGATCTACTTCTCGCTGAACAACTTAAAAACCATTAAACCGATATTGGCCGAAGAGAAAAATATCGATCTTCCACAGCAGCAGATCGATCGTGTCTTTGCTAAATCCTATGCGTGGATCGGTTACTATTTGCTTAAAGATCACAAAAAAAATCGCACAGCAAGAAAGTTTCTGGCCGCCAGTTTACGTCTGCGACCGTGGCAAAAACGTACTTTTTTGCTG
>JAADGQ010000102.1 GCA_013152295.1 Gammaproteobacteria bacterium | reverse complement strand
GGTGGCGTTACATCGGCGTGCCCGTTGAGCAGATTGATAATGGTGATATCGATATTGATGTTGATGGTGACATTAATGTCACCAAATTCGGTGATAGCTGCGGCGAGGTCTTCGTTGGCGCTGCTGCTGGTGAGCTGTATGCCATCGATAACGATGGCGCTGCCATTTTGCAGACCATCAAATATGCCATCTGCACCATCGAGCACAAATGCATTGACGAGATTCATCGCATCCGCCCAACCCATGTTGCTGGCGAGTTGGGTGAGCCCGGCAAGGAGGAAGGCGTAGTCGATTTCAGGCTGGTTGGCGTTTTGGAGGTCCGCAGCGGTATCGCGAAGATCAACAGGCGGGGTCGATGTCAGGTTGTCACCGTCGAAGAAGTACTGCCAGATCTCATCGTTGGCGATACGAATGTTATCGAGGGTCAGGCCACCGGCCATTGCCTGGGCACGTTTCACCACCATTGTGGTTATCGGGGTAATTTCAGCGTTTAATACAGCGCCGGATTCGACGCCGGTTATAACCGCGCTGAGACCGCCGCCAACGACGGGAGGAATGTTACCTGTATCGCCGGTTGCCTCGTTGGTGTAGGTGCCACCGGTCAGCTCGAGAACCACGATGCTGGTGGCATCGTCAACGGAGAGGGCGTAGCTACCATCTTCTGCGGTAACCGCAGACTGAAGCGAGCCATCCAGCACACCATTGCGCACCGCGTAGGCCGTAACGGTGCCACTGCCAACCGGACCTTTGACGGCGTGGCCATTGATTGAGGCAGAGGTGGAGGGTGGGGGGGGTGGTGTTCCGCTATCACCGCAGGCAGTTAAAAAAACACTGAATAGAATAATTAAAAGAGATGTGGTCCAAGTGTGCGTAAATACCGATTTCATCTGATACTCCTTCATTTGAATATATTCTCCCGATCTGTCTCTTCTTTAAAATTTATGGTTCCAGTCTTTTATAGGCAGCCACCGCTTCAATGAGCGAGTTGACCCCCAGTTTTTTATAGATGTTTTTATGGTGCGTTCTTGTTGTCTGGTAGCTGATACCAAGAAGATCCGCAACACCCTTGGTCGTTATTCCCTGAGCGGAGTAGCTCAGAATCTCCAACTCTCTTTGTGTCAGGCTCTCTACGCTGGGCTTGCTGTTCAATCGTTATCGCTCTCTCTCTTTATCACGTGCTATGCACGTGAATACGTAAATAGTTGTTACGCAATCGGAGCGTTGTCTTGCAGGTTTTTTGAGATGTGTCTTGCACCTCCCCTATGCTGGCAACCGATGGCGGCTACTGTTCTCCGATTTTTTGCTGATATATAACTGTTTTCTAATTATATGAGAGTGAAAATTACTGCATAATGTATCTCACATTAGAAAAAAAGTTCCCCAAGTCGCGCCAGTGTCTCACGTGACGCGTTGATGTTGTATACCCCATTTGAGGTATATGACTGACTAAATTACTGCGAAATAGCGCGGTTACTAACTAAGCTATTAAGTTGAAATAACCTAGCTATCAAGTTGATTTACGATGTAATAGGTGTACTGGATAGAGCGTAATAGCTCAGTACTATTTTTAAGCAAAGGAGTGTGCAGGTGACATATCAGGATACCGATCAATCTACTAGTGAAAACATAGATGCTGAATTAACCGGGATTATCTACGAAGCGGCTCTTGATCCACATCTGTGGCCAGATTTGCTAGAAGCGCTTGTTTTTATTCTCACGCAACAAAATTCTGAGCGCTCTGACACTGCAATAGAGAGTAAAAATTTAACGGGAATTTCGCACAAACCTAAAAACAACCCTAAAAAAGAGTCCGATGAAGAAGCGCATTTTTCACGCCTGCTGCCACATTTTCACCGCGCACTGGCCATTAACCGTCGCTATAACAGTGTTCATCATGAGCACCATCTCTCCAGCTCTATTATCAACCAGCTTCCTATTGGCATTGTCGTGCTCGACAGCGATCGGAATGTTATTTCATCAAACAGGCGTGCCGAGGATATTGCGTCCCGCAAGCTGGGAGTCACTATAAAAAACAGTGTTTTTATAGTGACTGACAAGACCAAGGCAGCATCTTTGGATCGCTACCTGAAGATGTTGCTGGGCAAAGAGAGCGATCCGTCACTCACGGAGACTTACAGCCTGACTGTCAATCGGGAAGATCAGGCAGCGCTATCTCTGCTGATTAGCGCGGATACCTATTTTCATGCCCATTACGACAGCAGTGCCAAGCGTAAAGCAACCGTTTTTATCGCGTCACCTTTGAGTAGGCACCCCATCGATCCAGCCACATTGCAGCTACTGTTTCAACTCTCTCCGGCGGAGGCACGCCTTACTGCATCTCTGGCAAGTGGCATTACTGTTGATGACGCTGCTACGCAGAATGGAATCACCAAACACACAGCCAGAACGCAATTAAAAAACATCTTTCAAAAAACGAGTGTGCATAAACAGACCGAGCTAATAAAGCTTGTTTTAACGAGCCCAGCGGTGCTCGGTGATCCCGCAAGCAAGCAACACGCGCCAAGCGCTGGCACAGATAGATCTTGTGAGTTTTGTCTGAATGAGGAGACACTGACCCTGCCTGATGGGCGGAAACTTTGCTTTTGCGAATACGGTGACCCAAAAGGGGTGCCCGTCATTTTCTTTCATGGAATATTGGGCAGTCGTTATGAGCGGCACCCGAATGACTCAGTGATAAAAGCGTTAGGTATCCGCCTGATTGTGCCAGACCGCCCAGGCTATGGGAGCTCTGATGCAAATCCCGAGGGTGGCTATTTAGCGTATGTCGCAGACGTGTTACGACTTGTTGACTATCTGCGTGTTGCTCGCTTTGCGGTTATGGGGCTCTCAGTCGGGGCGGTCTATGCTGCAGCGTGTGCCTACAAACTGCCGACGCGAATATCAAGCGCAACGCTGGTGGGGATGACACTGCCCTTCCGCTCTTTTTCTGATATCGCCGATCTATTGCCCGCCTATAAAATGCATTTCGCATTCGCTCGTTATCTGCCCCGCGTGGCAAAGCTGTTCCCTGAAACCACAATTAAAAATGCGTGCCTGAATCCAGGCAAATTTTTCAAAAACATGCCGCTTAATCAGAGTGATCGAGAAATTTTTTTCAGAGATGAACTGCACGCTCATGTCGTGCAGTCATTGTTGACTGGCAGCAGGAACTCATTCAGCGGGTTTGTCGATGACGTGACGCTATCGGTTAAGCCCTGTTCATTCCCCATTAGCGAAATAACGGTCAAAGTCGATTTTTGGCACGGCGCAGATGACCTGCATTCACCCATTCGCAGGGTGCAAAAAGTTGCCGACAGCGTGGAGTCTGCAAACTTTTTCGCCATCCAGAGTGCGGGCCACTTCTTTATTTATGACTATTGGGAAGAGATTCTCAAGCGGATTGTCGCCCATGGCCATTCAACATAGTTGTCACGCTCACTATTCATACAGGTCACACAACCTGCCGCCGCTGCAACAGATAACTCCTCTCACACAGACGGCTCGCGCCCGGTTCGATAATCGCGGCCATCTGATGGACGTAGCTGCGACGCAAATCAAAACCCCGATGGTGGCGCTGTTCGACAGGCAGGGTGCTCTTCTCAAAAAAAGCCTCGACTGCCAGATCGCTGGCTTCAACACCCAGCACCTTATAGCCTCGCTGGGCAAGCCAGATCATGCCCTGGCTCTTTCCACACAGCGGCACAAACACCTGATCGGCAGGCTGTAGCGCCAACTCATCACAATAGTGAATCAGATAAGGATCACCTATCCCTGATGAAAGCCAATGTCACCATTGAGTCACTTTTTTCGCCAAAAGTCCTTATCCAAGACGCGCCTCCTATTTGCACATTTGCACGAAAAATCCGTATATAGCCTATAACCAAAGCGCTATAGTTGTGACGCACTTCTCTTTTTTAAACGATCACACTAAATCTCGTCGTGATAGTGCCGATACATGCATACAACGATCACAATTCAGTAGGAGCCATTAAATGAAATCCATAATAATCAAATTATCATCACTTTTATTGATTTTCGCCTTCTCACTTCCCAGCTTAGCATGTGACCCATCAAAAAATTTCGCTAACAATGACGCTAGCACGGAAACACTTAGCCAACAGATGATGCAAAATATTTCTGATTCTTACCGCGACGCATCCTTCTGAGCCACTGCCTCCATTGCAATAGACAAAAGGAAAGAGTAAGTTTTATCTCTAGGGGTTCTTCGTAAAACTGTGGAAACTACAGCATCAGATTGGAAATTGAATAAAAATCCCCGGAGCAAGCCCTCTCGCTGAACACTCGACTTTCTCGTTTCTCTCGAAAGCGGGGTATTCAATCGGAACTCTGCTTGTCTGTTTTTTCGCCCCAAAGGGCGGGAAATAAAACCCAAAGAGAATTTAAGGTTTTTTCAAGCCATTTTGTTTTTCCGGGATGTTTCCTGATTTAGGCTATTGTCTCAAATTATCCGGCTCAGTTTTTGTGTATTCGTGCAAAGGTCTCGACTACTGGAAAAAAATTCTAGGACGAATTATACCCATGGCCGTTCAACATAGTTGTTATGCTCGCTATCCATACAGGTCGCCGGTAAGCCCGTTCAAGCCTTGGCGGAACGGGCAAAGGCTCCTGCGTATCAACGCCTGATCCGGTTAAGCTTGATCAGGCCTGTGGTGATGTTTTTTGTCTTAAAAACAGGGGTCATACAACCTACCGCCGCTGCAACAGATAACTCCTCTCACACAGACGGCTCACGCCCCGTTCACGGAATCGCTGGTGCTGGTCGAGCACAGATTCACCACCGAGAAGCTGCACAGTGAAAGCACCCTCGTAAAGCTTGCGCACCGTCGCTTCATCCACCGGGAACGGTGGGCCATCCATCTCGCAGCAGTCGTACTCCATCGTCACCAAAAGGGTGCGCGCGCCCGGTTCGATAATCGCGGCCATCTGATGGACGTAGCTGCGACGCAGTGCCGGTGGCATCGCCACCAGTGAGGCGCGATCAAACACACCCCTGACCCCTTTTAGATCACGCGCATCTAGTTTGAAAAAGTCGCCACACCATACCTCGATACCATTACTGCGCCGCAAATCAAAACCCCGATGGTGGCGCTGTTCGACAGGCAGGGTGCTCTTCTCAAAAAAAGCCTCGACTGCCAGCTCGCTGGCTTCAACACCCAGCACCTTATAGCCACGTTGGGCAAGCCAGATCATGTCCTGGCTCTTTCCACACAGCGGCACAAACACCTGATCGGCAGGCTGTAGCGCCAACTCATCACAATAGTGAATCAGATAGGGATTCACCTCTCCCTGATGAAAGCCAATGTCACCATTGAGCCACTTTTTTCGCCAAAAATCCTTATCCAAGACGCGCCTCCTATTTGCACACCCATGCGAAAAATTCTTACATGCAATCTTATCTAGCGAATTCAACACAGCAACCGCCGTACTTGCGAATATTGATCACACCACTATAAAGAATCAGATATTGCCCTTTGATACCCTGCAAATGCCCTGTTATTTCTGGTATTTTTTCCAGGTTCAATAATCTCATTCTATCTGGATATTGCAATACTGGGTAGTCAATCGCAACGCTGTCTCGCTCATGCAGCAGCCCCAAGGCGCTCACGCTGCTGTGATAGATCAACGACGGGCACGTCTCCTATGAGCATTTTGCGCCAGCTGCTGCGATCAGCAACGTGTTTTTGAACACTACTTCAAGCAAACCCGATTGGTAGCGACTATCGACGGCAAACAAATGGATGCCCTTGGGTTGCACAGGATGATAATTGATTGAATTGTGAGTTATGAATTTTCAGGACTATATGAAACGCCGATTCGGTGGATCGCCCTCTCCACCAAATTATTGCGTTGACGAGCGTCGGTAGAATTTTTTGCACGAAAATATCAAATGAAATTCGTCGAGGATGCAGCTATTACCTGTAAGACAGCATCAATCGGTAAAACAGTGCACCGACTCAAAAAGAGATCGGTGCACTCTTTTCAATTGACACTCAGCAGACGATCAAGGTGCTCAAGATCATTAACGACGCGCCAGTCACCACCGCCATCGTTTATCCGTTTCTGCCAAAGATCGAGCCGCTGCAGATATTTTCTTGGGTCGATATTGTCGGCTCTGAGCTTGGTCACGTTGAGTGCCACGACCTGCACACCCTCAAGAGGGATGGCGAAATCCCTGATATGACTCTTGATAAGGTCCTCCTCCAGATCAGAGAAGATCAACACGTACTTTTTGGCTGCACCGGTCTCATCAAGAAACTGGCTTGCCTGTAGTACACCACCGCTGATATCGGTGTGAGCACTGCCCTTGGCCACATCAATAAACTGATCCACCAGATGTTTGAAATCTTTTTTCTGGGCGATTGCAGCGCTGGGGCGCTCATCAAACGTCACTTTGGCAATGATGTCCTTTTCACTAAAGCTGCCGCTATCGATGCGTGCCACTGCAATAGAATCGCCGCTATCGAGCATCATCAACAGGTAGTTAACGATCGTCTGAGCTTTGGCCAACTCCTCAGTGTATGTACCTGAGCTATCCAGCAGCATATACACGGCTGTAGAATTAGAGCGTGAGTGCATGTCACTGCAGCCGCCTATCGCAACGGACAGCATAAGCAATAAAAGCATTTTTTTCATGATAACGTCTCCTTATTCAAGCCAGGCTCTGTTCTTGAGCGGGTATTCAAAACGGCCTTGTTCGGGTTATGGCGGGTCCTTGTGAGTTGCTCGACGCGCAGTGGCAACATGATGATCAGATCGTAGGCAGCAATGAACACCTTGCCTGTGTGATAGATCACATTTCCCACTAATCGAATGACAAAGGTGATCAGACGCAGCAGGACTGCCGCGATTACACCCAGCGCGGTACGCAGTGCGTGGATGAACGACTCCAGCGGAATGGCCACGAACGCCAGCGCAAACGGCAGGATAAAACCCATCATCATCTGCCCCACAGAGGGGATCCAGCGAAACTGCGCTTCGACGAGTTGCGACCCCGACAGCGACTGCATGATCGCTTCGCGATCCAGCGCCAACAGATCGCGCATGTAGGCCAGCGATGCTTCAACCGTTGCCAGCGCTGCCAATATGACGAAGGTGACAATGACCATACGCTTGCGCATGGCATCATTCATGTTGCCGATAATAGGGAACATGTGGGTGATTCTCAGCGACTCCATCAAAAACAGCCCCATGGCCATCTCGACCATGATGATGACCAGCGCTGCGACATCAGCAGTGCGCATCGGGCCGAGCTGGCTGGTGCCGCCGACCATCTCCGACATCGGCAGTGCAATGAGCTGAAAATTAATGACGCTACCCAATATGGCGATCAGCAATACTAGCCCGGCGATAAAAAATTGCGTCAGCGATGAAGAGGTTAGCGTTCTCGCGATGCTGTCTTCATTGGCACGAATGCGCTGGTAGATCTGCATCTGCTCGTCGATGAAGCGCGAGCGCTCTTCCAGCCCACTGATCGTGCCTTTAACCTGGTCGATGGTTGTCGACAGATTGCGCCACGACGGCAGCATCTGTTTCAACAGACGGTGGCGCTCGGCACTGCTTTTTTTATACGCTTGCTGTGTTTCGTTGTGCGCGCTTTTGATCGTTTTTTCGATATTGTCGAGGATACGTGATGCAGTAACATCGCCGTTGCGCGGTATGTTGGCGATGGCCTCCACGGCATCCAGCCAGGCAGGTGGTGCTGCGGGTGCTTCGCTGGCGTTGTGAAAGTCGCTCTCGATACGCTCGATAACATCACTGATCTTGCGGTGCAGTGCCGGATAACCGCTCAGGTCGCGCTCCACCAATGCATTGATGCGAAAAAACTCGCTCTCGACGCCACGCTCGGTTGCCTCCCTCGCTATCGACAGCACCACCGCTTTATTGCTTTGGTTGAGGCGCTCCTCCATTTTGCCAACGGAGCGGGCAACCAACCGCAGCGAAGCGCGCAGCCCATGGCTGGTGGAGCGAATCAACTGATGGGAGGGTGTGCGCCCGAGATAGAGCACCACCACGATAATCGCCAACCACACAGCGGCTGACACCCCCGGCGAGTTAGACCAGACTTGTAATAGATCCTGCATAGCCATTGTTTTTCACCTCTTTGGTTCACAGCAAAAGTAGATATAGACAGAGCCAGCCAACACGCTGCTCTGCTCCTGCCTGCTATTTGTATCAAAGCGCCGTGAAAAACTTGTGAACAGCGGCTTCGGTAGCGCCGCGTCCATCCATGCACAAACACAACAGGCAAACACAATGCGTTACCATAGGAGTGCGGCAACAGCAGCGGTGCTCGAACAGTGACCGGGGCCGTGAGACTGAGCGTTTATATCGACCACTAATTGGATAGCGGATGGCCAGGATTTTCTGGGTTGAAGATCAATCCCACTGGATAGACAAATTCAAACAGGTGCTGGAGGAGAGCGCCTTTGATGGCAGCGCCAATGAGTTGAGTATCTTTAAATTCGCCGAAGCGGCGCAGCAGAAAATTGCGCTCACCGATGAGTGTAAACGTCCGGATATCGCACTACTCGATGCGCGCATCAATGGCCGCGATGAAGGGGGGCTATCGGTGTTTAATGCACTCATGCGCAAATGGCCGGACCTGCCGGTGCTGTTTCTGTCGGAACATAGCGGCACCGAACTTGAAAAGGTGGCGCTGGAACATCACGCACTGGATTTCATCTCCAAACATCAGCGCAATGTGGATGAAGTTTTGTGTTGGCGCATCAAGGCAGCGCTGCGCCAGCGCGATGTGCGACAGACGGCAAGTGGTGCTGAGAAAGATCGCGTACTCGCCAGCGGCGACCTTAGAATCGACATCGATAATTGGGAAGCCTATTGGAAAGGACGTAAACTTATGAATCCGGCTAATGCAAAACGTCCATTAGCACCGACCCCAAGAAAAATACTGCGCTGCCTGGTTGAGCGCTCACCCCGCCCTGTCACTACCAATCAGATCGCCGAGCATCTTGGCCTCGATCCAGACACCTATGCCCACGCCACCTACCGCCAGCACGTCAAAACATTGCGCACCGCCATTGATCGGGCAGACGGCGGCAACGGCGTATTTCTGCAACAGTGCCAAAATGGTTTCGGCATCGCCACCTGCCGGGAAGATGGCGCTTACTGCTGGAAGCGCTGTTCGTATTCAGAAAGCAAGTGACTTTCACGGCAGACACGATACACACGACAAACGCATAACTCATGTCCAGTAGATCGCAACTCCATTATCCGTGGTTCACGCTCATCATGAGCCTGATCTGCATCGGCTATCTCTATTTAAGCGCCAAAGGCATTGACGCCCTATTTGGCACGCCATTACCAACGGTCACGCACTACCAGGAGGAAGCATTTCTCATCGTGACTGCGATTATCGCGCTGCTGGAGCTGCTCTATTTTCAGCGCAGCAAAGCGCGCAACAAAGTCCGACAAGAGAGGCGCGACAAGCAGTTCAACGAGCTGCTGGAAGTGCGTAACAAGCTGCGGCGCAAGGCACATACGTACTCCGATCATGCTGACAAACTGAAACTGTTTATCAGCGACCGGCTGCTCGAATATATCGAGTACGACGAAAAATTCCTCCACTTCAAAAATATCGCTGCGGAAGTCAGGCACAACGGCATCGTCTGTTACGACCAGGTTATGACCGCCCTCAAAACTGCTGCCGAGCAGCAGCAAGACGGGGAACAACAGCGCTATCGATCTGCACTGAGTAGCATGGAGTATCTGTGGGATCTTCTCGATCTCTCCACCACCGATAATATTGCGATGTACATCGCCAACAAAAATTACGAGTGCGAAGAGCACTACTACCAGCAGCTGCTGAGTGACGGTGAAAACAAGCCACCATTTGCGGTGAGCTATTCAGCCCAACAAGCCGTCATTCGCGCACTGGCAGGGTTTGTCGATATTCGCCGCGAGGGCGACCGTGCTCTCCATACACATGAGGTCTATCGCCTTCAAACCGATCTATTTTGGATTGAGTTACAGCAGACCGGGCACCTTCTGGGCAATGAAAATCACTTTATCTTATTGATTGAAAACCTCATCCACAACGCGCTTTACTACTGTCAGGCAAAGAGCCGTAAAAATCGCCGCCCACGTATCGCTATCAAGCTGACAACATCGAGCAGTGATCTGCATCTCACGATATACAACACGGGACCCACAATTCAGGAGAGCGACCGCGCACAAATCTTTCAGCTGGGCTACTCCACCAAACGTTCTCGCGAGCATCGCGGCAAAGGGCTCGGTCTCTATTTTGTACAGCAGATTGTGAAGGGTTACGAAGGCGCTATCGATTTTGAAAATATCGGCAACCAAGCTGAAACTTACGTTATTCGGCTGGAGTTCGCCGACGGCACAAAACAGAGTGAGATCATTCACACAGTAGTCAGTGACACAGGCCAACCACTGTGTCGCTATCATCCATCGAAAGAGAGCAAGCCGCAGGCTGAATTTCGCTTCAACACGCCACTCACCAGCGCAGAGATCGCTACACAATCAACACAGAAAACCGTTAATTTTTTACCCGCATCCGCAGAAGAAAAGCACGGCGAGCACGGTGAACACAAGAAGAGCGGTGGCAACCAATTTATCGACCCCAACCACCCGGACCAACCACAATGGTGCATTGAATATGCGCCCGGCAAAAGCCGCCACAAACTGATTTTTCGCCCCCTCGACATCAGCGGCGTACGCTTCAGCGTTACACTGCCCAGCGCTGAATCAAGACTCGATGCGGACTATCACGAAGTAGAGAACGAAACCCTGCAGACACCGCAGCAGCTCAGCGAAGATCACAAACGCTTTACAAACTGAGTACGAATAAAGCGGGAGAGCTACCCCGCTAGGCCCTCAGCAATCCTGGGTGCAACGCGGTGAAAATGCCCAATGAAATTGCGCACATAATCACGCTCGGCCACCTCTCTGTTCCAATAAGCAGAGTAGACCAGTTTGGCGGGCAGGTCTGCGCTCACCATGAGTGGGCGTGCCGTGGTGTTGCTCGCAGATATTTTCGACTCGGGCAGTATGGCTGAACCAACCCCCAAAGAGGCCCACTCCTCAACGACGCTGTAGTTTAAAGGTTGCCCTGGGTACTCCAGCAACGGCTGCTCGGCCTCCTTAAACAGTTGGTGAAGCACATCATCCAAACCACATCCCTTGGGCAGAATAAAGGTATCCGCACAAATTTGTTCCAGTGTGACAACCCGTTGAATACCGTGCAGGTGAGCTGCCGTTTCGCTAGGCAGATAATAGAGTGGCTCGTCATAGAACCAGCAGCTTTCAAGAGCCGGGGATGATAATTCGTGGGCAATGATAGCAATATCGACTTTGTTGCTCTCCAGTCGACGTTGCAGATCATCCACCTGGCACGCCTTGAAGATCACTTCGACACCACCTTCACGCAGGTAGGGCTCCACCACAGTATTGAGAAGACGCGCATCAACCAGCGGCGTAAAACCAATACGGATCAATTTAAGCTCAGGGTTTAACCAATTATCGGCGGCCTGCTTCAAATCGCCTTTAGCATCAAGCACAGCATCAATCAACGGCACCAGGTGCTCGCCCAAAGGAGTCATGCTGACTTTGCGTGTGGTGCGGGCAAAGAGCTTGCCACCCAACTCGGTTTCCAGATGAGCGATGGCATTGGAGAGCGTCGGCTGAGTGACATAACAGAGCTGCGCCGCTTTGCTAAACGACGCGGTTTCAGCAATGGCTCTGACAAAACGCAATTGATTAAAATTCATACCAGCCAACCTGCCTGTTTAAACCAAAAAAATATTGGAGCATCGAACACTGCCTTGCAGGCGCCCTGCCTCAAAGCCCCGGTGAGCGCCTAATACTCTGTGGTTAACGGCCCGTCGACGCACAAACCCAAGCTCTGCATGCTGAAACAACAAAAATGTCAAACAGCCTTTGGTGCAGTCAATTCTCAACCTGAGCGCCACATGGCAGGTAGTTCGATTAACGACAGACGGATTCACTCAGCTAATCCGTTTTTTATGGGCCATCGTTGGCGCACCCGGCTGTTTGCTATTTCCATGGAAAGTGGCTACTATTCCGCAGCTTAAAACTGAGGGGCCGTTAGCTCAGTTGGTAGAGCACCGGACTTTTAATCCGTGTGTCGTAGGTTCGATTCCTACACGGCCCACCATTTGCGCTTGACGACCACCCGTTAGGCAACACTTCGACGGTCCCGTCGTAGACCCATGACAGACTAATCTCCTCTTTTTCCGCCGAATACGCTTCAACCGTAGCCACGCCAGCCTTTCAGTTTGACGTTCGGACGGGAGATTGATATAAACAATAAGGTATGCTGTGAGGGGCAGGATATAAATTTCATTCGTTTTATTCCTAGATTGCGAAAGACAAATAAGGGTCTAGCTATGGTAAAAAATAAAACCGCACTGTCTGTATTTAGTGCACTAATTGTGTTGGCATTTTTTTCAGTGGGGGCGCATGCAGCTGGTGACCCGGAAGCGGGTCAAATGAAGGCAGCAGCGTGTGGAGGATGTCATGGCGATGATGGCAACAGCCCTGCCGCAACCTTTCCACGGTTAGCCGGGCAGTACGAAAACTACATCGTCAAGCAGGTCATGGATTTCCAGCGGGCAAAAAGAACCAATAACGCGACGATGGCCGCTATGGCCGGCATGGTTGCAACGGTCCAGGACGCGAAAGATATTGGCTCTTACTTTGCAAGCAAAAAGATGAAAGGGCAGTTGACGCCAACCAATAAATCTTTGGCAGCTCAGGGCGAAAAACTGTTTCTGAATGGAAACCCCAGAACAGGCGTGTATGGGTGTGTGAATTGTCACGGCAAGAGAGGAAAGGGTAAGTCTAAAACAAACTCTGTCTTCCCGCGAATCGGGGGACAGCACCGGGATTATATCATTAAGGAGTTGCAGGATTTTCGCGCTGGCGAACGTAGCAATGATCCTGGCGGAATGATGTCGGATATTGCTAAAAAACTGTCAGATGATGAGATTCACGCAGTTGCAGAGTATCTTTCAACGCTACTCTGATAGACGTAAAACAGAGATGCTTGAAGCCAAAAAAGGCGGGGATAAACCCTGCCTTTTTTTATGGCTACTTATGAGTGTGAATCAGCCAAAAACGATGAGGTGTTGAATCGCTATCCGAATACCCACACGCTCTCCGATATAGTGGTCGTGATGGCTGGGGAAGAGCGAAAGTACCGTGCTGCCGGTTGCCAACTTAAGGGTGTATAGAATCTCGGCGCCCTTAAATGCTTTGTTAGTCACTTCTGCTTTCAGTAAGGAGTCCGGCTCAGGCAGGATGTCGTCGGGCCTTAACAGAACCTCCACAGCACTACCAAGAGAGCACGGATAGGCGCGATCACCCTTGATAACGCCTATCTCGGTATCCACCTCATCTTGCGACAGCATGCTGCCCTTCAAAAATACACCCTGACCGATAAAGTTCGCGACAAACCGATTGCGCGGTTCGTGATAGAGGTTGAAAGGTGTATCCCACTGCTCAATTCTCCCCTCGCGCATGATGCCGACCATCTCACCCAATGCAAATGCCTCGTGCTGATCGTGGGTAACGAGGATCGCCGCAATCCCCTGAGCTTTCAGTATCTCTTTAACCTCCAGACCAAGCCGCTCACGCAGATCGATATCGAGGTTGGAAAAAGGCTCATCCATCAAAATAATTTCCGGTTTGATGGCCAGCGCTCGGGCGAGAGCGACCCGCTGCTGCTGTCCCCCCGAAAGCTCATGAGGAAACCTTTTAGCATAACCCTTAAGTCCAACAGACTCGAGAAGCTGATGGGCGGTATCGCGCCTACCTTGGCGCTTAACACTGCGCATACCGAAGCAGATGTTCTCTTCGACGCTCATGTGCGGAAAAAGCGCATAGTCTTGAAAAACCATGCCAAGGTGCCGTTCGTTGGGTGGCAGTTGATAGCCCGGTTTGGATATCGCCGCACCTCTTAAAAGGATCTCACCTTGGGTGAGTGGTTCAAACCCTGCGATGGCCCTGAGTACCGTAGTTTTTCCACAGCCACTCGGGCCAAGCAGACAATAGAGACCCGCCTGCTTAACAGACATCGAGAGCTGACGAACAACCGGGCTGCCATCATAGCAACACGTGACCTCTTTCAGCTCAAGCAGGTTACTCATCAGCAGTGATCAACGAGGAGCAGCTCCAATAGTGCCTTTTGTGAATGAAGCCTGTTTTCAGCCTCTTGCCAAACGACGCTTTGCGGGCCATCAAGCACGTCAGCGGTGACTTCCTCCCCGCGGTGCGCGGGAAGACAGTGCATGAATAGCGCGTTCTTTTTAGCCAGAGCCATCAACGCAGCATTAACTTGGTAGGGGGTAAACGCATCGGTGCGGCTGGCAGCCTCTTCTTCCTGGCCCATGCTCGCCCACACGTCGGTTACAACCAGGTCGGCGTTACGAACAGCCTCCTTGGCATCGTGCATTAATGCAAGACGAGAATCGTTACTGTGCTGCGCAAACAGGGCGGGCTCGTAACCAGGAGGGCAGGCGATATTTAACGTAAAGTCGAACTGCTGTGCAGCGTTGATGTATGAGTTGCACATATTGTTTCCGTCACCAATCCAGGCAACTGTTTTGCCTTTAATCTCCCCACGCTGCTCGACATAGGTGAGCATGTCCGCCAACAGTTGGCAGGGGTGGTAGGTGTCTGTCAACGCATTAATAACAGGCACTTGGGAGTATTGGCTGAAGCGCTCAATATTGCGGTGCTCATAGGTACGAAGCATGACGCAATCAACCATGCTCGACAGCACCCGCGCACTATCTTCAATGGGCTCACCCCTGCCTAGCTGTGTGTCGCGGGGCGACAGGAAGATCGAACTACCACCAAACTGAATCATCGCCGTCTCAAACGAGACGCGTGTGCGCGTGGACGATTTATCAAACACCATGGCCAGGACTTTTGCCTGCAACGGCTGGTACAGCTCGCCTGAACACAACATCTGCTTCAGTTCGATTGAGCGTTTGATCAACCCGTCCAATTCGCTCGAGGTCAAATCTTTAAGTGTTAAAAAATGCCTGATAGTCATGGCGTTAGCTAATGCTCTGATACAAGTGAGGTGACAATATCGACGATCTGATCAAGCTCATCGCTATCAATAATAAGAGGCGGCAACAGACGAACCACTTTTTCAGCCTGAACACTGAGCAGCAGCCCCCTATCCAATGCCTGCTTCACAAGCGCCGTGCACGGCCGGGTAAGCTCGATGCCAACCATCAAACCTTTACCGTGGAGTGTCCTGAACTGCGGCAAGCTTTCAAGACTGCGATTCAGCGCGGCGCGAAGCACCCTCCCCTTTTGCTCAACGTGCTGTGCAATCTCTTCTTTATCCAGCACATCGACCACGGCGCCCGCAACACTGCAAGCGAGAGGATTGCCGCCAAACGTACTGCCATGGTTGCCCGCACTGAATACTGTTGCAGCCTTGCCCTTTGCCAAGCAGGTGCCAATCGGAAAGCCATTGCCCAATCCCTTCGCCAAAGCCAGTACGTCGGGAACGATGCCTTCGTGCTGATAAGCAAACCAGCGCCCGGTTCTGCACATACCACTCTGCACTTCATCGAGCATCATCAGCCAGCCATTGTCATCGCACAGCGCACGTACACCGCGCAAGTAGCCGTCGTCCGGCGTGTTGAGCCCACCCTCGCCCTGGATAGGTTCGAGCAAAACCGCAACGACACTGCTGTTCGCTGCCATCTGTTTCAACGCATCC
>JAADGQ010000025.1 GCA_013152295.1 Gammaproteobacteria bacterium | reverse complement strand
CATGACGGGCGCGTCTGCAATAGCGAGAGTGGGTAGATCCTGCGGGGTGCTGAGTTTGAGTAGCGCGGCATCGTTGATCGGTTCGCCACCTGGGCCAAATCGGAAATCGGGGTGTACGAACACCTCGACAACCTCAACAGGACCCACGGCGTTTCTCTTCGTCAGATCGAACAGACCAGGAAAAACCGTAATCTCTGAGGGTTCGTACACCAAGCTGGGCACGCCAACTACTTTGTTCGCACAGTGAGCTGCCGTCAACACCCACTGTTTCCCAACCAGCGTCGCGCCACAAAAGCTACTGCTCGGTGTAATCAACACCAAGCTCATCCAAGGGTAGTCGCCATCTTGAGCAACGTTGCCGCCAACGATACGCTGCGCTATTTCAGCGTGACTGATGGAGACGCTCAATAACAGCGCGGTAGCAACAAGCACACGAGAAATGGAAATAGAGGTGACGCTGTTCATACCGTGTCTTTCGTACGCATCGAGCCGATGCCTCCTCAGTAATTAACCGCCGCCTATGGCCCGATCCTGCTCAAGCTTGCGCTGTTCCAACAATTGTTCGACGCCACGAGCGGAATCAAACAGCTGTTCCACCCGCTCAACCGGAGAGCCTGCGGGAAGTTCGGCGTCACGCTCTGCACGCGGCAGTAGCACATCGGCAGTCGTACCCTCTGGCTCGATAGCGCGAATCAGATTGGCATCGGGATCAACCTGAACCTCGGTAACGCCTGTATCATTAGAGGGAGGCTTATCCGAATAGTGCCAGGCGCCTGTTCCGTCTTGCCATTTATACGCCTTTACCAACCCTTCGTCAGCGGTGCCCATCACATCAACGTCAGGCACGCTCAACTCTGGCAATGCAAGTTCTGGCATCGTTAGCTCCGGCAGCGTAAATTCTGGCAGCGCATCGGGCAGTGACGGCGATTCACCCGATGTAAAATAGACCACAGCGTAGAAAGTCGCCGCGGCAAACCCCGTGACCAGTAGCAACTTAACGAACAGGCCACCCAGCACATTCATGGATCAGCTGCCTGCCCGACCATAGAGATCGACCATACGCCGTAAGCGCCCCGCCACGCCATCGTTGACTTGCGTCCACTGAAAGCGCCACTGCCAGTTGCCTGAGCAAGAACCAGGCACATTCATGCGATGTGCGCCATCGAGCATCAAAATATCCTGCATCGGGATAACGCATAGATTCGCGACTGATACATACGCGCTACGAATCAACGACCACGGCATCGAGTCCGGTGCACAACCGAGATAGTCACCAATGTGGTGATGCTGCGCTTCTGACAGGGCGTTATACCAGCCCAGCGTCGTATCGTTGTCGTGGGTGCCGGTGTAGACCACTGAGCTGCATTCATGATTGTGGGGTAGATAGGGGTTGTCTGCGCCGCCGTCAAACGCGAATTGCAGAATTTTCATGCCGGGCAGCGCGTATTTGAGGCGCAGCTCATGAACCTCGTGCGAAATTTGGCCCAGGTCCTCAGCGACCAGCGGCAGCGCGCCGAAGCGATCGCGCAGTGCTGCGAACAGCTCATCGCCTGGCGCCTTTATCCACTGACCATTGATGGCTGTCTCTTCACTGGCCGGGATCTCCCAATACGCTTCGAAACCGCGAAAGTGATCGATGCGGATCAGGTCGTAGAGCTGCAGCTGGGTCTCCATGCGCGCGATCCACCACCGGAAGCCATCTGCAACCATATGTGGCCAGTTGTAGAGTGGGTTGCCCCAGCGCTGGCCGGTAGCTGAAAAGTAGTCCGGCGGCACACCAGCCACAACCCGCGGCCGACCCTCTTCGTCAAGCTCAAAGCAGTTGCGATGCGTCCAGACATCCGCACTGTCATAAGCGACAAAGATCGGCATGTCGCCAAACAGAGAGACACCGCGTTCGTTGGCGAACTGCTTCAGCGCGTGCCATTGACGGAAAAAAACGTACTGCTCAAAGCGAACCTGTTCAAGCTCGTCCGCCAACTGCTCTTTGATCTCGGCCAAAGCATCGGGGCAGCGCTCACGCAGCGGCTCTGGCCAGCTCTGCCACGAACCACCCCGGTGCTCCTGTTTGAGCACCCAAAACAGTGCGTAGTCTTCAAGCCACTGCTGCTGCGTTTCGATGAATGCGGCAAATGCTGCGTGCTCACTCTCGTGCCGCTCACTGGAAAATTCTCGAAAGGCTTTGCTGATCAATGTGCTGCGAACATAACGTGGATCGTCGCCACCGCTCTGCGCAGCAGCATCCAGATCCGCTTCGCTCAACCACCCCGCCTCAACCATCAGCTCGGGGCTGATCAGCATGACATTGCCAGCCTGAGATGAGAAACAGTTATACGGAGAGCCATCACTGTGCGTCGGCCCCAGCGGCAACACCTGCCATACCGTCTGCCCGGCACCAGCCAGAAACTCAACAAAACGGTAGGCCTCTGCCCCCATATCACCACTGCACCAGCGTCCCGGTAACGAGGTGATATGCAACAAAACACCGGCACGGCGGCAATCCAGAGAGAACGGAGAACCCTGCCCCTGAGGCAGAGAGGTCGACTGGGAGGTCATCAATTAAACCTATGAAATGGGAAACGTAGTGCCATTGTCGGACCGCACTCCCGACGACTTTAAGTACAACGCGAATCCAGGAAACAAAAACAGATCAGTTTGAGCAACCCAACATCAACACACTAATGGAATAAGGCTGCCGGATTAGTCTGACGACTGCCCCGGTAGCATAACGCCGCCTTGGCTCGGCGCACCCTGCCCCTGGCTAATCACCGTGGTTAACGCCTCCGGTGGATCAACGCTGATCATCTGGTAAAGACTGCTCAGATGCACGCGAAACAGGTGTTCAAAATCACTCACGGCCTCTTGCGGATTGTAATCGCCAAACCACCAAAACCAGTCTGAACCTTCACAGACTGCCAACTGCTTTTCGGCGGCCAGCAAACGCTCGCCGCTCAACGCGCCGCAGGCAACTTGCTCATCGTAGGCACGCTTCGCTTCACAGAGCAGATCCCAGCCGCGATTTTTGTCTTTATCCCCGATCCAGGTAGAGAAGGTGCCATACACCCAGCTACCTGACACCATCTCCGGCAACGTCTTCACCGACGCAGCGTCGCCCAGACATTGTGAGAAAGTCGTCAGATCGATACGCGGATGCGCCGCCAATGCAGCATAGAGACCGGAGAGAAAATGGTAACCATTATCGGCGTAGTGCTCCCAGGCATTCTCACCATCGAGAATAATCGGCACCACGCAATCATGACCACTGGCAGGGCAACCGTTGGCGATATTCATCAGATGCTCAATCAGATCGTTAACGGCGTCATCACCATGCCACTTGGTATAGGTAAAGCCAATCAGATCGGAGAGCCCATCATCGCGAAAAAAACAGGCGATATCACCACTGCCGACGACACGATATGGCGCATAGAGTTCGTGACCATCGTTGTGCTCAACAGCCCCATCGTCCGCCCGCGCTAGACTGTTGCGGAACACACCTTCACCGCTGGCTGCCCAGCGGAAGCCAGCGTCAGAGAACAGCTTCAGCGCAGGAGCGCTCACGCCACCTTCCGATGGCCAACAGCCCTGCGGCTCCATACCGAAATGGTGGCGAAATGTCGCCAACCCCTGCTGCATGTGCCACTGCGCCCGCGCCTCACCGCCGGGATAAGCCGGGGACTTCGGCAGCGGCGCATCGGGCATCGCCTCCAGCGCACAGGAAAAATCCAGCAGCAACGGCACGATCGGATGTGCATAGGGCGTCATCGACAGCTCAATGCGCTGCTGCTCAGCCAGTGTCCGATAACGTGCGATGACACCGTTGAGCAGCTCGCCAATAACTTCCAGCAAAACCCGACGATCATGAAGATCGTAACAGGAGCGTTTTTCGATGAGGCGCTGCACCGCTTCATTGTCTCTGCGCACCGTCTCACCCAGCCACGCAATGTGATACCACACCAGCAAATCCGCCAGATACTGCTCATCAAGATAGATCATCGAGTCCGGGTGATCACCAAACCATGCCGCCATATCGGCCAGGTGACGGTATTGTGGAAAGCGATTGATCAGGCGCTCTTCATTGGAGCGCAGGCAGTTTTTAATCAACACCGCGCGCTCTTCCGCACGCACTGGCAATGCCGGTTGATCAAGCATCGCCAACAGCGGATCGCGAATCACACCATCGCCTTTTAAAAACAGATCAACCTGCCGGGCATAATCCTCGATCTGATCCAACAGCACGGGCGCAAAATTCACCACCGCCCGCGCATCGGGAATCTCTTCCAAGATAGCGACCATATCCACGTAGTCTTTGATCGCATGAAGGTAAGTCCAGGGCAGGCGATACTCCCCACCTATCGGCTCGCGATACTGGGGTTGATGCATGTGCCAACAGAGTACAACTTTGATACGCGAACTACCGGGCACGATGCACCTCGCTATCACCTAACATCTCAGGAATAATCAACACAACTCCATCAGGGGAGACATAAAAACGTTTTGCATCTTCTTCACGATCTTCACCAACAACGGTGCCATCGGGTACCCGACAACCTTTATCGATCACCGCATTTTTCAAACGACAGTTGCGACCAATATTGACATCAGGCAGCACAACACAGTTCTCAACTGTTGAATAAGAGTGAACGAGGACATTAGAAAACAGCAATGAGTGACGAACCGATGCACCCGACACAATACAACCACCAGAAACCATTGAGTCCACCGCCATGCCACGCCGATCATCATCATCAAACACAAATTTTGCTGGCGGCAACTGAGATTGGTAGGTCCAGATTGGCCACTCGTGATCGTACATATTCAATTCGGGAGTGATACCTATGAGCTCCAAGTTTGCTTTCCAAAACGCATCAACAGTACCCACATCACGCCAGTAGGCCTGATCGCCACTCATATCACGATAGGGGTAAGCAACAACACGGTGGCTATCAATAATATCGGGGATAATATCTTTACCGAAATCATGGCTGGAAGAGGTGTTATCTGCGTCCTTAATCAACTGATCGAGAAGAAACTGGGCGCTGAAAATGTAGATACCCATTGAGGCCAGCGCGATGCCATCGCGCCCCGGAATTGATTCTGGATTTTCGGGCTTTTCAGCAAAACGAATCACACGGCCGCTGCTGTCTGCGGTCATCACCCCAAACGCTTTCGCATCATCGACAGGCACCTCAATACAGCCCACCGTCATATCTGCATTTTGCTCCACATGAAAAGCGAGCATCGGACCATAGTCCATTTTGTAAATATGATCGCCGGCGAGAATCAACACATACTCCGGCGAATGACTGCGAATAATATCAAGGTTCTGATAAACAGCGTCCGCCGTTCCTGCGTACCAGGAATCTTTAAGGCGCTGCTGCGCTGGCAGCAGCTCCACACACTCACCAAACTCGGCGCGCAAAAAACTCCAGCCACGCTGAATGTGGCGTATCAGTGAGTGGGATTTATACTGTGTGACGACGCAAATTCTGCGAATACCTGAGTTAACGCAGTTGGATAGAGGGAAATCGACAATACGAAATTTTCCGCCAAATGGTACCGCTGGCTTTGCCCGCCACAACGTCAAGTGCTTCAACCGGGAGCCACGTCCACCCGCTAAAATCAGCGCCAAAGTATTTTGTGTTAAACGACTGACATGACGTTCAATACGGTTATTTTTCATTTAGAAATCCCTGTATTGCACTAAAGTAAGGAAACGATAAACAGAGCTTAAACTTGACTACTTTAAAGATCAGACCCTGAACGACTGCGGGGAATTGCATATGCACTATGGTATCATTAACACCCTGTCGGAGGCGCGTAATTTACGCTGGCCCTGATAAATTTCACTTCACACTTTCTGGGGCAACCGAACCCCGTTCAGGTAATGAAACACTCAAAGGATTGGTAGTAAAAATTAAACACCGTCCACACAGCCTATTTAAATCAACAACACCGGACCCATTAAAAAACGATGACTGATAACGCTCCCACCCAAGCCATCCCGTCCGACATACAGAAAATTATTGATGCACGTCATCATGAACCCTTTTCAGTATTGGGCCAACATGGCCAAGGTAAGAGCACCGTTATCCGCGCATTCATTCCAGGGGCTGCGGAGGTCTTTATCGACGGCTGCGACGAACCCATGCAGCGGCGTTATCAATCGGACATTTTTGAGTGGTGCGGCCCATCATCGTCCATTAAAAAACACTATCAGCTAAGGTGGGACAACGGACACGGCCACATATCCAGCCACTATGATCCATACTGCTTTGATCCACAGCTTTCAGACTATGACCTGCATCTGTTCGGTGAAGGCAAGCACTGGCACGTTTACCGCGTTCTCGGCAGCCATAACCATAGCGTTGGCGAAATAGATGGCGTGTTATTTGCCACCTGGGCACCGAACGCCGAGCGCGTTAGCATCGTCGGTGATTTCAATGGTTGGGATGGTCGCCGCCACCCGATGCGCAACCGGGGTGGTTGTGGCGTCTGGGAGCTCTTTATTCCGGGCATTCAAGCTAAGGCACTCTACAAGTACGAGATTCGCAGCCGCAACGATGGGGCACTGCATCTCAAGGCTGACCCCTATGCTCAACAATTTGAACTTCGCCCTGGCACTGCTGCCGTCGTAACCCACAAAACCAAGCACCTGTGGCACGACGAGCAGTGGATGACAAAACGCGCGAACAGCGAGTGGCTACATGAAGCGATGTCTATCTATGAAGTCCATCTCGGCTCCTGGCAACGCGATGAGCATGGCAATTTCCTCAACTACCGGGAGCTGGCGAACCGTTTAGTCAACTATGTAGCAGAGCTTGGCTTTACCCACATTGAGCTACTGCCAATCACCGAACACCCTCTGGATGCATCATGGGGCTACCAGACAACCGGTTATTACGCAGCTACCAGCCGTTTTGGCAGTGGTGATGACCTGCGCTACTTCATTGATTGCTGCCACCAAAACAACATTGGCGTGATACTTGATTGGGTGCCTGCACATTTTCCAAAAGATGCACATGGCCTCGGTAATTTTGATGGAACAGCACTGTATGAACATGAAGACCCCAGACTGGGTGAACACACGGACTGGGGCACGCTGATCTTTAATTACGGGCGCAATGAAGTCAAAAACTTCCTGCTATCCAGTGCCATCTATTGGCTAGAGGAGTACCACATCGACGGTCTGCGTGTTGATGCCGTGGCGTCCATGCTCTATTTGGACTATTCGCGCAAGGAGGGCGAGTGGCTGCCCAACAAGTATGGTGGCCGAGAAAACCTCGATGTCATCGACTTTCTACGCGAGCTGAACAGCATCTGCCATGACCAGCACCCTGGCGTCGTGATCGCTGCGGAAGAGTCCACCTCTTGGCCTATGGTGTCGCGCCCAACCTGGGTTGGCGGGCTCGGATTCAGTATGAAATGGAATATGGGATGGATGAACGATACGCTGGAATATATGAGTCAGGATCCGGTCTATCGCCAATACAATCAGGACCTGCTGACATTTAGCCAGCTGTATGCCTATACGGAGAATTTTATACTGCCCTTCTCCCACGATGAGGTTGTACACCTGAAAAAATCGCTGATCAATAAGATGCCCGGTGATGAGTGGCAACGCTTTGCCAACTTACGCCTGCTATACAGCTACATGTTCACCCATCCAGGGAAAAAATTACTGTTCATGGGCTGCGAGTTTGCCCAGGGAGAGGAGTGGAACAGTGAAGCCAGCCTTGACTGGTATACCCTAAACTACCCAAATCATCGCGGTGTACAGAGCCTTGTCAAGGATCTCAATCGACTCTACCGCAATAATAGCGCACTGCACCATTACGACTTTGATGCACAAGGATTTGAGTGGATCGATTGTCACGATTCAGCACAATCGATACTCAGCTATATGCGCAAAAGCGATGACGACACCGTTATAGTCGCACTCAATTTCACGCCGATTCCACGCCACAACTATCGGATCGGCGTACCTTACAATTGCCACTACAAAGAGATATTCAACTCAGACTCGGAGTACTACGGCGGCAGTAACATAGGGAACAGTGAAGGGTTAAAAAGTGATCAGTTGTCGTGGATGGGCAAGCCATACTCACTCACCGTCACACTACCACCTCTGGCGTGCGTGATACTTAAGCCGGTGTAATGACTGAGCAAAAAAACAGCAAGACAAGGAATGAGAAAAAAATAGGAGGGGGGAAGGAAAAATTTAAAGAAAAGATTACAGCCTCAGAAAACTAACCAATTTTTTTCATTAACTCTTGAGCCTCCTGCTGCTGATCCTCGCTCCCCTCTTTCAACACGTCACCCAACATGGTGCTTGCACCAGCCTCATCACCCATATCAATATAAGCTCGCGCCAGATCCAACTTTGTACCTAACTCGTCGATAGAGGCATATAGATCATCGTCTTCATCACTACTGGAGAGATTCACACCACCAGGCTCGACCTGACTTGGCAAAAACGATGTATCAGCAGTGCCGATATCTTCGTCCAGAAATGAATCCAGTGGATGAGCGCCATCGCCATCAACAAGGTCTAGCTCAAAATCAGCCATACCCTCTTCCAAATTCGCAAATTCGTCGCCGCGTGCGCCCTCGCCCAGATCGGGCTGCTCATCAGCTACACTCGGCACCTCTGGCACCTCTGGCACCTCAGCAGCACCATCTGCCGCCACTAATTTATCCAACTCAAAAGCAGCGCCCAAAAAGCTATCCTCTTCTCCAAGGTCGGCTTCCACTGCATCCGTGTACAAACCATCACCAGCCTCCAACGCCTCCAACTCAGCGTCAAAACGGCTCATCTGCGGAACACCCTCACTATCACCACCCTGTGCTTCGTCACCCGCATCGCCATCACTTGGTTCAGCTGGGAGGTCGTAAAGCCCTTCCAGATCTCCTTCGGAAAATGCACCTTCCTCTGTCGAAGCCACCTCATCGAAAGATATTGAATCCAGCGCTGGAGAGGAATCAGCACGACCCTGCGTAATCTCTTTCAGCTCATCATCCGACAGCTCTTCCAAGCTATCAAAAGCAGAGACAACATCTTGCTGTTCCTGCTCGTCCCCGGCGCTAACCTGCTTATCATCTTCGTCCCGAAGCTTGAATGGCTCATCCAGACCTGGCTCGAACTCAATCACGTTATTTGCTTGTGGCGGCAGTTCAGTTTCATCCATAGCAAACAGATTGGCGTCACCAACACCACTAAACAGATCTCCCTCACCAAACTCAGCACTCCCTTCGCCGTCCTGACTAAACAGAGGGTGTCCAGGACAAAGTTGAACCCCCATCGCAACGGCATCATCCCAAAGCGGATTAGGTTGATCTCCTTGCGCGTTGTGGAGCATCTCCGCCTGAATGATAAAGGCATCCTGGTCCTCAGTTGCCAAATAGAGTTCCATCAGTTTTACACGCAGCTCATAACGCTGTGGATCATGTTGAATTGCCTCTTTCAACAGCTCCTCCGCCTGGGGATAACGGCGATATGCTAGGTATACATCAGCCTCGTCAAGAGGATCCACTTCATAAGCCAACTGCATGTCGCCATCAGCATCAGACATATTGCCAAAGTCACTGACGGTACCACTAAAGTCCTCCCCACTTTCAGCACCCGTGTCACCGCCCATTCCTGCGTCAACAACATCAAAATCCTCCGGCGAGACCTGCCCGTATCCGAACAGGTCACCGTCACCGACGCCCTCGCGATCCGCCTTCGCGTCGGCATCACCAAAAGCAAAAGTCGAATCCACGTCGTACTCTTCATCATCAGCCTCTTCCCCACGACGACGGCGAATAATCAGGGCAATCAGCAACAGTAGGACGAGCACAACCGCCACAGCCATTCCCTGCGACATCGGGTCTGCCATGATGTCAGCAAACAACGCCTCCAAAAATCCGCTGATATCTGCAAGTAAAGAGCCTTCGTCAACCTGCGTTTCGGCAGGGGATACAGGCGCGGGAGCAACAACAGGTGAAGACTTCAGCTCAGGCTCGGCAGATTTCGGTTCATCTCCAACCGCAGAATCGCTCGCCTCAGTCGCGCCATGTTCAACTCCAGAACCTGTGGGCTTCGCTATTGGTACGCTCTTTTCGTGATCAACTTCAGCAACGACAACACCTTGCCCACCTACCGAAGGTTCTTGAGGCAGCGCCTCCGCATCACCCGCACTCACCGTTTGACGTGCATTATCCTGAATCGTCGATAGCGTATCATCCTGCACCGCGAGCAGCCTTTGCAGCGACGCCAGCTGACCCTCAAGCTCAGACATACGGCTTTGCAGCTCACCGTTCTCCTGACGCTGCGCTTCTGTCTCTGTCAGCGCAGACAACAACTCTTCACGTAACCCGACAAGCTTCTGCTCCAGTTCGGCAGATACCCCTCCCGCCTGTTGATCACTCGCCACGGCACTGCCCTGCGGACTCACCAGTTTCAAGTGAGCGCTCTCTCGGACGACTGCGCTAGGCTTATCACGCGAGGCCACATCAGCTGCGGGTGCGCCAGCACCGCTCACAGCTTCAGCAACTTGACCGGCCCCTTTTGACTTGCTCTGCTTAAATGCTAACCACTGCTGATACTGAAGCGTAAATTCTGCTGCTGCTTCCTGACGACTCAGCGTAGCCACCACCGCAGGGTCCAGTTGCAACACATAACCTTCTTTCAGGTTGTTTACGTTATTGTTATAAAACGCTTGAGGGTTGCTTTTCAGCAGCGACATCATCACCTGATAGATACTGCGCGAAGAGTCGGTACGCATCTCCAAAGCGATCTCCCACAAGGTATCGCTCTTGCGAGTAGGACCATAGCTTGATGCACGCCCTTCACCAGCGCTCGCACTCGAATGTGCAGCCGCTTTTGTTACCGGCACTGCACCGACAGGTTTCATGATGCTGGATTCGCTGACCGCAGCGACGACTGGCTCGTCGCTGACAGTGGGAGATTCAACAGGGGCTGGAGCTTCCGCTACAAGAGTGGGAGGGTCGAGCAGCAGAGTGTATTCGCGAAGCAGACGCCCCTTGGGCCAGTTGGCTTCCACGATAAAATCAAGAAAGGGCTCTTTGATCGGTTTTTTGGATGAGATTTTTATGTAGGGGTTTTGACCACCATCGTGAATAACCTCAAACTGCAGCAGACTCAATACAGAGGGGCGGTCGATTTCAGCTTGTTCGAAATCGTCATAAGATGCCAACGCCACCCGGATCATCTCAAGGTCTTCAGGCGTCGCGGACAGCAATGCCACTTCTGCATCCAGCGGTTGGTTCAGCTCCGAGCGAACCTCGATCTCGCCCAGTCCCAACGAAAAAGCAGGCGCAGAGAAACAAACCGCCAATAAGGCAGATAAAAATAACAGCTTGGTTAGCAACCGACTAATTTTCATCCCCTCCATCAAACACTGCTACCGACCTCTCATCCTAGATGTCCTTCTACCAGAATTTCCGCAATTTGAACACTATTTAAGGCCGCTCCTTTGCGCACATTATCAGCCACCACCCACATATTGATACCGTTAGCATACGATATATCTTCGCGGATACGACCCACATAGACAGGATCATTACCCGCCGCCTCAGTAACAGCAGTGGGATAGTCATTATCATCCACCACAACCACACCCGGCGACTGCTTCAATAAAGCTTTAACTTCGGCAGCACTGATTTTATTTTTAGTTTCGATATGCACTGCTTCGGAATGACCGAAAAACACCGGAACACGCGCCGCAGTGGGGTTAACCAGTATATCGTCATCTTCCAGGATCTTATTAGTTTCCCACACCATTTTCATCTCTTCTTTGGTGTAACCGTTATCTTGGAACAGATCGATGTGAGGCAGTACGTTAAAAGCAATCTGTTTAGGATAGACATCCGTCTTCACCGGTTTGGCGTTAAGCAGCGCTGCTGTCTGTGATGCCAGCTCGTCAATCGCCTCTTTTCCAGTACCGGAAACCGCTTGATAAGTGCAAACATTTACGCGACTGATTCCCACTGCATCGTAAATAGGCTTGAGAGCCACCACCATTTGAATGGTTGAACAGTTGGGATTCGCGATAATATTACGCTGCTTATAATCAGCAATAGAGCCAGGATTCACTTCGGGCACTACAAGTGGAACATCATCGTCGTAGCGAAAATGAGACGTATTGTCGATAACCACACAACCGTGCTCAGCAGCGCGTGGAGCGTACTGCGCTGAAACACTCCCCCCAGCAGAAAACAGTGCGATTTGAACCTTTGAGAAGTCAAATTCAGCAAGATCACCTACGACAATGGACTTACCACGATAAGTAACGCGCTTACCTGCAGAGCGACTGCTTGCCAATGGGTAGAGCGTTGCTACAGGAAAGCCGCGCTCCTCCAATATGGAGACCATCACGCCACCTACAGCTCCGGTTGCTCCGACAACAGCAACGTCAAACCCTTCACTCATCCAAGCCATCCTTAATCTTGCCTCGACCAAAACAACAGGTCGATTTTTTATTGTTCTTAATTCTAGCGCCGCCGTCTGCTAAAAGCATCACATAATACATATCTAACCACCATCAGATATCAGACTCGCGACAACAGCCTCACCCATATCTTCTGTCCCAATCTTTTTCATACCGTCAGTATAGATATCTGCTGTGCGTAGCCCCTGATCCAAAACAGCGCTGACCGCCCGTTCGATGCGTGATGCCAGGTCCTGTTCATCCAATGTATAACGTAACAACATCGCAACAGACAAAATCGTCGCCAAGGGGTTGGCTATCCCTTTTCCGGCAATATCTGGAGCCGAGCCGTGAATCGGTTCGTACATCCCTTTTGCATCGGCAGCCAGAGAAGCTGACGGCAACATACCAATCGAACCAGTCAACATCGCAGCACAGTCAGAAAGGATATCGCCAAACATATTTGTCGTCACCATAACATCAAACTGCTTGGGTGCACGCACCAACTGCATGGCGGCATTATCCACGTACATATGGCTTAAAACAACTTGCGGATAATCAACCGCAATACGCTCCATCACCTCACGCCACAACTCGGTACATTCCAACACATTTGCCTTGTCAACGGAACAGACACGCTTGTCGCGTTTCATCGCGATTTCAAAAGCAGAGCGACCAATACGCTCGATCTCCGATTCGCTATAAACCAGCGTATTAAATCCCTGGCGCTCTCCATTCGCCAAAGTACGCACGCCACGCGGCTGGCCAAAATAGATACCACCCGTCAACTCACGCACGATCATAATGTCCAGACCGGCAACCACATCGGCTTTTAATGTCGATGCATCGGCCAACTGTTCATATAAAATCGCGGGGCGCAGATTGGAGAACAGCTCCAGCTCCGCGCGCAGGCCAAGCAACCCTTTCTCGGGTCGCAGCGAAATATCCAGCGCCTCCCACTGCGGACCACCGACTGCGCCAAGCAGCACTGCATCAGCCTCTTTGGCCAACCGTAACGTCGGCTCCGGTAGTGGCTGCCCACTCACATCGTAAGCACGACCGCCGACGGGCGCCTCTTCCAGCTCAATCTGCAAACCAAATTCATCGCGCAGCACACCCAGAACTTTAACCGCCTGCGCAACAATCTCCGGCCCAATCCCGTCACCCGCCAACACCGCTATTTTGTTCGTCATAACCCTACTCTTAATACCACTTGCCAACCGTTCAAATTTAACCCCTGCTTTCAAGGCCAAGCCGTTCCGTTAATCGGCAAACAGCCAAGGCACTTGTTGTTGTCGCCGCTCAACATAAGCGGATATATCCCCCGAGCGCTGCAAGGTCAAAGCGATGTCATCCAGACCATTGATCAAACAGTGCTTGCGGAATGGATCGACATCAAAAGCCAGCACTTCGCCAGCAGGCGTCGTTATCGACTGCGCATCAAGATCAATACTCAACACATAACCCGGCGCCAAATCCACCTCTGTAAACAGCTGATCGATCACCGCTGCGCTCTGCACGATGGGCAGTATGCCATTCTTGAAGCAGTTGTTGTAAAAGATATCGGCATACCCGGATGCCACGATGACACGAAAGCCATAATCCAACAGTGCCCACGGCGCATGTTCACGCGATGAGCCACAACCAAAGTTCTCCCGGGTCAACAATATCTGCCCCCCTTGATAGCGCGGCTGATTCAATACGAAGTCAGAATTAAGCGGGCGCTGGCTGTTATCCGCATCTGGTTCACCGCGATCCAAGTAACGCCACTCATCAAACAGGTTAGGTCCAAAGCCACTGCGTTTTATCGATTTCAAAAACTGCTTGGGGATAATCGCATCCGTATCTACATTGGATCGATCAAGCGGCACAACCAACCCTTTCACTATTTTAAACGGTTCCATAACTCAACTCCTCATAACTCCTCACACCAATCTATTTACTCATTCGTGCCGTTTGAATGCCGCAACAGCAACAGTCGGCCTCGCTTGAGATTAATTATCGCGACTCAAAAGTCCGCACATCGACGAAGTGCCCCGCCACCGCCGCAGCCGCCGCCATCGCCGGACTCACCAGATGCGTACGTCCTCCCGGTCCCTGACGCCCCTCAAAGTTGCGGTTCGAGGTCGATGCACAGCGCTCGCCCGACTCCAGATGATCGGCGTTCATCGCCAAACACATGGAGCAACCTGGCTCGCGCCATTCGAATCCAGCTGCGATAAAGATCTCATCCAGCCCCTCGGCTTCCGCCTGCCGTTTGATCAAACCGGAGCCCGGCACCACCAGCGCCTGAATCACGCCATCCGCCACCCGGCGTCCTTTAGCAATGGCTGCCGCCGCACGCAGATCCTCAATGCGTGAGTTGGTGCACGAGCCAATAAACACCCGGTCAACGGTAATCTCGGTGATTGGCGTGCGCGCTTGCAGGTCCATATATGCCAGTGCCCGCGTATAACCTTCACGCTTCACATCATCGCCAGCATCTTCCGGCGCAGGCACCTGACCATCAACAGCGACCACCATCTCCGGCGAGGTACCCCACGTCACCTGCGGTTTGATCGCTGCTGCATCCAGCGTCACAATCCGATCAAAACAGGCGTCATCATCACTACGCAGATCACGCCAAGCATCGACGGCGCGCGGCCACAGCACACTCTCAGACTCAGGCGCATAGGGTCGGCCACGCACATAATCGATGGTCTTCTCATCCACCGCTACCATGCCAGCACGCGCGCCCGCTTCGATCGCCATGTTGCACACCGTCATGCGCCCCTCGACGGAGAGCGCTTCAATCGCACTTCCCGCGAACTCGATGGCATAACCGGTGCCACCAGCCGTGCCGATCTCACCGATGATCGCCAACACAATATCTTTAGCGCAGATGCCATGCCCCACTTCGCCCTCCACCCGCACCTGCATATTCTTTGATTTTTGCTGGATCAGACACTGCGTCGCCAACACATGCTCCACTTCGGACGTACCAATACCAAACGCCAACGCACCTAACGCACCATGGGTCGACGTATGCGAGTCACCGCAAACCACCGTCATACCCGGCAACGTCGCCCCCTGCTCAGGACCAACCACATGCACAATGCCCTGACGCGGGTCATTCATATCAAATTCGAGCACTCCAAATTCACGGCAGTTACGGCTCAACGTCTCAACCTGCAGGCGCGATACCGCATCGCTGATACCCGCACTGCGGTCGGTGGTCGGCACGTTATGATCGGCCACCGCCAGACTTGCCGCCGGACGCCATGGCTGACGACCCGCCAACCGCAAGCCCTCAAACGCCTGCGGCGATGTCACCTCATGAATATACTGACGATCGATGTAGAGCAGACAAGTGCCATCGTCGTCGCGGCGCACCACATGCGCCTCCCACAATTTGTCGTAAAGTGTCTTTCCAGCCATGCCAATCCCCTTTGCAAACAACCACTACAAACCGGCCGCAACAACTCACCCAAATGCGGCCAACAACTTCAATCTGGGAAAGAGCATAAAGCAGCGTCACCCATTAGACAAATTCATATTTTTCATGCAAACTATTCCATATAGGAATATAAAAAACGAGCGATTACCCCATGAATATCGCAGACCTGCACGCCTTCATCATCGTCGCCCAAACCGGCTCATTCTCCCAAGCCGCCGAGCAAATC
>JAADGQ010000137.1 GCA_013152295.1 Gammaproteobacteria bacterium | reverse complement strand
TGAAAAAAGATGAGCCGATCGCGTTTAACGGCACGCAATGGGTTATTGAAAAAGAGTATGCATCACTGTTCGGCAACACCAAGGTGATCCGTCTTGATAAAACACTGACTGGGCAAGACGGTGTAGAGCAACGTCGCCATCGCTGGATCTATTTTCAGGAGGGGATCGCGCAAAACATAATGGATGACAATGGCCTCTCTGCATCGACATTCACCTACGCGCTGGAGTATTTAGGCCGGGTTTTTCGACCCGGTGCAGAATCGGCGCTGGTACTGGGAATGGGCGCCGGATTCATTCCGCAGCGACTGAAAGAGAACGGCATCGCCGTCGATGTAGTCGAGATCAACCCCAACGCCATCGATGTTGCGCGCGACTATTTTCACTTTGATGACAGCGGCATTCGCCTCTTTGAAGAGGATGCACGAACCTACATCCGCCACTGCGACAAACGCTACGACATCATGGTCGTTGATCTATTTCAGGGCGATGGTATTCCCGACTACCTGTTAACCCGTGAATTTTTTCACGACATGAAGCAGTGCATGTCAACCAATGGCATTGCCGTGTTCAACACATTCGGCACACCCGCGCGGCTGGATGCCTCGTATTATCACGTATTAAAAACCATCAACTCTGAATTTAAAACGCTCAAAATGCTTCATGACGATGAGAGCGATGCAACGAAGATGACCAACATCTACCTGCTGGCAAGCCCCAGCAAACGTCTGCAGCTGGATAGCCGCGTCAAGTTCAAAAACATCCCGCCATCGATTCATCAACAGCTAAAAAGAGTGTTTGCCAAATCTCGTCCTATCGACAAAACCATGCTCGCAAACGCCATGATCTTAACCGACGAACATAATGTGTTCGCCTTTCACAATGCACAAAACTACCTGCGCTACCGTGAAAACCTCTTGAAAATAGTACCCGAAGAGATGTTGGTGAACTGATCTCTCTTATCGCACAAGATCAGAATCAAGCCGCGAGAGAACCTGGGCAACCAAGCGTTCACTATACGCATTAACTTTCCAGTGAGTGGGCAGCCAACCCATTAGAAAACGGTGAAAGTCAGCCCAGGCGATGGGGTACATCTCACGCCACTCCGTGTGCAGCGCATCCCAATCAACCGAAGCCTTTTGCAACTGAGGTGAATCAGCCGCAGCCAGCGCAGCTCTCAGCGCATCGAAATAACTCGCTAACAGCTCTGCCTCCCAACGTTCACACTGCTGCTCACTCAAACAGCTGCCGAGAAAATAGGCGACATCTTTCATGCCACAGCCCGCACCGACATACTGAAAATCGACAGCAGCAACATCGTGGCCATCACTGGAAAAACAGAAGTTGGCCACCTTAGCCCGTGCACCAAAGTTTGGTAGCGGCAACTGTTGAGCCGCTCGTCGATGATCGCCGCAGCCTCTTTTAGCGCACCATCATCCATCGCCGCCAGCTCATCGGGGCGTGTCGCAAGGTGCCAATAGCAACCAACCTGCCACAAACCGGTGGGGACTTCACCTAAAAAAGTCGCATGAAAATTGGCCAGCCATCTCAGGCAAAGTTTTGCTTCACGCTTGTTGAGAGCGGATTTCCTGAGTGCAAAGCCCGCAGCATCCAGATCCTCCAACACAACCACCCGCTCCTGCGCGTTGGCACTGGTGACATAACAGGCAGGCACCCGACACAGGGCACCGCAACGCACACTCCAATCCCGGTACCAGTGCATCTCAACATCGTAGGATTTTATCTTCCGCACATGAGAGCGCGCACCATTCCACCCTCTCGGGTGCTCCGCCTGCGTCGGCAACACAATCGATTTCAACACCACCGACGGCAACGCCGCGCCAGTTAACGCGACCTTAACAATCTCGCCATAGCCACTCCACAACGTCTGAATGACCTCTTCAGAAGCCAGCGCAGTGGCCCCGGTCGCGCTGAGTACGATCTCTTTAAAGTGTCTGTTCATCGTGTTATTTAATATGCCTAATCCGCTCCACCTGTACAGATGGCAAACATAATGATAAAAAAAACTGCTATCTTTAACGTAGGAGCGGTGCCTCGCCGCGATGAATCTCGTTGCCAAACTCAATCGCGGCGGGGCGCCGCTCCTACGTGGAATATGGCACAGTAGAATTAGGCAGACCCACAGCCAACCCAATAAGGATGTTCATCACCATGCCGACCACGAAACTGCTCATCAGTGGCGCAAATGCCCAGCAGCGCGCCGAATCACTCGTGCGCTTCATTGAAGCGCGCTTTGGCATAATCGGCAACATCATGCCGCAGACAGCGCCCCTTGGCCACGCAATAGCAAAATCACTATCGGACCACGACATTACCAAAGTAGCGCTGATCATCGCCCTGCCCGCCTTCGTCAATGAGAGTCTTAATCTCGCCGCACGCATGGAGCTGACACAAAAAGTAGAGACACTGATCGAATGGGTCGCCGAGCAGAAAACCGAAGCCAGCGACCTATGGCACCTCGACAGACGAATATTTATACCACCATTCATACCGATAACCCGTAGGCCCGTTCAAGCCTTGGCGGAACGGGCGATGATTTCCTGCATATCAATGCCTGATTCGCTCAAGCTTGATCAGGCCTACGGCGCTGTTTTTTGTCTTCGAACTTAACTGCAAATATTGACGCAACGATTAATAGCACTCAACACAAAAAAACAGACAAAGATCATAAGCCATGCCAAACGAACCCTCGTCCAACGCCCTACCCAAGCAGAGCACCGAATGTAAAAGGTGCAAGGAACCTATCCGCACAGATGCCAGGGTGTGTCGCTATTGCGGCGCGCAGCAACGGCACTCTCTTTGGCTGAAATTTTCAAGCATTGTGAAGTGGGCCGGTGGCATCGTTACGGTCATCTCGCTATCGATCGGCACGGTCACGCTATCGAGCTATTATCTCGACTGGAGAGAGAAGCAGGAGGCGATCTCGGAACTGACCAATGCTGCCGACTGGCTGGTAAAAACAGATGCCTATTTGCAGGCGTGGCAAGTCTACGAAAAAGCACTGGAGTTGACACCCAGCTCGGTGGCCATTCGCAAAAAACAGTACCAGCTGGCAAAGCGCTGGCTGCACAACTTTGGCATTGAAAAAAGCCTTGCAGACAAGACGCTGAATCGAATAACCGTCGTGCTGTACCGCAGCATCGATGAATCTGATCCAACAGAGTTAGCCACAACGCTGGCCCACATCGGCTGGGTGCAGGTGTTGCGCGGCGAGCGATTTCTGCCACTGCTCGCCGACGTTGATGCACTATTTGAGCAGGCGCGGCGTGCTGATCCGAACAATGTCTATGTCAATGCGATGACAGGTTATTGGCTGCTTCAGCGAGGCATTACAGCAAAAACCATTAAAGTTGCTGAAGCGAAATTTGTGTCTGCAGAAAAAAGTGGCCTCGAACATACTTTTGTGCGTCGGCTACAGTTTTCGCGCCTTGCCTCTTTCAGCTATGCCAAGAGCGACGCGGTGGAGCGCGCAGCACACGCAGCCCTGTTGCGTGCATCATTTGCCCGCATGAAAAACGGTGAACCGCTTCTTGCAGAGAGGATTCGTTACACAATACTCGATGCATACGGACCAACGGGAAGAGCTGAGCATGTAGAAGCATCCATTCGTGCTCTGGCCCCGAGCGACCATCTTGCAGTCATCGCATGGCTAATGGAGGGACTCGATTATGGCGTGAATAACGCACGAAAAAGCGCTCAACTACAGTACATCAAAGCACGCATTGGCGAAGCAGCGGGGCAGAAAGAGCGCTCTCTTGAAAGCTATCGGGCGCTGGCACAATCGACCGACACCACCAAACAGCTGGATCAACTGGTCAACAAAAGCATTGAGCGCTTAACGGGCAAACTACCTGCAAAGGCCACCGCGCGCACGTACATCAATGACCCCATCGACAAAGATAGCCCGTGGCGTTTTCACAGCGATACGCTGGCCCACTTTGACCCAAAGTGGTTGCCCAATAACTATCGTCAAGCACTCGACTATTTTGGAAAAACTATCGCGCAGACACCTGAAAAAGTGACTGAGCTAGCCACAATGTTAGCCAACACACTCAAGCGCGTAAAAGCTGTGTTGCAGGATGGCAATGAGATCGGACGCTTTGGCACCTACACATCAGGCTTTAGTGCGAGCAGCCACGCCATCGTACGAGAGAACAGCGTGCGCTTGCTTATCGTCTACGCCAAAACAGTGTCGGCAATGGGGAAACTTGATGAAGCCATCGCCGCGCTGACCGATGCTGGGTTGATCGCCGACAAGCTGGATGATCGCCAAATAGCCGTACGTCTGATGGTTTTATATGAA
>JAADGQ010000134.1 GCA_013152295.1 Gammaproteobacteria bacterium | reverse complement strand
AACGCCGCCGACAGCCCGCCGCTCGGCGCACCCGTTATGGACATCAGCGCATTCCTGCTCAGCATCGCGTGGCCCTCCGACCTCACACTGCGCCCACTCGACAAACAAGCAGCAGTGCACGACCCGTGCAGCATGACGCACGTCCTGCATCAGCAGCAAGCCCCCTACCGACTGCTGGAAAAAATCCCCGGTATCACACTGCTGCCTCTGCCTGACAACCGCATCTGCTGTGGCGCGGCGGGACGCTACATGGTCACCCACCCAGAGATGTCGAACGCCCTGCTAGCTGACAAAATCAGCCGCCTGCAACAACTAAAACCCGACCTGCTCGTCACCTCCAACTACGGCTGCGCCATGCATCTGCGCAGCGGATTACAGCAAGCTGGCGCCGAGCCAGAGATCATCCACCCGGTGACGCTGTTGGCCCAGCAGATCGCATAGTCGGCGCACCGCCTTGTCACATAGCGCCGACATCTTGTATCTTGGGAGGCATGAACAGACGCCACTACTCCCCCATCGACCACATCCTCATCAACGTCGATCAGGCTGTGCGCACCGTTTGCGGCAAACCGATCACCACTGAGCGCGACAACCCTGCCTACGACTGCCCTGAAAACAGCTTGAGCGACGCTGAAAAACGCCGCGCTGCGGCGCTGATGCGTATCAATCATGCCGGAGAGGTATCAGCCCAGGCGCTCTATCAGGGGCAAGCGTTGACGGCAAAACTGCCTGAGGTACGAGAGAAGATGGAGCGGGCCGCACTCGAGGAGAATGACCACCTCGAGTGGTGCGAAAACCGGCTCAACGAACTGGAGAGCCGCACCAGTGTGCTCAACCCGCTGTGGTACGCGGGCTCTCTGGCCATCGGCGCGCTAGCCGGCAGAGCCGGAGACAAGTGGAGTCTCGGTTTCGTTGCGGAGACTGAACATCAGGTGATTCGCCATCTCGACAAGCATCTGCAACAGCTACCAGAGAGAGATGAAAAAAGTCGTGCCATTCTGGAGCAGATGAGAGAGGATGAGGCGCGTCACGCCACGGTCGCACTGCAGGCGGGCGGCGCAGAACTACCCGCGCCGGTCAAAGTGATGATGAAAATCACCTCTAAAGTGATGACGCGTAGCGCGCGCTGGCTGTGAAACCGAAACCCGCGCAACACACGACTCAGCGGCTGACTACCTGAGATTTCTGCCGTAATAGATCTCTGACATTTCACGCTGTAGCTGGCGGGTAATTCTTTCACACTCTGCATCAGACAGCCCTGGCACCCCGCCACCAAACAGGTAGTCATCGAGATCAAACTCATTGAGAATCATCTTGGTATGAAAGATGTTCTCTTGATAGACATTCACATCGACCATCTGATAACGCTCTTTGGTATCTGCGGCGATAAAAGTCTGAATCGAGTCGATGTCGTGATCGATAAAGTGTTTGTTGCCGGCCACATCGCGGGTAAACCCACGCACGCGGTAATCCATGGTCACAATATCTGAATCAAAACTGTGGATCAGGTAATTCAATGCCTTCAACGGCGAGATTCGTCCGCAGGTTGAGACATCGATATCAACCCTGAATGTGCTGATGCCGTTGTCGGGATGGCTCTCCGGGTAGGTGTGTACGGTCAGGTGGCTTTTGTCCAGGTGGGCAACAACCGAGTCTGGCAACGGGCCTGGCGCTTCGCTGTTGGATAGCTCGCTGGAGGCCATCGCCTCTTCCGCAATCAGCATCGTCACACTGGCGCCCTGGGGATCGTAGTCTTGATGGGCGATGTTGAGGATTTTCGCGCCGATGATATTTACAACGTCCGTCAGAATACCGGTCAATCGCGCAGCGTTGTACTCCTCATCGATATACTCGATATATTCGCGACGCTGCTTGGGTGTTGCCGCGTAACAGATATCATAAATATTGAAACTCAACGTTTTGGTTAAATTGTTAAAGCCGTGCAACTTTAACCGATCAAGCGCTTGCACCATTGCGATAAAACCACGGGACGTTCTGGGCCGAGGAAGGGCGAATTAAAAGGGCCGCAAGTATACGCTGACAATAAGCCAGACCGCTAGCAAAAACGCGTGCGCAGCCCCCTGCCAAGCAAGTACAACAAGACAAACCACCCACTGACAGCACCTCCGCCACCACCTCCCCCCGAGGAAGGAGCAGGTGTTTGCGCCGTGCGCACAGCAGGCGAACCGGAGAAGCGCATGTCATTCAACCATCCCGCGTCGTCACCGCCACTAGCAACAACGTCTTTTCGATACTCCCAGCGTACATCGTGCGCACCGGCCAAAATATCTTTAGCAACCGTCACCCAGCCCTGTTCACCACTGATGCGACCTTGCTCCTCGCCATCGATGTACCAGGCCAGGAAGTCAAAACCCTCTTCCGACGAGACCTTCCAATCAAAAACAAGCTGTCCTGGACCCTCCACAACGGTCAGCACCACCGAACTCTGCGCGTCGCCAATGCGTCCGCTACGCAGCGTGCCTGCGGTCAAACCAATGCGATTACTATCCGCTCCCCATATCTGTCCGCCCCCGCTAAACCACTCCAACGCACTGTTATCGAGAACATTGGCAAAATTCTGCCCGGCCAATATAGTGGCCGTTAACGCCGTTTTCAGCACAGAGCGGCTACGGCCCTCAACTTCAACCAATAGATCAGCACGCTTGGCTCCAACAGAGGGGGCTAAAAGACGAATTGTCACTTCACACTGGCTACCGACAAACAGCGTATTCGCCGTACAGCTCTCGTCCACTACGGAAAATGCAGCGTCATCCAACGTAATGCTGTTGACCGCAATATTCTCATCACTGTTATTGAAAAATTTCGCTCGGGCAACACGCTCAAAACCTAGCGGTTGATAGGAGAAATCGAGTGACACATCGTGCTCGATAATATTGATGGTCTGCTCAATCCAGTCAAAGAAACTGCTAGTCCTTGCATAGACACCAGGAAAGCCAGGCTGCGCACACCCTTCGCCGAAGCTGACTACCCCCACCTGCTT
>JAADGQ010000076.1 GCA_013152295.1 Gammaproteobacteria bacterium | reverse complement strand
TCCCTCCCACCAACGGTCACGGCAACGGCATCCTCTACATCACTGCCACCCACCGCCACAGCATCCCCGACGGCCGATCCCAACGGACAAACCGCAATATTCAACCCTGAAGCCGATGCCTTTACCATCTCATCACGCCCCAATGGCAACCTGGGTGGCGCATCGACTTTACGCATTGATGCCTCACCAGAAACCAACAGCTATTTGCGCTTTAATGTACAGGGCGTCAGCGGCGCAGTGACTCAAGCAACGCTACGTCTTTATATGCAGTCAACTTCTAGCCTAGGGTATTCAGTGCACGAGGTGGCGGACAATAGCTGGGGAGAACTCACGATCAATGGCGGCAATGCCCCCGCATTGGGCAACGTTATCAACAGTGCTGGCAGCACAACTGCCAACAACTTTGTCGATGTCGATGTAACTGGCTACGTTACGGGTGACGGCCTCATCAGCTTTGGCCTGAGCACAGCAGACAGCAGCCTGATTTTGGTTAGCAGCCGTGAAAGCGGCAACATGCCTGAGTTAGTTATCGAGTATGGCGGTGGTGGAGGCCCTACAGAAACACCTACATCAACTGCAACGAATACACCAGTTGGTCCAACACCCACGTTTACCAATACGCCAACGGCGACCAACACACCCAGTGGCGGTGGCAGTACGTTCACCTTCACAACCAGCGACGATGCCATCGTGCTGGGCAATCGGTCTACAACCAATTACGGTTTAGCTACTATTTTGGGCACAGACGATGCGCCAGATATTCTTAGCTTCCTGAAGTTCAATGTTGCGGGGCTAGATGGGCCAGTTAGTACGGCGACGCTGCGGGTTTTTGTGAATAGCGGAACGGCCGCTTTCGACGTGGCCCAAGTTGCCGATAATAGCTGGACACAGACGGGCATTGTCTACAACAACGCCCCAGCGATCGGTGTGGTCATCAATGGTTCTGGCATAGTTATCGGTGGCTGGATCGAAATCGACGTCACCAGTGCCATCAGTGGTGACGGCACTTTCAGTTTGGCACTCTTGCCTTCCGGCATTGGCCGTGATCTCTTCAGCAGCAGTGAAGGTGGCAATGGGCCAGAGTTGGTTATTGAGACTATTTTTACCCCAACGCTAACACCATCCAACACGCCTATCATAGGCAGTCGTGAGCCTCTGCTCGATTCAACACCAGAATCAGTAACAGAGTAGAGTTATTCTTTTTAAGATTTGGACACTGATTTTCTTTTTTTAACCTGTGTTTATCAGTGAAAATCAGTGTCCTAAAAATTTGGTTCAGTTATTCCAGAATAACTCTAGTGATTTTAATAACAGTAAAAAGGTGCGCCGCACTTTCAAAAGCGCGGCGCACCTAAAGAAAACTGATTACCGACCTACTGATTACTGCTCACTGTATTAGTTATCTTGACCAGGCGGAGGGGGCTGGTTGGGATTGATCTCCATGTTCTCGATGGGGGGCTGCGGATCGCCGCAGTAGTTGAACACGCCGCTTTTGCCGCTATGATAGTAGTAATCTTGCCCATTGACGCGCAAAATCATTTGCTGCCCAGACGATAGCACCTGAAGGTAAGCCATACCTGCTTCGGGGCAGCCTAGACTGCCATCGCGCCAGGTTACTTCTTTTATTGAGAGAAATTCAATTTCATCAACCGCTATATTCAACCGATTACTTAAATCAGCCATCGCAATGGGAACAAATTCATCTAAGCTTGGGTTTGGGCTGCCCGGTGCAGGCTGCACAACGGGTGTGCTGTTCATAGGCACAGGGGTCACTGCGCTCAAATCGACGATGACGGGTTCAGAAACTTGTTTGCTGCCGTCATCGGTGGGGGTTGGGTCTGCTTCAGGGGTTTCATTCATGAGAAGCTCCTCCGGTTGGGCTTCAAGCGCATCAACGCCTAATTTTTCTTCTGGGGTGTTAGGTGATGATTGGTCAGGAACGGCCGTTTCCGTTTCTTCTACGGTAGTTACGGCCGTACAGCCCATCATCAAAAATAAACTAATAAACAACAAAAGCCAAGTACGCTTCATATTTTACTCCTTTACAAAAGGTTTGTTCAAAATGCAGCAGCCATTATAACCAACTGCACAGTTGCTATTGTAACGATTTATGGTGACGATTGGTTCCCATATTTGATGAACGGAGCCAACCTCCGGTACAATATACGCTATGCGGAAACGATTTTGGCGACCACTTAGCTACCAACAGCGTTTGCGCCTGCTGCTGCTGCCTTACCTAAGTGGGATTCTGCTATTGGTTGTTCTGCCCGCTCTGCTCTCCTTCAGCTTGGCCTTCTTCCGCTACGATGCGCTATCCCCGCCAACCTGGGTTGGTAATCTCAACTTTCTCCTTGCCAGTACCGATGAATTATTCCTGCTCAGCATCCAAAATTCGCTGGCGCTGGTTATCTCGCCCGTGCCGCTGCGGGTGTTCGGGGCATTTTTGCTGGCGGTTTTGTTGAGGCGAAACGGCCGTTTCCATAAGGTGGTTTCGAGCGGCCGTTTACCTGCCCAGCGTCATTCCCGCCGCCTACGCCCTCGCATGGCTGTGGATACTCATCGCACCCGCTTGGATGGGCAGCAGCCCCTTTTTTGTCCTCATGTTTTACCGCGCCTTCCGCCGCATCCCAGCCGCTATTTATGAAGCGGCTCATTTAGAAGGGACAGGTGTTTTAGCCAGTTGGCGACAGATTGGCTTGCCAATTGTTCGGCCAACGGCCGTTGCTGTCGCTTTGCTCACTTTTATTTTATACTGGGGAGACTACATCACGCCGCTGCTTTTTTTGCGTTCTGAAAGCCGCTACACGCTGCCCATTGCTCTACAGCTTTTGCAGCAAATGACGCCCTCAGAGTGGCCGCTGCTGATGGCTGGGGCGGTGTTGGCAACGCTCATTCCAGTAGGGTTATTTTTATTGATGCAGCCTTATTTTGCCCGTATCAGCAACTAAGTTTTCTTAAACAATCTTGTTAAGACCTTTGAGACAACTCTGGATTATGCTCAAAGGGATTCCTCGGAGGACCTCGGAATGACAATTAAGAGTTACTTGGATAGGTA
>JAADGQ010000173.1 GCA_013152295.1 Gammaproteobacteria bacterium | reverse complement strand
GTCATTCTGATGCAGCGGCGCTTTCTGTGCTCAGCGGATTTTTGCGCAATGGCTATCTGCATCGGGCTATCAGAGAGCAGGGCGGGGCCTATGGTGGCGGTGCTCAGTATGAGCCGGATATTGCGGCGTTCCGGTTCTATTCTTATCGCGATCCTCGTTTGAGTGAGACGCTGGAGGATTTTGATCGTTCGGTGGTGTGGCTGCTGAGTGAGGTGCACGACCCCCGCATGCTGGAAGAGGCGATACTGGGCGTGGTCGCCAGCATCGACAAACCGAGTTCTCCCGCTGGAGAGGCGAAGGAGGCGTACTACAGCGCGCTGTTTGGCCGCTCGCCCGAGCGCCGGGCGCGGTTCCGCGAGCAAGTTTTGAAGGTGAGCCTTGATGATCTGCGGCGTGTGACTGAAACTTACCTGAAGCCAGAGAGCGCCAGCACGGCCGTGATCACAAATCCTGCGACCTATGAGCAGTGCGGTGATATGGGGATGGTTGTACATAAACTGTAGGTGCTGAGAAATCGTGCTTGGTCGTGGCGCGGATTTCAGCGCAGGGTTTTCCCGCTTCTGCGGTGAAATCCACTTTTGTTCGTGCTAGCATTGCAGCCATGCATAGGGTCGATCTACTCAGTGCGCTTGAGGTTTACTCTCCCGTTGATCGGGATGAACGAGAGATGGTCGGGGCCACCAGCCAGTTTGTTAAGCAGCAGGCACGCTGTTTCGAGCGCTCGTTGGGGATTGGTCATGTTACCGGCTCTGCATGGGTGGTGGATCTGGAGAGAAATCATACGTTGTTGACGCATCACCGCAAGCTGGAGCGCTGGTTTCAGCCGGGTGGTCATGCCGATGGCGACGCCGATATCCTGCGGGTTGCGCTTAAAGAGGCGCGGGAGGAGACTGGGCTGGCGGATGTGCGCCCGGTTGTTGAGACCATCTTTGATGTTGATGTTCACTCAATTCCCTCAAACGCGAGGGAGCCTTGTCACTTGCACTACGACATCCGCTTTTTGCTTGAAGCTGATCGGAGTTGGCCGCTGGTGATGAGTGCGGAGTCCAGGGATCTGGCTTGGGTCCCTTTTGATCGGGTCCCCCAATACAGTAACGATGCTTCAATATTGCGCATGTTGAAGAAGGCGTTGGCTTAACGTTGTTGCCTTGCCCGGCTGTTGAGTGCGTTCGTTGCGCTCTGTTTTGTGGCCTTGTTCTGCTTTCATTAGAGCTTCCACGCTGTTGCTGGCGGTCTCTTTTGCTCTTCGATGGATGTTTTCGCTGTAAATCATAGGGATCGTGCTGGACGTTCTTTTCTATGGACGGTGTGCCAATATCGCTTGTCGTCATGGGAAAGTGTGCGCTGTTTGGCACCTGATGTAGCTAATCCTCGATACTATTTTGTTGTCGAAGACGCTTCATCGGCTCCTGACCCTTGACCACTCTTGCGCTCTTATTTCTAGTTAAGGGGAGAGGGGTGACGGTCCCGCAATACTGAGCATATTTATCACTACGCACCTTGCTGCTATCGAGGCATTTTGTTGGCTTTTTGTCAGTGCGGTATGCGTCTTTCTATTTTTTGGCTGTGAAGTGAGTTACCAAAATGACTGCAATTACTGCAATAGATGAGCAAATGCTACTGAATCTGGATCCGCTTAATGCGCTGTCGCCGGAGATCAGTGGTGAAATTATTGCCAAATCAACGATTGAGACTGTTCGTCCGGGAGAGACCATTTTTGAAAAGGGCGATTTTGACAAGCGGGCGGTTTATCTCGTTTCAGGTATGTTGGAATTTAGTGCGGCAAATCAGTCGCCATTAGTGATCAAGGCGGGGTCTAAATTTGCGCGCCATCCATTGGCTCACCATCAGCCCCGCCAGATGACAGCAAAGGCGCTGGGTGACGTGAAGGTTTTGAATGTTGACGCGGATCTGCTGGATGCGTTGCTGAGTTGGAATCTACCCTATTTTCACACTGTCGCCGAGGTTCAAGCGGTTAACGATAACGACTGGATGACTCGCCTGTTGCAATCACCTCTTTTTAGTGAATTGCCGGTTAATTACATTCAGGCTCTGCATGGCCGTGTTCGACGTCGCACGGTGAAACAGGGTGAGGTGATTATTCGCGAGGGCGAGCGTAACGACTATTATTACATCGTCAAACAGGGTGCTTGCCTTGTTACGCGAAACCTTGTAGGTGAGTCGGCGGCTATTAAAATTGCCGAGCTGACTATCGGACAAGGTTTTGGCGAAGAGATGTTGCTGACCAATAGCGTGGGTAATGCAACTGTCACGATGACCGAAGATGGCGCGTTAATGTGCTTGCCGAAAAAGGATTTTGAGGCGCTATTAGCCAAACCCATACTGAATTATATTTTATACGATGCTGCGTTGGAGGCTGTGAAAGCAGGTGCGGTTTTGTTGGATGTCAGAAAAGCAGACGAGTTTGAAGAGGGCGCAATACGGCGCAGTATCGATATTCCGTTGTCGCTGTTGAGGATCAAGTCGAAAGTTTTAGATAAAAGTAAGCGTTATGTCGTCTATTCGAATGGGGATAAGCGTAGCGCTGTTGCCGCCTTCATCCTTACGCAAAATGGCTTGAAAGTTGATGTTCTGAATACGGGGCTGACTGATATTCCTGCCCAGGATGTCAGGGTAATGCGCGTGCGCAAAGTGGTAAAAACCGAGCAGTCGTTTATCCGGCAGGATCAGCGTGAGAGAGGTGGTCGGGGCAATGTGGTTCAGTTGGAGGCGCGGGTGCAGCCACAGCAGATAGAGTCCCCAGCAGCAAAAGAGCTGCCTGTAGATACGCCTACGCTGACAGACGTGGCGCGCAAAGAGCCATCGAAAACTACAGCGGCTACCCCCAGGCCGCCTGAGCAACAGCAAAAGTATCGGCGACCACAGGTGGCCGAGGTGGCGAAAGCCCAGGGTGATGTAAGTGGTACGGTTCAGGCTGAAAATATTATCAGCAGTTATGGCGAGCGAGTCACGCCGCACGCTGCGGCCGTGAGCGCTGAGAGTTCGTCTCCTCGCGCCGAGCGTACTGTTGCATCGCCCGCTGGCGTGTTGCAGCGGCAGGCCAATAGTGATGAGCTTCACGCTCTGGTCGCGAATGAGCTGATTAAATTAGTTGCAGAGAGAGAGATTATCAAGCTTACGGTGCGACTCCATGGAGCCGAGCGTGGTGCTGGCGCGAAGGAGCAATACAAGACCGAAGGCGAAAAACGACGCACGCAACTAAGTGACTTGTTGTCTTGACGGCGATTTTTCTTACGCGGTTTATCGCATAGCAGCACTTTTAAAAGCGTGCTTCGATAAGTATTGTCTTTAGTAGTTGGATGCCTGACTCGAAATGGGTGTTTGGCTATATTCTGCTACGGAGAGCGGTGATCAGGATGATCGCCGCTTGAGTTAATCATGCGAAAGGAGTCGTACCATGTCTATACGCAAAGTTGTTCTGTTTGCCATTCTCTTTTTCCTCTTCATGCCGGTGCATGCCGACCCGGTTAACATCAACACTGCCGGTGCTGAGGCACTGTCATCCTCTTTGCTCGGTGTTGGTGACTCCAAGGCGCGGGCAATTATCGCCTATCGGGAGCAACACGGCCCTTTCAGGGCTGTCAATCAGCTGCTGAATGTCAAAGGTATTGGCGTGCGAACCCTTGATAAAAATCGCGCCAATATCACCATTGGTGACTCTGTTCAGAAGCGTATTCTGGCGAACAGTGGAGAGCCGAAAAATAGCCTGAAGTGAGCGTGGTCTCCGTTACAGAGAGCGTGTGCGGCTCGTCATAATAAAGAGCCGCACACGCTATTCCAATTGGGTGCCTACAACTACCAGCCGTCACTTCTTAGTGCAAGAACCTCTGTCACGGATGTCTTCCCCTCACGCACCAGTCGTACAGCGCTGTCGATGAGCGACAACATGCCGCTCTCTTGCGCTGCCCGGCGAATCTCATGCACGCCACTGTGTGCGTTAATCAGGCGTGCAATTTCAGCATTCACCACCAACATTTCACAGACACTGGTGCGCCCGCGATAACCGCTGTTGTTGCAGGCGTTACACCCTTTGCCGCGCAACAAACGCTGCGCAGGTTTGATCTTGAGGCGTTCGCGAACAATGCTGTCAACCGTGTCTGTCACTAGGCATTTATCGCAATTGAGGCGCACCAGCCGTTGTGACATCACGCCCAGTAGTGTGGAGCTGAGCAGGTAGGGCTCTACCCCCATATCGACAAGTCGGGTGACGGTGCTGGCCGCATCATTGGTATGCAGCGTGCTCAATACCATGTGTCCGGTCATCGCTGCTTTATTGGCAATTCGAGCCGTCTCTTCGTCGCGTATCTCACCGACCATAATGACATCCGGATCATGGCGTAAAAAGTGTCTGAGTGCTTGGGCAAAGTTCAGACCCTGTTCCGCGATCGTCTGAATCTGCTCAACATCTTCGATGTCGAACTCCACCGGGTCTTCCACGGTAATTACATGGGGTTTGCGTTTTTTGATTTCGTTGAGCAGTGCATACAGCGTTGTGGACTTGCCGGATCCCGTCGGCCCCGTGACCAGAAATAGCCCGTGAGGGCGCTGTAGCAGTGCACGGATTATTTCGGTCTCTTTGTCGCTCAAGCCGAGCTGTTCCAGCGCAATAATGCCGTGCTTTTTGTCGAGGATACGCATGACCACACTCTCGCCATCAACGGTGGGTACGACTGAAATACGTAGATCGATTTTGCGTCCGTCGTGCGCCAGTGTTGCGTGGCCATCCTGAGGCAGACGCCGCTCGGCGATATTCATGCGTCCGGTGATTTTGATGCGGCTGACCAGGGCGGGCAGCAGTGTTTTGTGGATCGAGCGTGAATAGTGGAGTTTGCCGTCGATGCGGTAATAGATATCGACGCGCTCTTTCAGTGGGCGGATATTGATGTCAGACGCTGCGCTGACGACGCCGTGTTGCACGATAGCGTTGAGCAGGCGCACGATGGGCTTGGCTTTGGCCTGCTGTTCAATGGCCTGGGTCGACTCCATCGTGTGGTCGCGGGTTTCGAGGTCTGCGTGGATGATCATATCTTCCAGCGCTTCATCTTCATCGAACTTGCTGTAATATTTGCTCAGCGCAAGTTCAATATCCTTGGCGGGCAGCATTACTGGTTCAATGGGCTGGTTGGTATTAAAGCGCAGTACTTCGATTCTTTTTTGGTCCATGGGATCTTCCATGGCCACTATCAGCCGACTATCAACGACGGCCAACGGTAGTGCGTTGTGGCGAATGGCGATCTCTTCCGGGACCAGTGACAACACCTCTGCGGCAATATCAAAGTCCTGCAGCTTGATCACCGGGATACCAAACTTCAGAGCCAGTGCTGCACGAATCTGCAGTGCGGTGACAATACCTGACTCGTTCAATATGCGGCCGAGGCGCTTGCTGCGCTCGCCGCACTGTTTCAGCAGTCCAGCCTCCAGCTCCTGCTTGTTGATCAATTTTTTGTTGAGGAGTATCTGCCCCAAGGGCAGCATCAATGTGGTTTTTTGTGCAGAGACCGCAGCCTGTAGCTCAAGGTGATCTCTGATAATCAATCCATCGATAGCGCTATCCATAGCGTTTCCTTTGTGTGAATAAATCATCCATGACCAAGCGGCAATATTGGTCAAAGTGTTGACGAAAGTTTGCCGCAACATGTTAAATTGTTGGCAATTTACTGTTTTATATAGACTCCTTTATAGGTCATTAAGCACCATTTGTAGATTGGCACGATTTTGGCTTGACTTAGTTCTGCTCGCGGTTTTGTTCACTATATAGCACATGAAGGGGTGTAATTTTATGCCAATATCGTCGCAACTGCATACGGCCTCGCCATCGCAACCCTTTGCCGATCTGGCTTTTCCACCGCTCCCTTCTGCGCCTACGATAACCGATGTCGTGCACCCTCAGCGTGATAAAGCGTTGCGGATTGTTAGTGTTCTACAGACTACGCTGGAGATCGATGAAGTTATCGCGCTGTTTTCACGGGAAATTGCGCCACTGATCTCTCACCATGGTATCTGTTACATCAATCAACCACAGGATATCGAGTTCAACATCGGTGGGGAAGGGGCGCAGACATGCACTTATCAGCTCTCCTTTGCCGAACAGTCGCTTGGATTTATTATATTCAAGCGCCATAGCGCGTTTGATAAACAAGAGAAGGGGTTGATCGAGTACCTGCTTAGTACGCTGATCTATCCGTTGCGTAACGCGCTTCACTATCACGATGCTTTGCGGGCGGCGTTGAGGGATCCACTGACGGGTATCGGTAACCGCAGCGCGATGGACTCGTCTGTTGTGAGAGAGATTCAGCTGGCAAAACGCAACAACACGCCGCTATCGCTCATCGCCCTTGATATTGATCACTTCAAAAATATTAATGATAACTGGGGGCACTCGATCGGTGACTGTGCAATTAAAACCCTGGTCAAATCGGTTAAGAGCTGCATGCGTTCTAGCGATATGCTATTTCGTTACGGGGGAGAGGAGTTCACAGCGCTACTGCACAACACCGACGTTGACGGTGCGTTATTATTGGCAGAGCGTATCCGGGCAACGGTTGAAGCGACACCTTGTGCTTGTGGTGATAATCAGATTTTATTTACTATCAGCATGGGTGTCGCCTCCATGGATAGCGCAGACGATAGCCTCGCTCTATTTAACAGAGCGGATGTTGCGCTGTATCAGGCAAAAAATAGTGGCCGCAACTGCGTCAGGTGTGCTGATAGTGGTAGCAATGCAGCTTGAAGAGAGTATTTATAACAGGACCGCATGAACGTAATGAACAGAAATAATCTCCGGCTTATCCGGGTCAAGAGCAAAGCTAAGAACACGGCCGAGAGCGTGGCTAAGAGCGCAGCGAAAAAAGTGTTACTGAGTTTGTCGTTGGCGATGATTTGCGCATTCGCTCAAGCTGACAGCGGCACTGACACAAGTGGTAGCCATGCTATAAAAGTGCCTCCACACGCAATGTCGATGGAAGATGTTGAACGCTTTTTCCCCAAGCCAATAAGTAGACTTCCTGCCGTTGGAGAGCCGCCGATTAGTCGCTGGATTTATGATCAGTACACCGTCTATTTTGAAGGCCGCAGGGTTATTCACAGCGTCATGCATCGCCCTGAAAAAAATAGCCATCAATAGCGATAGAAGCCGACGATAATTGTTGCGCATCTACAGCGCTTCTTTGCATACGTTTATCCCTTCTCTTTCCCAATTATTCAATTTATGGCACGACGTATAGCGGCAGAGTGGGCTGCGCAAGATGCAGTCATGATGACCTGGCCGCATGAGCGCAGTGATTGGCGATTCTGTCTGAAAGCGGTCGAAGTCGTATTTTGCGACATTGCCCGGCATATCAGTCAGCGCCAACTTCTGCTTATCAGCTGCCTGGATGATGCCGTCAAGCAGCATGCTGAGAAGATGCTGAGCGAGTGTGACGCCGATCTGTCGCGGGTTCGTTTTTACTTGATACCCACCGATGATACGTGGGTTAGAGATTACGGCCCTGTGACCATTTTTGATGGCCATCAACCGTGGTTGCTTGATTTTATCTTCAATGGTTGGGGCAACAAATTCGATGCCCACCAGGATAACTGCGTGACCCAACGGTTGCATGCGCAGCGGGCATTTGCGAGTACACCTGTTGAGAGTGTGCCGCTGGTGCTTGAGGGTGGCAGCATCGATACGGATGGCTGCGGAACGCTGCTCACCACCGAACAGTGTCTGCTCTCTGTTACGCGTAATCCTGACTACAGTCGTGCTGACATTGAGCAGCAGTTAAAAAAGTTGTTCGGTGTAGAGCGTGTGTTGTGGTTGCGCCACGGCCACCTTGTTGGCGATGACACAGATGGTCACATCGACACCCTGGCGCGATTCTGCAGCCCTGACACCATCTGTTATGTGGCTTGTGATGATCCCGATGACGAACACTACGCTGAGCTTGAACGGATGAAAAAAGAGCTGCAGATCTTTCGTACTCGCGACAATCGACCCTACCGACTGTTGCCGCTACCGTGGCCCCAAGCTCAGTATGGCAGCAACAAGCAACGGTTACCCGCCACCTATGCCAATTTTCTAATTATCAATGGTGCTGTCCTGCTACCCACCTATGACGATCCTGCTGACGAGCAAGCCAAGCAGGTGGTGCGTGATTGCTTTCCCGGCCGGGAGATCATCCCCATCCCTTGTCTGCCCCTGCTCTCCCAATCGGGCAGTCTGCACTGCTTGACGATGCAGATAGCGGCAGGTGTTGTTAATCCACTATCGGGTTGATTTCATCGGTGCTTACACCTGCCAACATCTACTTGAAACGGCGATGAGCCGAAGAGCAATGCTTGGCATTGTCGGTAAAATCCTGTAGAAATCAGATCTGTGGTGGATGCTGCTCTAGTTGTCAATTTCGATGAATTAGCTTCCTTGAAATTAATTAGTCTTGCAACAGCATCCACCACACCCACATCTATCGCTCTTAAGGGGTCAGGTTAGTTCATCATCGTGCGCAGTCGCTCTTTGTCCGCGCTGCTCGGTTTGTGGTTGAGATTCATGATGATGTTGGCGATGGTGCGCACATGCTCAGAGGTGGAGCTATCATCGATGATGGCTTGCAGTTTATTTCTATCGCCGCCCGAGGCTTTATGGCTGAGGCCCATGATGATGCGGGCTACTTCGCGTACCTGAGCGGACGCCGAGCTGTCATTGGCGATCGCGGCCAGATGCTCTTTATCGGCGGATGTCGGGTGGTGGTTCATGTGCAGCAGGGCGTTGGCCATGTCGTGCACCTGTTTGCCATCGTGATTTGATGCACTTGCGGTTACAGTGCTGCACAGCCCGAGCAGCAACACTGCTGATACAAGTGCTACAAATATTAGTTTTTTACCGTTCATAACTCTCATAAACCTGTCTCCTTACTTTTGCTTGAAAAAAGCTGCCAGCCAAAAAAAACCAACCGCAGCACTCGGCTATTGTTATCCCACTGAGCGGGCAAATGCAATAGAGTATTTGCCCGCTGTAAAGGTGCAAAGAGAGAGGTTGAATTTCGCGGGCCGGATTACGGCCGTTGTGGCTAAAAACAGGGCTTTTCAGGCGAATCTTGAAAGCGTTTGACGGATGCGAGGATTTCATTCTTGGCCTCTGTTGCAGACGACCAGCCGTCGATTTTGACCCACTTGTTGATCTCCAGGTCTTTGTAGTGTTGGAAGAAATGGGCGATCTGATCGAGCAGTAGGGGCGGTAGGTCTTCGGGCTCCTGCACGCCACGATAGAGCATGCACAGTTTATCCAGCGGCACGGCTAATACTTTGGCGTCAACACCAGACTCATCCACCATTTTCAACATACCCACCGGACGGCAGCGAATGACTGATCCGCTGATTAATGGGTGTGGTGCGACTACCAGTACGTCGGTCGGGTCGTCGTCTTCTGACAGCGTGTTAGGGATGTACCCATAGTTGCAAGGGTAGTACATGGCCGTGTTCATAAAGCGGTCTACAAACATGGCGCCTGTTTTTTTGTCTACCTCATATTTTACTGGGTCACTGTGGGAGGGGATCTCGATAATAACGTTTACATCATTCGGCACATTGCTGCCGGAGTCGACGCGATCTAAATTCATAACAGTTGTTTTACTCACTCTCTTAATTTCTATTAGCGCGTGATTGCCAGCCATTTATCTCTGTTGAGCTAGGCTGGGTACATCCGCGCGATCTTTGCGCAGCGGTGCGAAACTTCCGTGCTAACGTCTGTTTTACGATAATTTTCACGTGTTTTGCCGCGACACTATGGACGCACTATGTGCGGGAAGGCGGCTTTGGTACACTGCTGCGCGATGAATATACTAACAAAAAGGCGAATTATTGTCGGTGTAACCGGCAGTATCGCTGCCTACAAAAGCGCAGAGCTGGTGCGACGGCTGAGATCGAATGGCACCGATGTGCGTGTTGCCATGACTGCGGGAGCCACGCGTTTTATTGCACCGCTGACGTTTCAGGCACTCTCCGCAAACCGTGTTCACCAGCATCTGCTCGACGAAAGTAGTGAGGCGGCAATGGGTCACATTGAGTTGGCGCGCTGGGCTGATGCGGTGATTATCGCCCCGGCCAGTGCGGACTTTATTGCTCGCCTCAGCCATGGTCGTGCCGACGACCTGCTGGCTGCGCTCTGCCTCGCAACGGCGGCCCCCGTTGCTGTCGCACCCGCAATGAATCACCGCATGTGGGCACATGCAGCCACCCAGGAAAATGTACAACGATTGCAGGACCGGGGCGTATCAATTTTTGGTCCTGCAGAGGGTGAGCAGGCGTGCGGTGAAAGTGGATTGGGGCGCATGTTGGAAGTGACGCAGCTGCTGGCGCTCATGCCAGCCCTGCTTGGCGATGGTCCACTGCGCGGGCGGTGCGTTGTGGTTAGTGCCGGACCCACCTACGAAGATATCGACCCGGTGCGCTTCATCGGCAACCGTAGCTCCGGCAAAATGGGTTATGCGCTGGCGCTGGCCGCAGCGGCGGCGGGAGCGCGGGTCACGTTGGTGAGTGGTCCCTGCGCACTGCCTGACCCTGGTTGTGGCATCATTCGCATCAGTGTGCGCAGCGCCGAGCAGATGTATGGTGCGGTGCTGCACGAAATGGAGGCGTGCGATATTTTTATCAGTGCGGCGGCGGTGGCCGACTACCGGCCACGCAGTGTCAGTGCCCACAAGATAAAAAAACACAGTAACGCGTTGACGTTGGAGTTGGAGCGTACTGACGATATTCTTGGCCAGGTATCCGCGCTGAAGCAGCGGCCGTTTTGTGTCGGTTTTGCTGCAGAAACTGACGATCTGGAAGAGAATGCCCGCGCTAAGCTGAACGCTAAATCGCTGGATTTGGTGGCCGCCAACCAAGTTGGTGTGGCGGGCAGCGGTTTTGATAGCGACGAAAATGCACTCACGCTCTATTGGCGTGACGGCACACGGCAACTGCCCCGTGCATCCAAACAGGCGCTGGCCACAGCGCTGGTAACCATCATTGCCGAGAGACTGCATGAAAAGTATCGAACTGAAAATTCTTGACCCACGCATCGGCAACGAATATCCGCTGCCTCATCATGCGACCTCAGGCTCGGCGGGTATGGATCTGCGGGCCTGTCTTGACTCGCCGTTGGTGCTTGAGGCCGGTGAGACGCAGCTGATCCCTACTGGCGTTGCCATCCATATCGCCGATCCATCACTGGCCGCGATCATATTGCCTCGCTCCGGTCTTGGTCACAAGCATGGCATCGTGCTGGGTAATCTGGTGGGATTGATCGACTCGGACTACCAGGGGCAGCTGTTTGTTTCGTGCTGGAACCGGGGCGATACCACTTTCACCATTAACAGTGGCGAGCGCATTGCCCAGCTGGTTTTTGTTCCTGTTGTGCAGGCTGCTTTCGAGATCGTTGACGAATTCGACGCCAGTGAGCGGGCTGAGGGTGGCTTTGGGCACACCGGGAGCCATTAAGCAGCTGTCGCGATGGCTGTGGAAGGTGGTTGCGGAAATAGTTGCCAAACGTTGCAAAAGAATCTATAAAATACTGCTTAACGGCATTTTATGTGGAGCAGGGTGCAGACACGCTGCCGCCAAAGGAGGTAGAATTTCGCCTGCGTTGTGGGGCAAGTGCCCCGTCGAAATCGATGTATCAGCTCCATCCCTGTTGTTTTGGTTTGGCTTCTACCACCTTTCTAATTATCCTCGCAGCGGCTTGTTCCGCCATCAAAAAATGATGGAGTTGCGCGCCGTAGTTCTTGGCAACACGTCCTGACTGTTTTGAAAAAGTTAAGTCACATGAATAGATTCGATAATTTCGTGCTGCTGACGGTGGCTAATCGTTTATCCATTGCGTTCGTGGTGAGGTGCGCGTAAGTGGCCAATGCAAAGAGAAGAGACGCTTCCTTCGGTTTGTCGCGGACCAGCTGGGCCATTTTTCTGCTTAGCGGCTGTATTCTGGTAGCGTTAGCGTATGCGGTGCACAACATGCAGCTCGCGCACAATGCGAATACGGCCAAGCGAGTGCAGCAGAGCAGCATCGATGCCTATGTGCAGCGTATTACTGGCCTCGTTCGCCAGCCCCTGGCTACGGCCGCCACGCTGGCTAAGGATCAATCTTTGGTGCGTCTTCTCACCTCTGCGCAGCCTGATCAGGCTGCACGTGTGTCGCGGCGCGAGCAAGAGCTGCGTCGTTCATTCCCCAATGTGCTCAGGGTTCGGATCGTCAAGCGGGGTGTTGATACGTTGCGCGGCGGACTCTACCCGGAATTGACCTATGCCGACCTGCACATGTTGTCGACAGCCGAGCTGGGTGGCAGCCGCAGCTTGATCGAAAGCCACAGCTTTGGTTCGCCCCAAGCGCATATCGACGTTGTGCATCCGATCATCAATCGCACAAAAGACGAGGTTGTTGGTAATGTTCTGCTCACTTTCCGTATGGGGATGCTGCAAGAGCTACTCAATAGTGCTCCCATGCTTGATGCTTATGTTGAGATTCGTCAGCCGCGCAAAAACGGTGAACCACTGATTCTTGCCGAAGGGAGGGAGGCGCAGCTTGCCGGTGCGGTCAAAATGTACACGGCAGAGCTGGAGGGCACCCCCTGGCAGTTGCTCCTCTGGCCACGACCCAAGGTTGCCGCTTTGGGTTTGCCGTCCAGCCTCCTGTTCGGGCTGTTCGGGGGTGCCTTGCTGCTGATGGGCCTGATCATCTATCTCTGTCACCGTTTTTTGGCCAATGCGATCACTCATGATCTGCGCACGATGATTAAAATGGTGCAGAGCCTGCATAGCGGTAACTATGTTAAACATGCACCGCGCGTGATGTTAAGCAACTTCAGCAATAGTATTGAAACGCTTGGCAATATGCTGCAGATGTTATCGTCGACCCTCGCTGCACAAGGGGATGCTGGGGTGGGCAGGGTGAGCCCGTCTGCAGCTAAGTCCCAGGGTTTTAAGATCGTGGAGATCGAAATTGACAGCAAGATGGGGCTGAGTGGCGGCGGGGTCAAGGTCGCTGAAAAGGATGACGATAACCGCCATCCGTCATTGCCAGGAGTTGAACATAGTGGGACGCAGGCTTCGAGTGGTGCTCCAGCAGTTGCTGGTGGTGATCCCGATCCCGGTAAAAAAATCTCGCCCACTATTTTCAGGGCATACGATATACGTGGCATTGTCGATCAAACGTTGACCGAACATGCTGCTTATGAAATTGGCAGAGCCGTGGGCACTGAAGCGCTGACTTACGGTCAGCAGAGCATTGCTGTGGGACGCGATGGCCGCCTGTCGAGTGAGCGTTTGCAAAAGGCGCTCTCTGAGGGATTGAAGTCGACAGGCCGCGAGGTTATTGATATCGGTTTGGCGCCGACACCGGCGCTCTATTTTGCGACCCAATATCTCTCCAGCAGCTCTGGCGTTATGGTGACGGGCAGTCACAACTCGTCGCAATACAACGGGTTTAAAATTGTCATCAACGGCACAACGCTCTCCGGGGATGATATCCAAAAGCTGCGCCACCGTATCGAAATCGGTGATGTACAGGATGCCAGGAGCAAGGGGGGCAGTGAACGTCAGCTTGATCTGCTATCGGACTACGTGGAACGCATCGCCGGGGATGTTCAGGTTGACCGGCCGTTCAAACTGGTCATTGATTGTGGCAATGGCGTAGCAGGCCAGGTGGCGCCTCAGCTGTTCCAGTCACTGGGCTGCGAAGTGGTCGAACTCTATTGTGAGATCGACGGCAACTTCCCCAATCACCACCCCAACCCCAGTCAGCCAGAAAATCTTGCTGATCTGATTAGCGCTGTTAAAGAGCACCAAGCCGATTTGGGCCTAGCGTTCGATGGTGACGGGGATCGACTCGGTGTAGTAACAGCCAGCGGTGAAATTATCTGGCCTGATCGGCAATTGATGCTGTTTGCCAAAGATGTCCTCTCCCATACACCGGGCAGCGATATCATCTACGATGTCAAGTGCTCTCGGCATCTGGAACAGGTCATCATTGCCCATCAGGGGCAGCCGGTGATGTGGAAAACAGGTCATTCGTTTATCAAGGCAAAAATGAAAGAGACGGGTGCGTTGCTGGCCGGTGAGATGAGTGGGCACATCTGCTTTGCAGATCGCTGGTTTGGATTTGATGACGCCTTCTATGCTGCAGCGCGCTTGGTTAGTATTCTCGCCGCCGACGGGCGTCAACCCGAGGAGGTGTTTGCTGAACTGCCCAATGCCATCGCGACCCCTGAGCTTTTCGTTGAGATGGAGGAGGGGGAAAACCATCAGTTTATGGAGCAGCTGTTGCAGCTCAGCACCTTTTCCGGCGCAGCGCTGACAACTATTGATGGTTTGCGTGCCGACTACAAAGAAGGTTGGGGGTTGGTGCGGGCCTCCAATACGACACCGGCACTGATGATGCGCTTCGAAGCTGAAACACCCCAGGCATTGGCGCGCATTCAAAAGCAGTTTAGAAATGAAATACTGGAAGTGGACTCCTCTCTGAATCTCCCGTTTTAGCCTCTCTATTTTAGTCGCCCTGTTTTGTAAGCCTACGGTATCACCACTATGTCCCTAGACCCCTCTTCCGCCATACACATCGCTCATGTGCTCACGGAAGCGCTACCCTATATTCAACGCTTTAAAGGCAAGACCATGGTCATCAAGTATGGCGGTAACGCCATGACGGATGATGCACTAAAAGATGGTTTTGCTCGTGATATCGTGCTCATGAAGCTGGTTGGTATGAATCCAGTCGTTGTCCATGGTGGTGGACCGCAGATCGGCTGCCTGCTCAGCCGACTCGGAAAACAGAGTGAGTTCGTCGATGGGATGCGCGTCACCGATAGCGAAACCATGGATGTGGTCGAGATGGTGCTGGGTGGGCTGGTTAACAAAGAGATTGTCACCCTGATTAATAACCATGGCGGCAAAGCGATAGGGTTGAGTGGTAAAGATGGCAACTTGATCAGGGCTAAGCAGCTAAAATTTTCCCGTCAATCTCCCGAGATGGATGTGCCTGAAATTATCGATATTGGCCACGTCGGCGAGGTTACCGAGATCTGCTCTGATGCGGTGGATATGGTTGTGCAGGGCGGCTTTATTCCGGTTATCGCCCCCATTGGAGTGGGTGAGGAGGGCGCGTCTTACAATATTAACGCCGACCTGGTTGCGGGTAAGTTGGCCGAAGTGCTTGGTGCGGAAAAGCTGATTTTGCTCACTAATACCGCTGGGCTGCTTGATAAAGAGGATAACGTGTTATCGGGATTGACCACCGCAGATGTTAATGCGCTCATTGCGGATGGCACCGTCTATGGAGGGATGTTGCCTAAAACGCGTTGTGCACTTGAGGCCATCAACGGCGGTGTTCGAACCGTTCATATTATCGATGGTCGTCAACAGCACGCTGTATTACTGGAAATATTTACTGATGACGGGATTGGTACGCTGATTCGTGGTAGAAGAGAGTAGCAGGGGGCGTAGGTGTCTACCTTTTACTGCGTTGTTGTGCTCCCTGTTCCGTGCCCGCTTGCAGGGCGGCGGCTTCCAGTTTTGCTTCACGGAAGCGTTTAAGGTCAAACGCATACTTGCCTTTTATCGCCTCCTGATCTTCGCGCTGGCGGGCAATGTAGTCGCGCATCTGGATGATTTTATGGTTGATATTTTTGATGTCCGTACGCAACCAGTTTGGCACCCCGTCACCATCACGCTCCATGGCCGCCGCCATATTGCGCATTTGTGGCAGGCGCTTCTCCAGATCTTCCAGCTGGTCACGGGCGATTCCGATAACCCGGTCGAACGCTTCGATTTTTTCGTCGCGGCTGCGTATTAAATCCTTCTCCGTCGCGTAAGAAGCCAGTAGTGCGCGGTTGTAGGCGGCGCGTACTGCTGCTTCTCTGCGCTGTTTCTCCGCGAGGTTCTGCTGTCGCTCGATTTCATCCAACTGCTCGGCGGTTTTGATCGGCTCGACAACCTTGCGCACGATGCCGAACTCGTTAATTTCTGCGTAGCCTGCCTGAAAATACTCGGACGGAACGACATCGCCATAGTGCACCTGGTTCTGCTTGTCGCTCCACTTGTACAGGTTGGATGCGGTGACTGGCTGTACGATGGCGACGGCCAGCGGCAATAGCAGTGCGGTTCTGCGGCTAAGGGATAAGAGTGAGGGGAGATATAGGCTGGTGGAGATCATGGCCCAAATAATAATGGGTCGCTCCCCTATTGTCGAACGGGCTGTGGCCAAATTGACGAGTTCGACACATTTATACCCGGCGCGTTCAGGTTGCGGGCTTCCATGCTGGCAAAGCTACTCTGCGATGCCGTATGCGCTGCGATAGGTGCGCACGCTGTTGAGTGCTTGCGCCATGGCTGGTTTACCCTCAAGGTATGCAACCAGATTATCGAGTGTCGCGATACTCGTGACACAGATATCAAACTGAGCCTCTACCTCCTGAATCGCTGACGTATCACCTTGTCCTCGCTCCTGGCGGTCCAGCGCGATGACGACACCGGCGACACAAGCCCCGGCCTGTTCAATAATCTGTACCGATTCGCGTACTGACGTGCCGGCTGAGATGACATCATCCACAATCAGTA
>JAADGQ010000086.1 GCA_013152295.1 Gammaproteobacteria bacterium | reverse complement strand
CGAATTGAATCAGCGCATTGAGCGGAATAATAAACAGCCCGCCGCACAGCCCAAAAAAGAGAATATCGAGCGCCAGTAGCGGCAACGATTCAAGTTGCGGCAGCAGCGCCAACGTAATCACCACGCCCAGCGCGCCGACAGGTATCAGCCCCGTTTCAATATGCCGCGCGGAAACCCGACTGGCCAGCAGTGAACCAATAACAATGCCGATACCGGCGCACGCCAGCAGCCCTTGAATCACCACGGTATTGGTGATCGCCAACGTCTCTTTGGCAAATGCCGGATACGTCGCCAGCACGACTTGAGAGATCGCCCAGAACACGGACAAGCCGATGATCGAGAGCCAGATACCGCGCGTACTGCGCAACATACTCAGATTGCTGCGCAGCGATTGGCCAGAGACATAACGCTGCCAATTAAAAGGGGTGCCAAGCTTTGAGTTAGCACTTGAACTTGAGCTGAAACCAGAGTCGGCACCGACCAACATTGGCAGACGAAACGCCGCGACCAGCTCAAACAGTGAGCAGACCACCAGCACCCAACCCAACGGCGCGATGATCTGCATGATCTCTGCCTTTGTGCTGTAGACCGTGCTGGCCAGTGCCCACTCAAACAGAATCGAGAAAAAGAAAATACCCGAGAGAATCGCAACAATCGTGCACGCCTGCACCGCTGCGTTGGCCGCTGCCAAACGGGACTTGCCGGTCAACTCACGGATGTAGCCATATTTGGCAGGCGAATAGAACGCGCTCTGCACCGCGAGCAGAAAGGTCATGCCAAACGCCACGTCGAACCAACCCGCGTAATAGGCCGCGGTGATCATCAGCGTCAGCGCCACCGCGACCATGGCACTGATCTGCATCACCCGTGGTTTGCGAAAACGATCCGCGAGAAACCCGGCGGGCGTAAACAGCAGCACAAACGGCAGCAGAATCAGGCCATTGACGATCGCCGTCAAAATCACCTGGGTCTGCTCATCGTAGATCTTGAAGATCGTATTTTGGATGATGATTTTATGCCCCAGATCGACAAAGGCGTTGAGAAAAATCATCACAAGAAACGGGATAAAACCGGCGATGCGGAAAAGCGCGCTCATGGGGTCATGCCTCTTTGCGGTTGATGTTGCAGTGAGTGGTCAGCGATAAATTTTCGAATAGCATAGTTTGAGGTATCGCCAACAACAACCTAAAATCAAAATGTTGCAAAATAATAGGCCAATGGTACTATTTTTCGATACTTCAGATGAAATTAAGCGTCACAACTGTTTTTCGCGTATGAATAAGATTTTTTTCGCCATACGGGGGCATTAATTGCCGTTATTTATAAAGGCAACCCGTAGGCCCGTTCAAGCCTAGGCGGAACGGGCGAAGCTTTCCTGCAATAAACGCCTGATCCGCTTAGGCTTGATCAGGCCTACGGCGCTGTTTTTTTGACTGCGAAAGTTACACAACGATTAATATCAACCGCAAATAGACCGCCCAATGGCTCAAACCGTACCACTGATCAATGCACTCAAGCGTGCCCTCAAAGCGCACGGCAAATCCTACAAGGATGTCGCCGTTGTGCTCTCCCTCTCTGAAGCGAGCGTCAAGCGGCTCTTTTCAGAGCAGAGCTTCTCGCTGCAACGCCTCGACCAGATCTGCCAGATGATGGAGATGGAGATCTCCGACCTCGTGCAGCAGATGAACAGCAGCGCAAAAACGATGCTCAGCTCACTCAGCCTGGAGCAGGAGCAGCAGATCGCCGCCGATATCGAGCTGCTGCTGATCACCGTCTGCGTGTTGAACCGCTGGACGCTGCAAAACATCATCGACCAGTTTCATCTCTCATCCCACCGATGCATTCAACATCTGGCCAAACTCGACAGGCTGAAATTGATCGAACTGCTGCCCAACAACCGTATCAAGCGACGTGTGGCATCCAACTTCAAATGGCTCGAAAACGGCCCGATTCAGCGCTTTTTTCAGGAAAAACTCGAAGCCGAATTCTTCAGCTCACGCTTCGATAAAAGCCACGAACAGCTGATCGTGATCAACGGCATGCTTGCAAAAAGCTCCAACGCCGTCTTTCAACGCAAGATGGAGAACCTGGCCCGTGAGTTTGATGCACTGAGCCATGACGATGCATCACTCGACTTCGAGCAACGTGAGGGGACGACTGTGGTATTGGCGATGCGCCGCTGGCAATACGGGTTGTTTGATGCGTTGAAGAGGTCGTAGGGCATTGCACCATGACTTGCACCCTTCTACGAAGAGCCAGATTTTATCTGTACCAGTTCTCCAGCTTCAATTTGGATACCCGTGAAAACTCTTTCGTGTTATTGGTAACCAATATCCCTTTATTAGCTATCGCAGTACCCGCAATCAATACATCGTAAGGCCCAATTGGCGTGCCTCTCTTTTCAAGGCTAGCCCGGATTGAGGCTGATAAGCGTGCCGCTTCGCTACCAAATGGCAATATTACAACCAAGGAGCATAACTCTTTCAACTGGGCTTGCCGTTTTCGAGGGGAGGTAGACTTCGCTATGCCACACTCCAATTCGTACAACACGACTGACGGAATGGCTATATCTTTTGGCGACACATCAAGAAATTTGTCTGGAACACCTCCCATTCCCTTGAAAAAATAGATTAATGTATTTGTATCAACAACATACATTACAACCCCTCTCGATCGAGATCTTTCCCACCATCATGTCTAATCTCACCTATGGTCGGAAAGTCCTCCCATGAGCCAGCGAGCTCAGCAACAGATTGAGGCCACTCATTTGCTACCTTGTCCTGAATAAGCTTCGCGATCCACTTACTCTTTGATAAATGAGCAGATTTTGCGGCATCTACCATCTTTTGCTCAATATCTTTTTCCAGGTAAATTGTAACTTGACCCATAATCGACCCCTAAAAAATAATATATGTTTAATTATATGTGCCGAAAATCATCTGTCAATATCGAAAAGAGTGAAAAGACCTGGCAGCTTCTGCCCCGTGCCAATCCCGCCACCGAGCGATCACCACAGCCCCTGGCGGGTTCCGCTCCGCTCCACCAGCCTGGGTCTGGGGCGAACGCTCTCCTCTACTTGCTTTTAGCCTC
>JAADGQ010000122.1 GCA_013152295.1 Gammaproteobacteria bacterium | reverse complement strand
CATCGACCGCGAAGGAACGGTGCGCTACAAGCGCCCTGGGCGCGTACTCTACGGCGAACTCGATGCCGTTCTTAAAAAAGTCGTGGGTTAAAGTGCCTGTGTTCTGCTGCGGGCCGAGCGATTAACGATTTTACTCTGAAGACAAACCTCCCCTTTGGCGCTATAATTCGGCGGTTTTACCGTTCGGTATTAGATGGCCATTCATGTTTGCTCTCTAATTTTTCCGAAAAAACTCGTTTCTGTGGTGCGGATAGTGGTTGTCCGGCGCAACCTTGGAAAGGTGCTTAGCTGCCCTCATTCTTAAAGCCTCGTTGTGTCGTGATCTCTAAAAATTAACTCTACTTGTTTGGGAGGGTGGGTTATGCCTATCTACGAATATGAATGTGTGACCTGTGGACATCGTTTGGAGCGCATTCAAAAGATGAGTGATGCTCCATTGAGCGACTGCCCTGAATGCAGCAAGCCATCACTGAAAAAGCTAGTCTCCGCATCGGGGTTTCGCCTAAAGGGTAGTGGTTGGTATGAGACCGATTTCAAAAATGGCGCTAAAAAACCGAAGAGTGATGGCGCAGATAAAGCGAAACAAGTACCTTCCCCTGCATGTGGCACTTCAGCGTGCCCTGCTCGCAGTAGTGACTAACGTGGCTGGCCGGGCCACATCAAATTAACTAATTAATCAGTAACACAGGAAACCAAAGCTCATGCGCACCGAATACTGCGGCCACGTTAACGAATCTCACCTAGATCAGGAGGTCGAGCTGTGTGGTTGGGTGCACAACCGGCGCGATCATGGCGGTGTGATTTTTATCGATCTACGTGACCGCGAAGGTGTGTTGCAAGTGGTATTTGATCCCGATACGCGTGAGAGCTTTGCCACTGCGGAGCGTGTTCGTGGTGAATATATCTTGCAGATTAAAGGCCGCGTACGTCGTCGTCCCGAGGGGACCATCAACCCTGATCTGCCAACGGGTCAGGTCGAGGTGCTTGGGCATAGGCTAACAGTTCTAAGCGCTGCCGAGACGCCGCCCTTTGTTGTCGATGATGAGCTGGATGTGAACGAAGATACCCGGCTGCGTTACCGCTACGTCGATCTGCGTCGCCCGCATATGCAGCGCCAGATGATGTTGCGTTCGCGGGTGACGCGCAACATGCGTAATTTTCTGGATGACAACGGTTTCCTTGATATTGAGACGCCGGTGCTGACGCGCTCGACACCGGAGGGCGCTCGCGACTATTTGGTGCCGAGCCGGACGCATAGTGGCGAATTTTTTGCGCTGCCGCAGTCGCCGCAGCTATTTAAGCAGCTGCTGATGATGTCGGGCATGGACCGTTACTACCAGGTTGCTCGCTGTTTTCGTGATGAAGACCTGCGCGCCGACCGCCAGCCGGAGTTCACCCAGCTCGACATTGAGCTTTCATTTGTTGACGAAGACGGCATCATGAACCTCATGGAGTCGATGATTCGCCAGCTCTTTACTCAGGAGCTGGAAGTTGCGCTGCATGCCCCCTTTCCGCGCATGAGCTACCACGAAGCGATATCGCGCTATGGCATCGATCGCCCCGATCTGCGCATTGCTCTGGAGCTGGTTGACCTGGGTGACGTGATGCAGCAGGTTGAGTTCAAAGTGTTTGCCCAGCCCGCGAAGGATCCCAACGGGCGGGTGGCCGCACTACGACTCCCCAAGGGTTGCGAGCTGACGCGCAAAGAGATCGACGAATACACCCGCTTTGTTGGGGTTTACGGCGCTAAAGGATTGGCTTACATCAAGGTCAATGATTGGGCGAAAGGGCGTGAAGGTTTGCAGTCACCCATCCTCAAATTTTTACCGGATGAAGTGGTCAACGCCATTATGGAACGCACTGGTGCGCAAGATGGCGACCTCATCTTTTTCGGCGCAGACAGTGCGCATGTGGTGAACGAAGCGCTGGGCGCGTTGCGGGTCAAACTGGGTCATGATCGTGGTTTGGTCGAACATGGCTGGCGTCCGGTGTGGATTGTTGACTTTCCGATGTTTGATAAAGATCAGCGAAGTGGGCGCTTGAATGCACTGCACCACCCGTTTACTGCGCCGCAGGTTGAGGCAGTGGCGGAGCTGGAGAGCAACGCCGAGAGCTGCCTGTCGCGCGCCTATGATCTGGTGCTCAATGGCACTGAAGTGGGTGGCGGATCGATTCGCATCCACACGCCAGAGATGCAGGCCAGCGTATTTAAATTGCTGGGTATTGACGAAGAGGAGTCGCGCGAAAAATTTGGCTTTTTGCTCGATGCGTTGAAGTATGGTTGCCCACCGCACGGTGGTATTGCATTTGGTGTTGATCGCTTGGTAATGCTGATGTCCGGAGCGTCATCTATTCGTGATGTTATCGCTTTTCCGAAAACGCAGACCGCAGCGTGCCCGTTGACATCGGCGCCGTCGCCGGTTGTTGATACGCAGCTGCGCGACCTCGGCATTCGTCTGCGTCCAAAGGTCTCGGCTTAAGGCCGGATGAACGGTTTGGTGAGTCTGCCCAGGTGCCACGACATTTGCGCAACAGGTTCAGATAATGACTGTTAATACGATTTCGATGCCCGCTTTTGTACAGTTGGATCAGGCCGATTGCGAGGCGCGTATCATCGCTGCCAAAAAGGCGCTGGGTGGGCGTGTGGTGATTTTGGGCCATCACTACCAGCGTGAAGAGGTTTTTCGTCATGCGGATATCAGTGGTGATTCGTTAAAATTGTCGCGCCAGGCGGCATTGTCACAGGCGGATTACATCGTCTTTTGCGGCGTGCACTTTATGGCTGAGGTGGCGGATATTCTCTCCCGCCCCGAGCAGATCTCGATACTGCCCGATCTGGGTGCGGGCTGCTCGATGGCCGACATGGCCAACCTGGCCAAAGTGGAGCGCGCGTGGCGTGAGCTGGCCGAGGTGCTTGATCCGGATGAGCAGATCACGCCGGTGACCTATATCAATTCGGCGGCTGACCTGAAAGCGTTTTGTGGTCGCCACGGTGGCATTGTCTGCACTTCGTCCAATGCGCGCCGGGTGCTGGAGTGGTCTTTTGAGCAACGCGAAAAAGTGCTGTTTTTCCCGGACCAGCATCTGGGGCGTAACACCGGCCACACGATGGGTGTGCCGCTGGATGAGATGGTGGTGTGGGATTTTGACAAACCGATGGGTGGTTTGAGCGCTGATGCGATCCGCTCCGCTGTGGAAAGGGTTCTGTTCGGTGCATCAGATATTTCAGCCCGAGCACATCGACAAGTTTCGTGCCGAGCACCCCGATGCGCAGGTCATATCGCATCCCGAATGCTCTTTTGAGGTGTGTGAAAAGTCAGATTATGTCGGCTCCACCGAGGTGATTATTCAGACCGTTCAGAATGCACCGGCAGGTACGCGCTGGCTGGTGGGCACCGAGCTGAACCTGGTGAATCGTTTGCGTGATCAGTGTAAAAAAGAGGGCAAGTGGGTGCACTTTATGTCGCCGACCATCTGCATGTGCTCGACGATGTTTCGTATTGATCCGCAGCATCTGTTGTGGGTGTTGGAGAGCCTGGTGGATGGCGACGTTGTTAACCGCATTCGTGTCCCCGAGGCGGAAGCAGAGCAGGCTCGGGTGGCGTTGCAGCGTATGTTCGCTGTCTCAGTGTAAACATCTGCATAAATGCGTCTGTATCAACGAAAGAAGAGAGAATAGGCATGGCCGGACACAGTAAGTGGGCGAATATTCAACACCGCAAAGGCGCTCAGGACGCGAAGCGCGGCAAGCTGTTTACCAAGCTGATCCGTGAGATTACTGTGGCCGCGCGCATGGGCGGCTCAGACGCCTCATCCAACCCGCGTCTGCGTTTGGCGATGGACAAAGGATTGGCGGGCAACATGTCCAAGGACACCATCGAGCGCGCGATAAAGCGCGGCGCCGGTGAGATGGAGGGGCAGAACTACGAAGAGATTCGCTATGAGGGTTATGGTCCCGGCGGCGTGGCGGTGATGGTCGAATGCATGACCGACAACCGTAATCGCACGGTATCGGAGGTGCGCCACGCCTTCACCAAGCGCGGCGGTAATCTCGGCACCGATGGCTCAGTGGCTTATCTGTTCGAGAAGAAGGGCATCATTAGCTACCCGGTGGGCGCCGATGAGGATGCCATTATGGAGGCCGCGCTGGAGGCCGGTGCTGATGATGTGGTCACTAACAGCGATGGCTCGGTGGATGTGATGGTTGCCCCTGATGAGTTTGTCGATGTTAAAGAGGCATTGATTTCAGCGGGGCTGGAGCCGGATCACGCCGAGGTGACGATGGAGGCATCCACCAGTGTGACGCTGGATCTTGATGGCGCTCAAAAAATGCTCAAGCTGCTGGAGATGTTGGAAGATCTCGACGACGTGCAGGAGGTCTACTCCAATGTGGATATCTCCGACGAGGTGATGGCGCAGCTGTAACGTGCGCTTGAATCGGCTGGATGGCCCATGTTGATTCTCGGTATTGATCCCGGCTCGCGCATCACCGGGTACGGCGTCATAAGAATTGAGAGGAACCGCGCGCAACATGTGGCTTGTGGTTGTATTCGTGTTGGTGATGAGCTGTTTGCTGTGCGCCTCAAAAATATTTTTAGCGGCGTGCGTGAAGTGATTGCGGCGTATCAGCCCGATGAGATGGCGATTGAGCAGGTTTTTGTGCAACGCAATGTTGATTCAGCGCTCAAGCTTGGTCAGGCGCGTGGCGCCGCGATTTGTGCGACGGTTGATTCGTCAATGCCTGTTGCAGAGTACACACCCGCGCAGATCAAGCTGGCCGTTGTCGGCAAAGGCAATGCCGCGAAGGAGCAAGTGCAGCATATGGTGAGCGTTTTGTTGAATTTAACGAGCAGCCCCCAGGCTGATGCAGCTGATGCGTTGGCCGTCGCGTTGTGCCATTTTCATATTCAACAGGCTAGTGAAAATATGCAGCTACCGCTATCTGCTCACCGTGGGACAACTGGAAAAGGGCGTCGCTCGTGGAGACGGCGCCGATGATTGGCCGTCTGTGTGGTCGGCTGCTCGGTAAAAAGCCGCCTCAGCTACTGCTCGATGTGCAAGGTGTTGGCTACGAAATCGATGCACCGATGACCACTTTTTATACGCTGCCCGATGTTGGCAGCGAAATTACCCTCTACACCCACCTGATCGTGCGTGAAGATGCCCATCTTCTGTATGGCTTTGCCTGCGAAAACGAGCGAACCCTGTTTCGTGATCTGATTAAGGTTAACGGCGTCGGTGCCAAGCTGGCACTTACTATCTTGTCGGGTATCTCCGCCGATGCTTTTGTGCGTTGCGTGCAGGAGAGCGACACGGTATCGCTGGTGCGCCTGCCTGGTATCGGCAAAAAAACCGCCGAACGGCTCATTATCGAAATGCGTGATCGGATTAAAAACTGGTCGGTTGGTGGGTCGGACTCCTCCGCGCCGACAGCCAGTGCAACGCCACTCACATTGCCCGACAGTTCGCTGCAAGATGCCGTGAGCGCGCTGATTGCGCTCGGCTATAAAGCGCAGGAGGCGAGCCGCATGGTCAGGTCTATCGAGCACAAAGGGCTGGCCAGCGAAGAGATTATTCGTCTGGCGCTGCAGTCAGTGGTAAAGGGGTAGCGGGGTAGCATTTTGTGGCATTAAGAGCGCGCGGCCTGGGATTGCATTTGCACGGCGAAACACGTAGCGTATCCGCAATTTTAGTAGCCCGTTTAGCGTAATCACGATGAACCTGCCATAGCCATGATTGAACCCGAGCGCCTCATTTCGGCTGTCGCCTCGTCAGATGATGAGAGCGTAGATCGTGCCATTCGCCCCAAGTCGCTGCAGGACTACGTGGGGCAGCCGGTGGTGCGTGAGCAGATGGAGGTTTTTATTCCCGCCGCACGCAAGCGTAGCGAGGCGCTCGATCATGTGCTAATTTTTGGGCCGCCGGGACTGGGCAAGACAACGCTGGCGCATATCATCGCCAACGAGATGGGGGTGGGTCTCAAACATACATCGGGGCCTGTGCTGGAGCGGCCCGGTGATCTGGCTGCGCTGCTCACCAATCTGGAAGCGCATGATGTGCTCTTCGTGGATGAGATTCATCGTCTCAGTCCGGTGGTGGAGGAGGTGCTCTATCCGGCGATGGAGGATTATCAGCTCGATATCATGATCGGCGAGGGGCCTGCCGCGCGCTCCATCAAACTGGATCTGCCGCCATTCACGCTGGTGGGTGCCACGACCCGTGCGGGATCGCTTACTTCGCCGCTGCGCGATCGCTTCGGTATTGTTCAGCGGCTTGAGTTCTATTCGGTGGAGGATCTGATCACCATCGTCGAGCGCTCGGCGCACATTCTCGGTCTCGAGATCGAAGCCGGTGGTGCCAGAGAGGTCGCACGTCGCTCGCGAGGGACACCGCGCATCGCCAACAGGTTGTTGCGCCGGGTGCGTGACTACGCTGAAGTGAAAGGCGATGGCCGCATCGCAGAGGCGTCAGCAACGTTGGCGCTGGATATGCTCAATGTTGACAAAAATGGTTTTGACATTATGGACCGCAAGCTGCTCAAAGCGATCATTGAACGCTTTGATGGCGGGCCGGTAGGGGTTGATAATCTGGCTGCGGCCATCGGCGAAGAGCGCGGCACCATTGAAGACGTGTTGGAACCCTATCTGATTCAGCAGGGTTTTATGATGCGCACGCCGCGTGGCCGGATCGCAACGCGCAGCACCTACCTGCACTTTGGCTTGAAGGCGCCGCAGCAAAGTGGTGGCGATCTTTTCGATGATTGATGAGCCGCTCGCCGCGTAACGTATCGGATAGAAGTGTGACCGGGCGCGCTGTATGTTGGCAGCGAATCACGATTATAGGGTAGCTGTTTTTTGTTCGTGTGCCAGGGTTGATTGCGAACTCTGCTGCGGACTCATTTTAGGAGGCATAAAAAGTTGACTGCTGATCTGTCGTTGCTCAACTTGGTGACACAAGCCAGTCCGTTGGTTCAGCTGGTGATGGCGATACTGCTGCTGGCTTCGCTGATCTCCTGGACGATGATTTTCAAAAAATCGATGGCCTTGAAAAGAGCGCGCCGCGCGGCGGATGATTTTGAAGATCGCTTCTGGTCGGGCAGGGATCTCGCGAATCTCTACGCGCAGGTGCGCTCGCGGCAGGGTGAAAGCGTTGGTATGGAGGAGATTTTTGCTGCAGGCTTTAAAGTCTTCATTCAGCTGCGTAAGCAGCCGGGTGTGAATGGCAGCGAGGTGCTTGAGGGGCCGCAGCGCGCGATGCGGGTTGCTAAAAATCGTGAAATGGATGAGCTCGAAACCAACCTCTCTTTTTTGGCGACCGTTGGCTCAACCAGCCCTTACATCGGCCTGTTCGGTACAGTGTGGGGCATCATGAACTCTTTTCATGCGTTGGGTAATGTCAATCAGGCGACGCTGGCAATGGTTGCGCCGGGAATCTCCGAGGCGCTGATCGCCACTGCGATGGGGCTGTTTGCGGCGATTCCCGCGGTGATTGCATATAACAAGTACTCCCACGAAGTTGATCGCCTGATGGGGCGTTATGACAATTTTCAGGAGGAGTTTTACGGTGTGCTGCAACGTCAGGCACCGGCAGTGCTTGGTGAAGGCAGAAGTAATGCCCTGTAGCGGTGCCCGTTTTTTGGCCCGGCTGTTGGGGGGTCCGTTAACGCCATGAGCGAACCGCGTGCGCGTCGGCGTCCCATGCACGAAATTAATGTGGTGCCCTACATCGATGTGATGTTGGTATTATTGGTCATTTTCATGATCACCGCGCCGCTGCTGACTCAAGGGGTGCAGGTTGAATTGCCCCAGGCCAACGCTGAATCCATCGATACCCAAACGCTGGAGCCGGTGGTGGTGACTGTGGATGCAGGGGGCGCTTATTACATTGATATTGGTGACGACCCTGATGTGAGTGTTGACCCTGCGACACTGGTGGCTCGGGTTGCTGCGGTGCTGAGGCATCGTCCGGGTACGCCGGTCTATGTTCGAGGCGATAAGTCTGTGCACTACGGGGCGGTGGTGAGTGCCATGGTGCTGTTGCAGAAGGCAGGTGTGCCGGGTGTTGGCTTGATCACTGAAATGGTCGAAGAGTGATCGATCTGTGTGTGACGACAGGGTGCAATGGATAACGGCTGATGTTTGAGAAATCACGCGCGCTTTTCTACGCGGTTCTTGTGCATGTGGCACTGCTGGTGTTTTTGGTTTTCAGTGTGGATTGGGATCATGTACCGACGCAGGCTGCACAGAAAAAAATAGATGTGGTGCAGGCTGTTGCGGTGGACGAGAGCAAAATTCAGCAGGAGCTGGAGAAGTTGCAGCGTGCTGAGCAGCAGAAGAGTGAACGTGAGCAGCGCGCTACGGCGAAAGCAAAAGAGGCGCAGCGTAAGCGCCGCAAGGAAGAGCAGCGTTTAAAGACGGCTGAGAAAAAACGCAAGGCCGAAGAGCGGCGGGCCAAGGCGCTGAAAAAGGAGCGGCAGAAGCAAGCTGCACAGCGGGAGAAGCAGAAGCGCAGTGAAGCGCAGCGACTGGAGGCCCAGAAAAAGCGCCGCACGGAAGAGAAAAAACGCAAACAGGTTGAGGCAAAACGTCTGGCCCAAGAGAGGGAAGAGAAGAGACGCCAGACTGAGGCGAAAAAACGCAAGGATGCCGAGGCGAGACGCGTCGCAGAACTGGAGGCGCAACGTAGCATGGAGGCCGAACAGCGGCGCCAAGCCGAGGAGCAACGGCGCCAGGCGCTGCGGGATCGTCGCTTGAACGCGTTGCGTTCGAAGTACATTAGCGCGATTGCTCAAAAAGTGGAGCGCAACTGGGCGCGTCCACCCGGCGCCAGCGCTGGTATTGATTGTGACGTTAAAGTTCATCAAATCCCTGGTGGCGAAGTGATCAATGCGACGGTTACTCGCTGTAACGCCGACGCCATTGTTCAGCGCTCTATTGAAAATGCGGTGCGCAAGGCGTCGCCGCTGCCATTGCCGCCAGATCCGGCTCTGTTTGATCGTGATCTGGTATTTACCTTTCATCCACGTGACTAAAAATCGAAGCGATTACTCATGGTACGTTTGATAGTGTGGTGCGCTGTGATCGGACTGTGTGTGATGCAGCCGGCCCGGGCAGTTTTGAACATAGAGATTACCCAGGGGGTCGATGAAGCGACGCCGATTGCGGTGGTCCCGTTCGGTAATAGCGGCATGGCGACACTGCCGGTGGATCTCGCCGAGATTATCAGTGCCGACCTGCAGCGTAGCGGGCGTTTCTCTCCGCTACCGAGGCGCGACTTTCTGGCTCGCCCCAGTGAAGGTCGTCAAGTGAGGTTCAAAGATTGGCGGGTGCTGAATGCCGAGAACCTGGTTATCGGGAAAATCACCCGCTCGGGCAACGGCTACACTATCCAGTTCCAACTCTTTGATGTTTTTCGCGGTGTTCAGCTGGTTGGCTACAACATTCCTGCTGATGGTCGAGTGCTGCCGGTGAGCGGCTTGCGCCGTGCGGCGCACCAGATCGCCGACATTATCTACGAGGCGTTGACCGGCGAGCGCGGTGTGTTCGCAACGCGCATCGCTTATGTTACCGCTGTCGAAGGGCTTAGCGGTGCGCTCAAATATTCACTCATGGTTGCTGATGCGGATGGCTATGGTTCGCGGGCGGTGCTCAACTCCAAGCAGCCACTACTGTCGCCCTCTTGGTCGCCGAATGGTAAATGGCTTGCCTACGCGTCATTTGAGAAACGTCGGCCCAAGCTGTTTATTCAAGAGATCGTCAGCGGTCGGCGCGAAATGTTGACATCATTTCCAGGTTTGAACGGAGCGCCCTCCTGGTCGCCGAATGGTCGAAAGTTGGCGATGGTGCTCTCTAAAGATGGCAATCCCGAAATATACCTGTATGATCGGTCCCGAAAAAAGTTGCGTCGTTTGACGCACCATTTGGGCATTGATACAGAGCCGGTGTGGGCGCCTGATGGACGCTCCATTGTTTTTACCTCTGATCGTGGTGGGCAGCCGCAGCTCTACCGCATCTCTGTCAATGGCGGTGACGCGCAGCGCTTGACCTTTGAAGGTAAATACAATGCCAAGGCGTCGTTTTCGCCCGATGGCAAGCTGCTGGCTATGGTGCATGGTGCCAATGGCAAGTATTATATCGCCCTATTGGAGCTGGAGACGGGCATATTGCGTGTCTTGACGGATGGTGCGCTGGACGAATCGCCAAGCTTTGCACCCAACGGCAGCATGATTATCTACGCGACGCGCGGTCGTCGCAGCGGTGTGCTGGCGGCAGTGTCGGTGGACGGTCGAGTAAAGCAGCGTCTGTCTCTGCCCGAGGGGGATGCGCGCGAACCGGCGTGGTCGCCGTTTAAACGATAATAGTCGTAGTGCTTAATCGTAAGCGCTACGCGAGAGAACGACAGGAGCGAAGGATGAATACATATGTGAGGCTTTTTATTGTTGTGATACCTGTTCTGCTCATGCTGGGTTGCGGAACAACGGGTAGTGCAATAAAGGGCGATGATACTGCTGGCAGTAGTGCCCCAGCTGAAGAGAGCGGCGCTGCTTCGTCGGTTGCAGCCCCGGATGATTCGGGATTTTCAGGTAACGCGCTGTCTGATGGTAGCAGTGCCCCCGCCGCATTCAGTGGTGATCCGCTGGATGATCCCTCTAGCCTGCTGTCCAAGCGCGTCATCTATTTCGACTATGACCGCAGCAGCGTCAAGCCTCAGTATCGTGCTGTCATCGAGGCTCACGCGGCTTATATGGCCGACCATCCTGCTGCTAGGGTAACGCTGGAAGGTCATGCGGATGAACGCGGTAGTCGTGAGTACAACATGGCTTTGGGTGAGCGCCGTGCTCAGGCAGTGCGCCGCTTGCTGGCACTGCAGGGTGCATCGGCTGTTCAGCTCGACGTTGTGAGCTTTGGCGAGGAGCGCCCGGCTGTTATGGGTCATAACGAGATGTCGTGGGAGCGCAACCGGCGGGTTGAACTCGTCTACGCAGGACGTTAAAAAGCAGTGAGTTACCATCGACATTTGATTCTTGCTCTGTGCGGTGTGCTGGTGTGCTGCGGTGTCGTTGCTACAAACGCAAGCGCAAGAGAGTTGCCGCCGGTTGTGGAGGCAACGCCACAGGTAAAGTCGGGTCAGCCGTCTCGGCTCTCTTTGGATGCTCGTGTGAGAAAGATCGAGCGCCTGCTGGAGAGTCAGGCGCTGGTTGAGATGCTGATGCGTATCGATGAGCAGCAGACCGAGATACAACGTTTGGTGGGCCTTGCCGAGGAGCAGGCGCATCAGCTCGAAGGGCTGCGCAAGCGCCAGCGTGACCTCTATCTCGATGGTGATCGGCGTTTGCGTGAATTGGAAAAGAGCGTGGCGGGCATGAGCGCAAGCACGGTCTCGGTTGTTCAGAGTGGCGCTGCTGCAGGAGCTGCACAGCAGCTCGCACCTCCGGGGGGAGCGTTGTCTGCAACACCCAGCGCCAGCATGGCGAACGCGAATGATTCAGAGCAGGAGACGCGTGACTACGAACAGGCGTTCGCGCTGCTCAAAGATGGTCGTTACGAGCAGGCGATTCCAGCATTTCGTCAATTTTTGACGAAACATGCCGATGGCAAGTTGGCGAACAATGCCCAGTATTGGCTCGGTGAAGCCAACTATGTCACACGGCAGTTTGCTGTTGCAGCGGAAGAGTTCAAAAAAGTGGGCACCCTCTATCCCCACAGTGCCAAATTGCCAGGAGCCTTGTTGAAGCTGGGTTACACCTATTATGAGTTGCAGGATTGGGTTCAGACCCGGCAGGCTCTGGAGGAGTTGGTCCAGCGCTTCCCGCAGAGCAGTGCTGCGCGTTTGGCCAAAAACCGCCTGCAACGGCTTAAATCTGAAGGACACTAGCTCGGATCATTTAGAAGTATCTGGATTAGTTTTTATTGTAGAGTCCTCTCGCTTGTTTGGTCTGCCACTCTTTTAGTCTCGATGCAATCTGTATTACGTCCTGCTTCTCGCCCCACTTCTCGCCTTGATGGCACGCATGCGCTGCGCGTTACCGAAATCTTCTACTCATTGCAGGGTGAGGCGGACACTGTCGGTTGGCCGACAGTATTTGTGCGTCTCACCGGCTGCCCACTTCGTTGTCACTATTGTGATACCAGCTACGCTTTTCATGGCGAACAACGGATGCCGGAGGCGGCCGTTGTTGCCGCAGTGAGCCAATACAGCGCGCGTTATGTCACGGTGACAGGTGGTGAACCGATGATGCAGAAGGGGTGCGTTCATCTGCTGGCCACGCTCTGCGATGCAGCCTATCAAGTGTCGCTCGAAACCAGTGGAGCCGTTGATCTGAGCGCTGTTGATTCACGGGTCGTCAAGGTGATGGATATCAAAACACCAGGCTCGGGAGAGATGGCGAAGAATCGTGTTGCCAACATCGAGTTACTTGTCGCAAAGGATCAGGTTAAGTTCGTTATTTGTGATCGCGCGGACTATCTGTGGGCGGTTGAGCAGCTTGGACAGCACCGCTTGAATGAGCGTTGTCAAGTGTTGTTTGGCACCAGTCAAGGGCAGCTGGAAGACGTTGTCTTGGCTGACTGGATACTTGAAGATCGCCTGCCCGTGCGTTTTCAGACACAGCTGCACAAACAGCTGTGGGGCAATATGCCCGGAAAATAGAGCATTAAAGAAGCCTGTCATCATGTCATTCGATAGAGAGAGCAATGCTTCGCCGCGCCGCGCCGTCGTGCTGCTCTCTGGCGGGCTCGACTCTGCAACCGTGTTGGCATTGGCCGTTGAGAAAGGGTTTCAATGTTACGCATTGAGCTTTAACTATCAGCAGCGCCATCAAGCCGAATTGTCAGCTGCCCAAGATGTGGCGCGGCACTTTGCTGCCATCGAGCATAAAGTGCTGCAGCTGGATTTAGGGGGGATGGGGGGGTCTGCGCTGACCGACCTCTCGATACCGATTCCGCATCAGCCGACCGAAGGCATTCCGGTCACCTATGTGCCGGCGCGCAATACCGTCTTTTTGTCGTTGGCGCTGGCGTGGGCCGAGGTGCTGGAAGCTCAGGATCTGTTCATCGGTGTTAATGCTGTCGACTATTCAGGCTACCCTGATTGTCGGCCCGCGTTCATTGAATCCTTCGAGACGATGGCCAATCTGGCGACACGCGCCGCAGTCGAGGGCCGACGGTTAACGGTTCATGCACCGCTGATCGATCTGAGTAAGGCACAGATCATCCAGGCCGGGCTGCGGCTGGGGGTTGACTACTCGATGACTGTTTCGTGTTATGAGGCTGATGAGCAGGGGCGTGCGTGCGCCGAGTGTGAGTCATGCCGATTGCGAGCAGAAGGGTTTGCGGGCGCCGGGGTTGATGACGTGACTCGGTACCGTTGAAATATTTGGGTTAAGTTGTGGGCACTATTTCACTGAATCCGCTTAGCATGGGGAATTCATGGTCTGTTCTGGGCGGTTTTTGAGATGACGGTTTGGCGATGCCACGCAGGTGTTTGATGCCATATCGCGCGGCTGAGCGGAGCACGGGCAGGCTGTCGTCGATAAACAGGGTGTTGCGTGGCTCAAAAGGCTCCAGCGATTGCAATTTCTGCCAAAAGTGTGGCTCCTCTTTGGCGTGTCCCAGCATATGTGCACTGATGATATTGTCAAAGTGAGCACTGAGCCCGGTGTGCTGCATTTTTAGTTCGAGCACTTTGGGGTGGGCGTTGGTTAGCAGTACCGTGCGTTTGCGTGCGCGGCGCGTGAACGCCAAAAAATCGAGCACGCCGTCGTGAATGGTGATCAGGTGTGCGACCTCAATTTTCAAGGCGGGAATATCCAACCCCAGCTCCCTGCTCCAGTAGTCTAGGCAGTACCAGTCGAGGGTTCCTTCTTTAGTTTTAAAGCGTGGTTGCAGTATTTCGAGTGCCTGCTCTATGGTGAGGCCGTGTCGGTTAGCATACTGCTCGGGTAGAAACTCCTGCCAGAAATGGTCATCAAAATGGAGGTCGAGCAGGGTGCCGTCCATATCCAGAAATATGGATGAGATCTGTTCCCAGTCGATCGTTGGGGGTGAGGTGCTCATGTGCTCGTTTCACGCCGAGAGTACCCGCGGCGTGCGCCGCGGTGTTGTGGTTCTCTATGGCATAGCAGTGGTTAGTTGATGATCTCTTCAACGGTGTACTCTTTAATCTCTTTGGCGTGTGTGAATATGACGATTTCACCGACTAGGCCGATCGCCAGTACCTGTATGCCGAGCACGATAAATAGCACGCTGATCATCAGTGCAGGTCGGTCAGCGAGCGTTGCGTCGCCAAGCACGCGCGTTGCAATCAGGTAGAGCGTACTGAGAAAGCCGACGGTAAATATCCCACTGCCCAGCAGGCCGAAAAAGCGCAGTGGTTTTTTGGTGAACTTGATCAGGAAGAAGATGGTCAGGAAATCCAGCAGTCTGCGCAGGTAGGTGCCTGCTGGATAGATGCGCTGGTGCGTATCTTGTTGCGACTGTGCCACGTCGATCTGGATGACTTTAAAGCCAGAGCGATGAGCGAGCATCGCTAAAAAACGGTGCTGATCGCCGTAGATATGAACCTCATCGATGACGCGGCGTCTGAATACGCGCGCACCGCAGCCGACATCATTGGCATCAAGGTCTGAAATCTGACGCAATAATGAATTGAATACCTTGGACTGCAGCTTGTTAAATGCGGAGTCGATGCGCGGCCATCTTCTTGCCACGACCATATCTTTATCTTCGAGTGCGTTAATCAGGCGCGGGATATCTTTGGCATCAATCTGCTGATATGCAGGCAATGTTACGATAGTCTCACCACTCGAATTTTCGAAGCCGACACTTAGCGCGGTCGCTTCGCCAAACCACTTGGCAAGTTTGATGATTTTAATCTGCTCGCCACTTTCGCGTAGCGCCTGGAGTTGTTCCAGCACGCTGGGCAGAGGACCATCGAGCACGTAGATGAACTCGTAGCTTTTTCCGCTGTTTTCCACGTTCTTCTTATATTCAAAATAGAGTGCCTTAACATCATCAGCGCTGCGCTCTGTGACGGGGATGATGATGGATAGATCAATGTGTGAGCTCATTTATGGATTACCTCTTTACTGTGTTCATTAAAGCCCTCTGTCTTGATAGTCAGCCGGGACAGATCTTCAATCCGCTGGTCCCCTGTTTTATAGATCAACTCACAGAGCACGCCGGAAAATAGTAGAAAAACCGCGAGAGACCCTAGCAGCATGCACAGTCCCATCATGACAACCAGGGACTCCCCTGGATGGATCGCGGCGCTGTAGAGCACGGAAGTGAAAGCGGTCAGGCTGAAAATGGCCGCAATAGCAGCCATTATGCTGAACCAAAGGATGGGGCGGGATGCAAACGAAACGATTGTTTTGATGGTGAGAAGATCGATCAACACCTTATATATTCTGGATAGACCGTATTTGGATTCGCCGAACTCGCGTGCGTGGTGCCGTACTTTGATCTCGGCAATTCGCGCACCGGAGAGCGATGCCATCGCGGGAATGAAACGGTGCATTTCGGAGTAGAGCGGGATATTTTTAATGACGGTGGCACGGTACGCCTTCAGCGAGCAGCCGTTATCTTTTATTGGTACACCCGTTACTTTGCCGATGATCCAGTTGGCAATTCTTGAGGGAATCTTGCGTGTGATCAGTTTGTCCTGGCGATTGAAACGCCAGCCGACCACGATGTCGTAACCCTCTTTGATTTTTTCGAGAAACAGTGGAATGTCGCGCGGGTCATTCTGCAGATCACCGTCCATCGTGATGAGGATTTTTCCTCGTGCGTGGTCAATGCCTGCAGCCATCGCCGGAGTCTGGCCGTAGTTTCTTCTGAATTTAACAAAGCGCAGGCGCTTGTCTTTTTTTGCGATGCGCGTTGCGATTTCGGCTGTGGTATCACGGCTGCCATCATCAACGAAAAGCATCTCATAGCTGAGGCCGAGGGGATCGAGCGCATCGACAAGGGCTTTATACATCGCCTCTATGCACTCTTCCTCGTTGTAAAAGGGGACAATGATCGAAAGTTCCACCGTAGTATGTCCTTGGATGTGACGTTGTAAGTTAATGTTTGACCCGTTGAAAAGGGAGTGGCGTTGTGGGTATAAAATTGAGTAGCGGCATTTAGGCGCGCGCAGTGTATATCAATCTATTATTACCAGCCTTGGGGGAGATGAGTCTGGAGGGTGGCAGTGCACTCTCATTTCACACACATCGCGGGCGAGTATATGCGATCTTTTCTCAGAACACGAGGTAGTGGTGCGCGGTTGCAGGGTGAAACATAAAGTTGACAGTTTAAAATAAGGCTTATAGAATCGTCGGACTTTATTGGCGCCGCCCCAAAAACGGCGATCGAAAGTATTCTAAATTAAGCGCTCAATCGTATTTCTGTGTAGGCACGCAGTCGATGGTTGGGCGCTTAATCGTTTGTGTCGAACTTTAAGTAAGTATCGAATTAAAGCTACTAAAGCTAGGGTCAGGATTCATGGCGACAATCAATCAGTTGGTTCGTAAACCACGGGAGCGCAAGCGGGCGAAGAGCAATGTCCCGGCATTAGAGGGCTGCCCTCAGCGACGTGGCGTATGTACGCGTGTCTATACAACGACGCCAAAGAAGCCGAACTCGGCTCTGCGTAAGGTTGCGCGCGTGCGGCTCACTAATGGGATGGAAGTAACCACATATATTGGTGGCGAAAAGCACAATCTCCAAGAGCACTCGGTTATTTTGATTCGCGGCGGCCGTGTTAAGGATTTGCCGGGCGTCCGTTACCACACCGTACGCGGTAGCTTGGATACCTCCGGCGTCAGTGATCGTCGTCAGGGCCGATCAAAATACGGCGCGAAGAAGCCTAAAGCCTAATAGCAAACAAGAGCAGGTAGAGAAGAGATGTCTAGAAGAAGAGCAGCTACCAAGCGTGTGGTTAATCCAGAGCCAAAGTACGGCAATGTCGAGTTGGCAAAATTTATCAACGTCGTGATGAAGCATGGCAAGAAGTCGATTGCTGAAAAAATTGTTTATGTTGCGCTTGATGAAGTAGCAAAGCGTCGCAACGCTGATGATGCCCTGGCTCTATTTAGTAAGGCCTTGGATAATATTCGGCCGATGGTCGAGGTGAAGTCACGTCGCGTGGGTGGGGCAACCTATCAGGTGCCTGTTGAGGTTCGTCCAGATCGTCGTGCTGCGTTGGCGATGCGCTGGTTGGTTGATGCTGCGCGCAAACGTAATGAAAAAGCGATGGCGGGTCGCCTTGCTGGCGAGATCCTTGACGCGTGTGATGGTAGTGGTTCAGCGGTGAAGAAGCGCGAAGATACGCACCGTATGGCGGAAGCTAACAAAGCTTTCTCTCACTATCGTTGGTAGGTGAGGAGTTTCTGTTTAGGTTGTAGTAATTTGGGTTGTAGTAAAAGTTAGTGAGTGGGCAGGGTTAGCTTGTGGCGCGTAGTACCCCCATAGAACACTATCGCAATATCGGCATCATGGCCCATATTGATGCCGGGAAAACCACGACGACCGAGCGAATCCTGTACTACACAGGCATCTCCCATAAGATTGGCGAGGTGCATGACGGCGCGGCCGTGATGGATTGGATGGAGCAGGAGCAGGAGCGAGGGATTACGATCACCTCGGCTGCTACGACCTGTTACTGGAGTGGCATGGCCCAGCAGTTTCCTCGGCATCGTATCAACGTGATTGATACGCCGGGGCATGTGGACTTCACTATAGAAGTGGAGCGTTCATTGCGCGTGCTGGATGGGGCTGTCGCGGTATTCTGCTCGGTTGGTGGGGTTGAACCTCAATCTGAAACGGTGTGGCACCAAGCTGATCGCTATAAAGTGCCGCGTATGGTCTTTGTCAACAAAATGGATCGCTCCGGCGCGGACTATTTTCGGGTTGTCGAGCAGATTCGCGATCGTTTGGGCGCAACGGCGGTGCCGATACAGGTGCCAATAGGTGCCGAAGAAGGCTTCGAAGGCGTTGTTGATCTCATTAAGATGAAAGCCATCTATTGGGATGATGCGTCGAAAGGCGCGAGCTTTGAAGAGCGCGATATTGCTGCGGATATGTTGGAGCAGTGTCAGCAGTTGCGCATGGAGTTGGTAGAGGTCGCTGCCGAGGCTGACGAAGCTTTGATGGATAAGTACCTCGAAGAGGAGGCGCTTTCCGTTGAGGAGATCAACCGTGGTTTGCGGGCGCGGACGCTGAGCAACGAGATCGTCGTGACGACGTGTGGTTCAGCGTTCAAAAATAAAGGGGTTCAGGCGGTTCTGGATGCCGTGATTGAGTATTTGCCGAGCCCGAAGGATGTTCCTGCGATTAAGGGTGTGGTTGATGATGCGGGGCAAGGTGAGGCGGAACGCCATGCTTGCGACGAAGAGCCGTTTGCTGCGTTGGCATTTAAAATTGCTACAGACTCTTTTGTCGGCACACTGGTATTTTTTCGTGTATACTCCGGCGTCCTCAAGTCAGGGGATGCAGTATATAACGCGGTAAGAGGGAAGCGCGGGCGTGTTGGTCGCATCGTTCAGATGCACGCTAATAGCCGTGAAGAAGTGAAGGAAGTACATGCCGGCGATATTGCGGCAGCGATCGGTTTGAAGGATGTAACAACGGGGGATACGCTGTGCGACCCCGGTAACGTTATCGTCCTTGAGCGCATGGAGTTTCCCGAGCCGGTTATTTCCGTCGCGGTGGAGCCTCGGACGAAACCAGATCAAGAGAAGATGGGGGTGGCGCTGAGCAAGCTTGCTCAAGAGGATCCCTCTTTTCGGGTAACAACAGATGAAGAGTCAGGGCAGACGATTATCTCCGGTATGGGAGAGCTGCATCTAGACATCATCGTTGATCGCATGCGTCGTGAATTTAGCGTTGAAGCCAATATAGGGGCTCCGCAAGTTGCGTATCGTGAAACCGTTCGCAAGTGCGTTGAAGCGGAAGGAAAATTTGTGCGCCAGACCGGCGGTCGTGGCCAATACGGTCATGTTTGGTTGCGCATTGAGCCTCAAGATGTTGGGGCAGGGTACGAATTTGTTAATGAGGTCATTGGCGGCGTTGTTCCCCGCGAGTATATCTCTGCGGTGGATAAAGGGATTCAGGAGCAGTTGGAGAGCGGTGTAGTTGCTGGTTATCCGCTGGTTGATCTCAAGGTAACGCTTTTTGATGGTTCGTACCACGATGTGGACTCTAACGAGGTGGCGTTTAAAATTGCCGGGTCCATGGGTGTCAGGGCTGGAGTATTAGATGCCGACCCCGTGTTACTTGAGCCGATTATGAAGGTTGAGGTTGTAAGCCCTGAGGATTATATGGGGGCTGTTATGGGTGACTTGAATCGACGTCGAGGCGTAGTTCAAGGCATGGACGATAGTCCGGCGGGTAAAGTTATTCGCGCCGAAGTGCCTTTAAAAGAGATGTTTGGTTACGCAACAGACTTGCGGTCTGCGACACAGGGGCGTGCGCTGTACAGTATGGAGTTTGAAAAATACGCAGAAGTTCCCGCAAGTGTTGCCGGTGAAATTGTTGGTAAGCGCTTTTAATAAAGGGCGCCGCGTTTTTTTTGACTTTTAAACGTTTGATGAGCTTGATTTAAGTATTTTAAGTGAATAAGTGAAAGAGGTATAAGCCGTGTCCAAGGAAAAATTTGAACGAACGAAACCGCATCTAAACGTGGGAACGATAGGCCACGTTGACCATGGCAAAACCACACTGACAGCGGCGCTGACGAAAGTGCTGGCAGAGAAGTTTGGTGGTGACGCGAAAGGCTACGATCAGATCGATAATGCACCGGAAGAGCGTGAGCGCGGTATTACCATCGCGACAGCACACGTTGAGTACGAATCAGATAATCGCCACTATGCGCACGTTGACTGCCCCGGACACGCAGATTACGTAAAAAACATGATCACCGGTG